>CAKKPG010000111.1:0-17380 GCA_919901555.1 Nitrospiria bacterium | reverse complement strand
CTGGTTTTCTGCCCGAACAGCAGCCGATAAAAACCGCTGGAAACCGCTGGGGTCAAACCGCTGGGGTCAGGTCTATATTATTACACTTTGCCATCCGTGACCAATTTATGTCAAAATCATGGTGGGTACTTGACTTATCATTATGGATAGTATAGTATCCATTCATGGTTATCCGCAGAGTTCTTGAAGCCATCTTCGGCAGTCCCGCAAAAATCCGCATCCTGCGGGTCCTCTCTACCTCCCCTCAGCCGCTGAGCGGAAGGCAGGTCGGCGAGCTTTCCGCGCTGAGTCATCGAGGCGCCATCCAGGCATTGGAATCCCTGGTCGAACTCGGCGCAGTACGTCAGCGCAGGGTCGGGAACGCGTATCAGTATTCCCTCTCCCGGGGCAATATAGCGGTCGAAATGATCATTGCACCCGGTATCAAAGCCGAGGCCGCGTTACTCGATGATCTGAAGAAGAAGATCGTCGCGCAATTCGGGAGAAAAACGGTCAGCCTTACGCTGTACGGCAGTGTTGTCCGGGGGACGGAAAAACGGGGCAGCGACATCGATGTTCTGGCAATTGCCGGGGATGAGCGAATGAAAGCGGATCTGGAGGAAAAGTCAGCATCTCTTGCACCGTTCTTTCGCGAGCGCTATAACTCCCTTCTTTCGCTGCACTGCTTTACTCTTGATGAGCTCCGAAGCAAAAAGACCCTGCCGTTGCTCAGGTCCGTCAAAGAGGAAGGCGTGACGCTTTCCGGCAAGCCGCTCAGAGAGCTGCTTACATGACCAAAAAGCGGAAAACGCGGACCGTTGACAAGAGCGAGTATCGCGACTTTCTCGCCAAGGCAGATGATTTTGCTTCCATGCTGGACCTTGCGCTTGCGGAAGGCAAGTGGAACTCAGCCGGGCTTCAGGCTGTCCATGCCGTGATCTCGGCCAGTGACGCGGTGATTGTCTATTATGGCGGCGTGAGGAGCGTCGAACTCGACCACCGGGAGGTTGTCGGATTGCTTCACGATATCATCGGCGAGGCGGCTGCAACAGCGGGCAGACATGTCTCAAGGGTCATCGCAAAAAAGAACCTTGTTGAATATGAAGGTAGGTCAATTACACACGCCGAGGCAAGGGAAATGGCGGAGCATGCAAAGCGATTCCTTGAATGGGTGACAGGGATGTTGCCGCGAGAGTAAGCGTCTGAGCTAATAACATCATAGGGTAACATTTGGAGTCAGTAACATTTGTGGCCAGATATAAAGATTGAGTTGCTGACATATAACATTCAGAAATAGCTGGTCGATTCTACAATCAAAATTGTTGCCTGTTCCTTAGCTTCCTGATTATTGTATCGCAAAAAAGCCCGTACCGGACATGCCGGAACGGGCTTTTAAATTTTGGATCCTGGATTTTCTTTAGAACAACCCTGACACCGAACCGGTGTTCACATCCACGTCCACGCGACGGAATGCCGGGTTGGAACTCGTTCCGGGCATGAGGCTGATCGACCCTGCGCAGGGGCACAGGAACTTGGCCCCCGAGTAGATCAACACGTCCCTGATGGGCAGCGTCCAGCCCTTGGGCACTCCCTTGAGGGTCGGATCATGGGTGAGACTCAGATGGGTCTTCACCATCATGGTCGCGTAGTCCGCGTACTTGGGATCGTCTTCCAGCATCTTGGCCTTGGCTTCCGCTTCGGGCAGCCAGGAAACACCATCCGCCCCGTACACTTCCTTGGCGATTTTCGCCACCCGGTCGCGCAGCTTCATCTCAAGCGGGTAGAGGAACTTGAAATCGTTTTTCTCGTTGCAGGCATCGATGACCGCATCGGCCAGTTCCAGTGCTCCCTCGCCGCCTTTGAGCCAGTGCTGGGATTCCGCGCAGCGGGCGCCGGCTGCCTCTGCGGCCTTCTTTACTGCGGCCACTTCGGCGTTCGTATCGGTGTAAAAACGGTTGATGCAGACCACCGGGTTTATGCCGGACTTGCGGATGACGTTGATCATGTGGACCATGTTGGCGCAGCCCTTTTCAACCAGGCCCACATTCTCCTTGGTGTACTCTTCGGGCAGGGCCTTTCCGGCCACTACCTTGGGGCCGCCGCCATGCATCTTCAGGGCGCGGACGGTGGTAGTGAGCACCGAAACGTGGGGCTTCAGGCCGCTGAAACGGGACTTGACGTTCCAGAACTTCTCAAAGCCGATGTCCGCGGCAAAGCCGGACTCGGTCACATGGTAGTCGAACAGCTTCAGGCCGACGCGGTCGGCGATGATGGATGACTGGCCCACGGCGATGTTGGCGAACGGACCGGCATGCACCAGGCAGGGGTTGTATTCCGCCGTGCACATGAGGGTGGGATTAATGGTATTGCGCATGAAGGCGGCCATGGCATTGCCGACCTCCAGATCGCCCGTGGTGACCGGCTTGCCGCTCTTGTCGAACGCAACGGTTATGTTGTTCAGGCGCTGTTTCAGGTCAGCGAGGTCTTTGGCTATGGACAGGATGGCCATGCACTCGGACCCGACCGCGATGCCGAACTTGGACTGCATCATGAAGCCGTCCGTGCGGCCGCCGATGCCGATGATGATATTGCGGAGGCTCTGGGCGCAGAAGTCGATGATCCATCCCATCTCCACGCGGGTGGGGTCTATGTCGAGACGCCTCATCTTCGTGAGGCGTGCCAGCTGCTCGTCGTTGTAGTTGCGCTCGTGCTGCATGCGCGAGGTCATCGCCACCATGGCCAGGTTGTGGGCATTCATGATGTCGTTGATGTCGCCGGTGAGGCCCAGGGAGAACTCGGTCATGGGGATCAGCAGGGAGTTGCCGCCGCCGGCCGCCGTGCCCTTCACGTTCATGGTGGGTCCGCCCGAAGGCTGACGCAGGGCGCCGCCCACGTTCACGCCGCGCTTGCCCAGGCCTTCCATCAGCCCGCACGAGGTGGTGCTTTTGCCTTCGCCCAGGGGGGTCGGGGTGATGGCCGTCACCTCAATGTACTTCCCGTCGGCCTTGTTCTTCAGGCGTTTGATGACCTTCAGAAAGTCGATCTTGGACAGGCGGCCCATGGGCAGCATTTCGTCCTTTTGCAGGCCCAGTTTCTCGCGCCATTCGTCCGGCGTGGGCATCTTCTTTTCCGCTTCTTCGGAAATCTGCCAGTCAGCTAACTTCGTTGCATCATAGGGCATAGCAATTCCTCCTCGTGTTTTCCTTTAAGGTAATCGGTTTAAGCGGTTCAAACCGTTTCAGTCGTTCAAGCCGTTCTATCCGCTAATAGAATCACCTTCTCAACTTCATGCTTTTTCGATCCTCACCGTCGAGACCTTGAACGACGGGATCTTGGCCACGGGGTCGAGCCCGGTGCCGCTCGTCAGCATGTTTGCCGCTGCTTCATGAAAGTGGAAGGGAATGAACACGACCCCCTTCTTGGGCCGCTTGCTTATTTTCGTCTTGACGGTTATGGAGCCGCGGCGCGAGGTCACCTTCACCGGCGTGCCGTCCTTGAGGGAAAGCATGCCCGCGTCCTCGGGGTTGATCTCTATGTACGACTCGTGAGACACCGCGTCGATAGGCTTTACCCTTCTCGTCATGCCGCCCGTATGGTACTGGAACAACAATCTCCCGGTCGTAAGGAGGAAGGGGAATTCCTTGTCCACCTGTTCCAGGGACGGCAGATATTTTACCGTGGTGAACCTTCCCTTGCCGCGCGGGAATCCGCCCGAGAATAAATGAGGCGTCCCCGGATGCTCGCGGGTGGGACAGGGCCACTGGAGACCGCTTGCGTCGAGCCTGGAATAGCTCATCCCGGCCATTGCGGGCCATGCTCTGCCGATCTCCTGGAAAACCTCTTCGGAGCTCTGATACGGCATCGGATAGTTCATCCGCTTGCTCAGTTCCATGATGATGCGTGAATCCTCCATAGCCTGGCCCGGAAGGTTCGTTGCCGCCCGCACCCGCTGCACGCGCCGCTCGGTATTGGTGAAGGTGCCGGACTTCTCGGCAAAGGACGACGCAGGAAGCACCACGTGGGCAAGCGCGGCTGTTTCGGTCATGAAGATGTCCTGGACCACGAGGAGATCGAGCGCCTTGAGCGCCTTGATGGTGTGCGTCATGTCCGGGTCGCTGACAACGGGATTCTCGCCCATGATGTACATGGCCTTGAGCGCGCCTTTTTCCGCGGCCGCGAGCATGTCCGGAGCGGTCATCCCGACCTTGTCGGAAAGCTTTGCCTTCCACAGCTCTTCGAACTTCTCCTTCATTGCCGGAAGGCTTACCCCCTGATAACCGGGATAATTGTTCGGAATGCAGCCCATGTCCGTCGCGCCCTGCACGTTGTTCTGTCCGCGCAGGGGGTTGACGCCGCCGCCTTCCTTGCCGAGGTTTCCCGTCATGAGGGCAAGATTGGCCACGGAGAACACGTTGTCCGTGCCGTGCGAATGCTGGGTGATCCCCATGGTATAGTAGATGCCGGCCTTGTCCGCTTCCACGTACATCCGCGCCGCCTTGATGATCGTATCTTTCGGCACGCCCGTTACCTTCTCGGCGGCCTCAGGGGTGAAGTCCTCGAGGTTCTTTTTGAACGCCTCATCATAGCCTTCGGTCATGGACGCGATAAAGTCCTTGTCAACGAGGCCTTCTTTCATGATCACGTGCATCATGGCGTTCAAGAGCATGACGTCCGTGCCGGGCCGGTGCTGCATCCAGATGTCCGCGAACCGCACGAGCGGGACCCTCCGCGGATCGGCGATGATCAGCTTCGCGCCCTTCTTCTTCGCCTTGATCATCCGGAGGGCGACGATGGGGTGGTTTTCCTTGGTGTTCGAGCCGATGACGAACATCACGTCGGTTTTCTCGATCTCCGCGATCGAGTTCGTCATCGCCCCGGAGCCGAATACGGTGGCCAGACCGGCCACAGTCGCGCTGTGTCAGTATCGGGCGCAGTGGTCGACATTGTTCGTGCCGATCCCCGCGCGAATGAATTTCTGGAAAAGATAGTTCTCCTCGTTGGTGCACCGCGCGGAGGAAAGACCCGCGATTGCATCGGGGCCGTTCTTTTCTTTTATCGCAATGAGCCGGTCCGCCACATACTGGAACGCCTCGTCCCAGGAGGCCTCCACGAACACGCCGTCCTTTTTGATGAGCGGCGTCTTGAGCCGGTCCGGGCTCTTGATGAAGTTATAGCCGAACCTCCCCTTCACGCAGAGCCAGCCTTCGTTGACCGTGTCCGGACGGGAGGAAACGCTCACCACCTCATCCCTGTTCACGTGAAGCGTCAGGTTGCATCCGCATCCGCAGTAGGGACAGATGGTCTCAACCTTGCGCACGTCCTTCTGCCTGCCTCTGCCCAGCGCCTCTTTGCCCATGAGCGCGCCCGTGGGACAGAGGCTGACGCACTGGCCGCAGAACTCGCAGTCCAGGTCTTTTTCGAACGGCGGGGTGACCTTGGCCGTAAAGCCGCGGCTTGAGATGTCGATGGCGCCCACGCCCTGCACTTCTTCGCAGACGCGCACGCATTTTCCGCAGAGGATGCACTTCTCCATGTCCCGCTGGATGAAGGGATTCAGGTCCTTTTTCGTGTACTGTCTCCGCTCGCCGTAGAAGCGGTTCGCGCGGAGGTCGTAGAAGTAGGCCAGCTCCTGCAGGGTGCAGTCTCCCGCCTTCTCGCATACCATGCAGTCGTTGGGGTGGTCGGAGAGGAGAAGCTCGACGATGGTGCGGCGCTGACGTTCGATCTGATCGTTCGTCGTCTCCACCTCCATGCCTTCCGTCACCGGCGTGGTGCAGGCCGACACCAGCCGCGGCATCCCTTTTATCTGGACGAGGCAAAGCCTGCATCCCCCGTAGGGCTCAAGCCGCGGATCGTCGCAGATCGTCGGAATGTAGATATCATTCCGCCGCGCAGCGTCGAGAATGGTGGTGTCTGGTTGGACTTTTATTTGTTTTCCGTTTATGATTATTTTAATCATATGTATTTACCCACCACGTATATTTCGTCAGGCATGAGCGGTGAGGTGACTTTTTGTCCCTTGTCTCCCCGTCGCCCAGTCTCCGCGTCGCCGCGTCGAACGCCTGTCTCTATACCTTCCTGATCGCCTTGAACTTGCACGTCTCGAAGCACGCGCCGCATTTGATGCAGAGGTCCTGGTTGAGGACGTGCGGTTTTTTCTTCTCCCCCGTGATGGCGCCCGTGGGGCAGACCCGCGTGCAGGCAGTGCAGCCCTTGCAGGCTTCCGCGATGATGCTGTACGTCAGGAGGTCCTTGCACACGCCCGCGGGGCAGCGCTTGTCGCGGATATGCGCTTCGTACTCGTCGCGGTAGTACCGGATCGTGCTCAGAACGGGATTGGGCGCTGACTGACCCAGTCCGCAGAGCGACGAGGTCTTCACATCGCTGCTCAGGGTCTCGAGGAGGTCGATGTCCCCTTCTCTTCCCTTTCCCTCGGTGATCCTGGTGAGGATCTCGAGAAGACGCTTGGTCCCGACCCTGCACGGGATGCACTTGCCGCAGGACTCGGATTTGGTGAACTCAAGGAAGTACTTGGCGATGTTCACCATGCAGTCGGTCTCATCGAGCACCACCATGCCGCCGGAGCCCATGATCGAGCCGACCTTGCCGAGAGATTCGTAATCCAGGGTCGTGTCGGCCATGCTCGAGGGAATGCACCCGCCCGAGGGTCCGCCGGTCTGGACCGCCTTGAGCTTTCTGCCGCCTTCTATGCCCCCGCCGATGTCGTATATTACTTCTTTGAGCGGGATGCCCATCGGGACCTCGATGAGGCCCGAGTTCAGGATCTTGCCGGTGAGCGCGAAGACCTTGGTCCCTTTGCTCTTCTCCGTGCCCATGCCCGCGTACCACGCGGCGCCCTTGCGCATGATGTACGGCACGTTCGCGAGCGTCTCCACGTTGTTGATGATCGTGGGATAGCCCCACAGTCCCTTCTGGACCGGGAACGGCGGCTTGGCCCGGGGCTGTCCGCGCTTGCCCTCGATGGAAGCGATGAGCGCGGTCTCTTCGCCGCAGACAAAGGCGCCCGCGCCGAGCTTTACCTTGATGTCGAAATCGAGGTCTTTACCGAGGATCTTTTTGCCGAGGAACCCGCGCTCCTTCGCCTGTTTGATCGCGAGATGGAGACGCTCCACGGCAAGCGGATACTCCGCCCTGATGTACACGTACCCGTACGGCGCGCCGATGGCATAGGCGCCGATGATCATTCCCTCGAGCACGGCGTGCGGATTTCCTTCGACGACCGAGCGGTCCATGAACGCGCCCGGGTCCCCCTCGTCGGCGTTGCAGATAAGATATTTCACGGGCCCGGGGGCCTTGATCGCCATGTCCCACTTCACACCCGTGGGGAAGCCCGCTCCCCCGCGGCCCCGGAGCCCTGACGCCTTGATCACGTCGATCGTCTCCTGGGGGGTCATGGTCGTGAGGACTTTCTTCGTTGCCTCGTATCCGCCCCGGCTGATATAGGAGTCGATGTCTTCGGGGTCCACCTCTCCGCAGTCCGAGAGCACGACCTTCACCTGCTTGTCGTGGAACGTGTGATAATCGTCCTTCACCAGCCACTCGTCGACCGGCGCTCCGCCCACGATATGATCGGCAACGATCCGCTCGACCATGTCCGCCTTGATATACTGGTAGGTCGCTTTCGTGCCGTTGATGGTCACGTCCACCAGCACGTCACGCGCGCAGAATCCGCGGCACCCGACCTTATGCATCGAGCAATTCTTCTGCACCGCGGCCTTGATCCCCGCGCCCGCGAGCGCCTTCTCGAAGGAGGACATGACCTCCACGCCGCCGGCAGCGATGCCGCCCGTACCCATGCAGACCTTTATCGATATGTCTTTCTTCATGAAAACTCCAGTACCTCTAGATGAAGGCAAAATGAATATTTCAAAGTGCAAAATGCAAAATTGAGGACACCGCATCGCTCAGACTTTTGCATTTTGCATTTTTCATTCTGAATTTTCCACTTGCTGTTGCTCGCCCCCCTTGAGCGTCTTGATCTCTTTTTTGAGCTTGTCGGGCGTCATTTTGCCGTGCACCGTTTTATTGAAGATGATGACCGGCGCGATACTGCACGCCCCCACGCAATTCACTTTTTCAACGGTAAACCTGAGGTCTTCGGACGTGTCTTCGCCCTTCGGGATGGAAAGCTCATTCAGCAGGCTGTTGATCAACCGCTCGGAGCCCTTGACGTGGCAGGCGGTGCCGCAGCACGCGGTGATGACGTCCTTCCCTCTGGGTTTGAGGTGGAACTGGGCGTAGAATGTTGCGACCCCGTAAAACTTCGCGGGCGGCACGTCGAGCCGTTCGGAGATCCAGTAGATCGCGTCCTCGCGAAGATAACCGAACTCGCTCTCGACGTCCTGGAGGATGGAGATGAGGTTCCCTTCGTTCTCCTGGTACCGGCTCATGATCCCTTCGAGCTTTTCTTCCATGTTTACCTCTTGAGACAAAAATGGCTGCCTTGTTTCCCGGCAGCCGAGGAGGCCGGCAGGAGGAAGGCGAGAGGCGGCAGGAGATAAAATCGATTTCCTCCTCACGCCTCACGCCTGACCCCTTCCGGGTTCTGATTCTTCTAGAACATCGGGTCCATGGTAAGGGCCGGATGGCCTTTTTCAGTCAGGAATGCCACCAGTTTTTCGGCGTCTTCGGCAACGGACTCATCGGCGATCTTGTCCAGGAGGTCGGGCACGCCCTCTGCCACGCCGCGCCTCTTGAACTCCTCGGCAAACGACTCCTTCAGGTTCTTCGTCATCCAAACGATGCGTTTGAACCCGCCGTCGGCCGAGAGGAATTTATTGCTGGTGAGGAAGAAACGGCCGATGCCCATGAATCCGGGTGTTTGAGCGCCGCCGCCCACGGTGCCCGCGAGCGTCGAGAACTTCATCCCGATGGGGGTCATGCCGGTGTAGCCGCGGTTCACCACCATCACGCCGTTGGCCTCGGGCACGATGGCCACGATGCACTCGAAGCACCCGCAGGAGGTCATGGGCGCGTCCATGATGGTGTACGCGTTAAAATACTCGAGCGACTGATGCGTGTTCTTGTACACATATTCATCAACGCCCTTCCAGCGGCCCTTCACTGCGTCAAGCGTCTCGCCTTTTATGACCGGCTGGTTCGCGCCGTTCGGATCGATCTCGAATGCGGCCTTGGCGTCGAGCCAGTTGTACGCTCCGCAAAGACCGAGCCGCTCGGGCGATACGACGCAAACGTGGTTCGGCGCAAAGCTCTGGCAAAGGATGCAGGAGTAGAACGTGTCCACGGACTCATCGGTCATCGAGGCGAGGCGCACGTCGCGCTCGTGGTAGACCTTCTGCGCCTCGGCAAGGAGCTTCTTCACGTCCGCCTCGTCCACGTACAGGGTCACCTGGACCTTGTCCACGATGTTATTGAACTTGTGCTTGAGCTGGGTCGTCAGGATGTCGCCGAAGTGGCGGAGGACGAAGCCGTCGGCCAAAGCGGCCTTGTGCACGCGGAACCAGTTCTGGTCGCGTTGGCCCATGTGCCAGATGCCCTGGGCCTCGTTGATGAAGTGGTGGATCTTGCGCTCGAGCACGGGCTCGAAGTCCCTTTGCATCTTGCGGCCGGCGACCTCGACATAAATGCCGAGAGGCATCTGGCCGCCCTTCTGGTACCGGGCCTCGGCGTCGGCGCCCACGATCGTCACCTTGCCGTCTTCCACCTTGTCCAGGTCAACGGTATGGAGCCATTCGAAGGCCGGCGTGCGCTGGCCGCCGAACTCGATATGCATGTCTTCCTTGCGGATTCGCTCGCCCTCGAAGGCCGGACCGAAGGCGACCGGAATGGGAGGCTTCGAGACCGTGATCTTGAGGCCGCGCACCTCGATGCACTTTTCCACGATCTTGTCGGGATCCAGTTCCTTGGTAACCTCTTCGTAGATGGTCACGCCGGTGGGATGAATTTCAGGAATGTCCGTGTTCGCGATGGCCGGGAAGCCCATGTTGATCGCGCCGGCGCCGGTTGTCCAGATACGGTCGTTCAGGGGGCCAAGCACCATGGCAAAAGCGAACACCTTGTCCTTGGAGTATTTCAGGATCTTTTTGAAATCGCCGCCCTTCATGCCGCCGAAGGTGATCCCCGCGCGGGCCGCCCAGTCCAGGGCGTAGATGGCGTGCTCCACCTCGGGTCCCAGGGGCACAAGGCGGGAGTCCCAGCCCAGTTCCACGCCCTTGCGGAGGAGCTGTTTGGTCATACTGTCGCCGTTCACGTTGCCGCACATGAGGGTAAGGATGTTCTTCTGCTGAAGCTCGCGGGCGATCTGGAGGGCGTGGTCGTCATCATTGGCCGCGCCGATGATGCAGACGTAGCCCGGCATGGAGCCGTCCACAAGCTGGACGCCCAGGTTCCGGAGGATCGTGTCGGAGATGAAGCCGTTGTAGGTCAGGCCGATGGAGTCGTCCTTCACCGGCTCCTGGCCGTAGATGTACCGGACGGCCATGATGATCTCCTGGGCAAAGAGGGCCGCCATGCCCGCGTCCAACGCCTCCCCGAGATACGGCTTGTACAGATGGTCTTCGGGCGCATCCGTCAGGAGCGGCTTCACGTGCTGCTCCAGGGCCGTCCTCATGTCCCCGACCGTATGCACCTCATACCCGGTCATGGCGAAGATCTGGGGCAGGAAATACCCGGTGTCGGGGAACTCGAACTTGAAGTCCGCTCCCTTCTCATCGATGGCCTTCTGCACGAGGGCCTCAGCCTGCTTAACGTAGTAGTGCGAGCCCAGGATGGCTCCGGTGGCAATTACTTTTGACATCGCTGACTCCTAGCCCGGACAAGCCGGAATTGAAAATTGGAAATTGAAGATTGAAAATTTTAACTTTTCATTTTGCAATCTTCATTTTTCAATGTCTTAAGGTTTCTACGCCCTTGCCTTCAGGAAGCTCGGAAGCCCGTTCGCCTCGCGCGGCCCCACGGTGATCTTCCAGCCCGGGAGCTTCTCCTCCAGCGTGCCCGAAAGGATCGCCACGTACCCGGGAATAATGAGCTCCTTGTGGTTAATGCTCTTCTCCACGCCGCTCTCGGCGATGAACTGGGCGATCCTGCTTGCCGTGAACTTTCCGGCCGCCCACGCCGTGAGCACCGACAGGCCCTCGTTGTCCATGACGGCAAGCCACGACGGCACTTTGCTGTTCTCCACTTCGCCGCGGACGATGAAGTAGGAGAGGGAAAAGTTGGTGGTGATCATGAGGGGCGAATTCTCTTTTGCGTCGCCGACCTTGTAGATGTTCTGGGCAACCTGCATGGGCACCTGCGGATCGGTGTAGATGTTCTGGCGCAGCGACAGGAGCGCGAGCATCTTCCACTTCTCGATGGTGTTCAGAACAATGATGGAGGCGTATTTCATTACGCCGATGGACGCCGCCATGGCCTCGGACACGGAGTCCCCGCGGCCGGGAAAGGCAATAACGGGATAACCGAGGGGCTTGAAATTTTTTTTGATTGCCGCGCGGCGGATGATGGTGTACTGCTCGACCATGTCCTTTGCCTTGCGCGCGCCGGGATCGAGAACGAGGTCGTCCACACCGAGCCCTTTGACCTTCTCGGAAAGCGCCGTGAGCGCGTCGAGGCCGTCTGCTGAAAGGGCGAGGGACGCCTTTTTCTCCTTGGCGATCTTGGCCATGGCCTCGGCGTTCTCGGCGGTCGCCGCGTAGATGAGCGGTTTTTTATCGGCGCAAAGGGCGATGCCCGCTTCGATCACCGCGGGGTTCTTGCTCGCGAGGATGATCGCCACGCCGGGCGCTCCGTCCACCACCTGCTTGACGACGGAGGCGAACTTCGCCGCATCGCCGGACTCGTCGATGACGGCGATGGCGTCGACCCTGAGCTTCTGTCCCACGCGGTCGATCTCGGAGGTCTTTACGGCCTCGATCTTCCTGGCCGCCGCCTCGCCGGCCTCGGTGTCCTTGATGGCCACGGCAAAGACGGTGGGATTGAAGAATTTCTTCTCGTGCCTGAAGAGGCATATCTCGTCGCCCGTCTTTACGGCCTTGTCGCCCGCGCCGATGGTGATGCCGCGGATGGGAGGCGCCGCCGCCTCGCCCAGGACTTTCTTCGCGTCCTCGGACGCATCGGGGCAGGCGTCGAGGCTCGCCTGTTTCGCGGCCAGCTTCATGGCAAAGGCGAGGCAGGTGGGATGCCCGCACTTTTTGCAGTTGGTCTTCGGAAGATGCTTGAATATTTCAACACCTGAGAGCGCCATTGTGAACTCCTTTCGGAAATCTTTTTGTTGTAAATTGGAAATTGTAAATATCAAATTTAAAAGGTTAATTCAATTTACAATTTGCAATTTCAAATTTGCAATTTACAATTCCGCGCTCAACGCGGCCCTACCCCATCAACTCGGCGATCAGCTCCTTGATCTTGCCCGCCGCTCCGGGGTGGCGCATGATGAGCATGTCGGCGCCCGCCGTCAGCATGCCCGACGCGGTGATGACCTCCCACGCCAGCGCCCGGTCCTCGAGGCCGCCCCATTCAGGGACGTCGGCATCGGGCGCCATGACTTCCTTCACTTTCCAGACATTCGCGCCGATATCGCACATCACCGGGGTCTGCATCATGGGGTCGTTCTGGAGAAGCGCCGCCTGGCGGATGCGCTCGATCACGCTGTAGGTATATTCAAGACCATAACCGAGAGCCGACGACATGGGGTCCATGATGATGCGTTCTTTGGCAAAACCCATCTGGGTCAGAAGGATGTTCAGCTGCTTGGCCAGGTTCACGTCGAGCTGGCTCATGGCGATGAGCTTGTGGTCGTTGGCCATGGCCGCCGCCGCAACGGTCTTGTAGTTTTCTTCTACGGCCTTGCCGATGGCGCAGTTCTTGCCGCGCGTGGCCGCGGCCGCCGCCTGGAGCACCTGGGTGTCCTTCTCCGCGTGGCCGCTGCCGAGAATGATCAGGGGAATATCGACGGCGGCCGCGACCTCTGCCGCGACCTTGGCCGCCTCTTCAGCGCTCTTGTTCTGCTGATCGGGGTGCGTGCCCATGAGCCTGAGCGCCACCATGTCCGCGCCGTTGTCCTGGCAGAACTTGGCCCACTTGGCGGGGCTTGCGCCCGCGCCGCCCACCGCCTTCTTCACGGTCTCGGGCCAATCGTCGGGAGCGATGTCCATGATCTCGAGCGCCACGGCGGGCTTGTTGGGGAAGGCGCCTTCGAACGCCAGAAAGGGGAGCGCGCTCGCTCCGCCGATGGTCACCGCCTTGGCGCCGGCGCCGAGCTGTACGTTATAAATTTTTCCGCTGTACGTCTCTTTGGGTATGACGAGTGCCATGAAAGCCTCCTTGAAGACTCGTATTGCAAATATTAAATTGTAAATGTCACATTGTAAAAGTGAAGGGCATTATAGCCCTTCATTCTGAAATTTGCAATTTCCAATGCCTTTCGTTCTTACATGTCCAAATAGGAATGGGCGTACATGGTCTTGCCCATGATCATCTCCACGGTCTTGACCGTGTCCATCATGTCCTTGTCGAGGGGGTCGATGATGGCGGCCGAGAGCCCCTCGTAGATGAGCATGGCAAGGAAGTTCCGGTTGATGACGGGCCGCACGTGCTTCGGCGCGCCGTTCGAGATGTTCGAAAGGCCGACCACGCTCTGCATGGGCGGGTCGTTCAGCTGCTGGAACATCTTGATGGCCCGGATCGCCTGCCTCCCCTGGTCCTGCATGGTGCAGATCTGCAGAATGAGCGGGTCGAGAAAGATGTTCTCCATGGGCACGCCGTACTCCATGCCGCGCGCCATGATCTCCGCGGCGATTACGCAGCGGTCCTCGGCGTCCGCCGGGATACTGCCTTTGCCCAGCGTAAGCGCGATGATCTTCGCGTTATACTTCCCGGCCAGCTCCATCATGGGGAACCGTTCCGGCTCGTTGGACGTGGAGTTGATGATCGGCGCGCCCCAGGTGTTGTTGTGCGCCTTGAGGCCCGCCTCCATGGCCTTGATGTTCGTCGTGTCGAGGCAGAGAGGTTTGTGCACCACTTCATGGACGACCTTCACCGCCCAGTCCATGAGCTCGGGGCCGTTCTCCTCGGCCGGGCCGATGGAAACGTCGATAAAGTGCGCTCCCGCCTTTGCCTGCGCCACGGCAAGTTCCTGCAGCGGCTTGGGCTCATGTTTCTGGAGCGCCTCGCGCACCTTTTTTGCTATAACGCTGATTTTTTCACCGATAATAAGCATGTTCCGATACTTCTCCTTTCTAACATTAGAGAACAGAGATTAAGGCAATAGTTATTTGGAAAATCCACTTTATATGACTTTCCGTAACGTAATCTCTATTTTCTACTTACCATTTTCCACTAAATTCCGCAGTTCCTCCGCCGTCTGCCGGGTTATACCGCCCTTCTCAGCCGCCACCGCAATCGTCTGTTTCGCAAGCTCGCGGTAGAAATCAAGAAGCTCCGGCGCCCGCTCCTGCATTGCTTCGATGTGGCCTTTGACGGTCTCGACATCTCCCCGGGCGATGGGACCGGTGAGCGCCGCCGTGGTGCCCAGGTACTCGATATTTCCGAGCGTTCCCTTGATGAGCGGGAGGACCGCCTTGAGCGCCTCCTGTTTATCAGCACCGAGGGCCTGATAGAACTTTAAACCGTAATCAATGAGCGCTACGAAGTAATTCGAAACGACAACCGCGCCCGCGTGATACAGGGCCGCAGACTGCGGGTCGGAGCGCCACGCCGGCATCACGAGCTCGGCGCCGCCAAGCGCTTTTACCATGCCCCGTGCCGTCTCCAGCGCCTCGGGGTCCGCCTCGATCCGGAAGTGCGAGCCGGGAAGGTTCTTTATTCCCTGCTCCATGCCCGGCACGGACTGAAGCGGATGGATGACCGCCCGGTATGCCCCTGCTGTTCTCGCTGACTGTAAAAGACCGATCGTATGCGCGCCCGATGTGTGAATAACTATTGATCCCGGCCTGAACCCGTTGCCCGATGCAATCTCGTCGCAAACCTTCCGGATCGCGCTGTCGGGCGTGGTGATGAAAACGATCCCGGCCTTTGACGCCGCCTTCTTTACATCGGTCAGAGGCTCTCCGGCGCCGATGAACACGCTCGCCTTTTCGGCCGTTGCCATGCTCCGGGCGGCCACGGCGGCCACGGTATAGCCGGCCCTTGCGAGCAGATAGCCGACCGACCCGCCAACACGGCCTGCGCCTATGATGGCAACGGTTTTTTTGCTCATATATTTTTCGCTGGGCGCAGATTGCGCAGCCGGCGCAGATTCTTAAAAACTCTTTAAAGCTTCTTGAATCGGCGTGATCTGTGTAATCTGTGGATACGTCCCGCGCTTTACGGGATCAGCTTATCCAGAATACCGTAATAGCCGGTGAGCGCTTTTGAATCCGGCGGAAGCTGGACCAACGGTCTGCCCTTCAGGTCATATTCAAAGATCAGTTCATCCGCAGGTACAAATCCCGCAAACTCGACGCCCTGCTGCTTGATCGCCCGCAAAAGCGTGCTGTCATCACTGTTTCCGTCCTGCGCGCGGTTCACGATCAATACCGGGCGCTTGACGTTCAGGTCAAGTTCCTTCACCATGCCGGCGATCCTGCCCCCGGTCATGACGCCGCGCACCGTGGGGTCGCTTATGATGAGCAGAAGGTCCGTGTCCTGCGTGGTGCGGCGCGAGAGATGTTCCAGGCCGGCCTCGTTGTCCACTACCATGTACGGATAGGTGTCCGCCAGCTTGTCCATGTACTTGCGGATGATGTTGTTCGCCGCACAGTAGCAGCCCGCGCCCTCGGGCCTGCCCATGACAAGCAGGTCGAACCCCTTCGCCTCGATGAGCGCCTGCTGGATCTGGTAGTCGAAGAGCTGCTCCATGCTCATGCCGCCCGGCCGCTCTGCATTCGCGCGGATGGCGGTGAGCGAGTTTTCCCGGAGCGCGCCTACCGTGGCGTGGATGTTCACGCCAAGCACTTCGTTGAGATTCGAGTTCGCATCGGCGTCAACGGCGAGGATGGGTCCGCGTTTCTTCTCTGTCAAATATCGTATCGCAAGGCCGCAGAGGCTGGTCTTGCCCGTGCCGCCCTTGCCTGCAACTGCTATTGAAAATCCCATATGAAAAACTTATGAACCGGTGAATCGGAGAATCGGCGAATCGAAGATTAAAATCTTTTTCTCCGATTCTCCCGCTCCCCGTTTCTCCGTTTCATTTTACTCCTTAGATAACTTAACCACTCCGTACTTCTTCCTCACTTCTTCGATCTTGCCGCAGGTCATCTTGCCCTCGGGACAGGACGCATAGAGACACCCGGGGCCGGCCTTGCCGAAGATCGTAGGGGCCGCCTTCTTTACGAGGGCGAGCATTTGCCCGGCCATCTCCCGGATTTCCCACTGGGCCCGGTTGCAGCAGCGCACGCGGAAAAAGTGGAGAAGCTCCCGGGCGTTCATGGTGACAACGATCTTTGTCTCCGCCGCATTCGGAAGCAGGTACCGCGCGTCCTGCTGTCCGGCCTCGCCCTTGTACCCGAGCTCTTCAAGCCGTTTCAGGACTTTGGTGTAATTCGCTTGCGCTTCGTCCATGCAGCGCTCGAATTCCTTGACGAGAGCGGGGTCCTGCTTGATACTCGGCGGGATCACATAATCAAACTGCTCTTCCCTTACATACCGCTGGCTCTGCTGCGAGTAAGAAGCCACGCGGTGCCGAACGAGCTGGTGCGAGCACGCCCGCGATATCCCCTCGATGCCGAAGGTGAACGAAACGTGCTCGATGGGAGAGAGGTGCCCGATGGTCGCCAGCTTCTCCACAAAGGCCGCCTGGTCCTTGGCCTCGATTTTTTCCTTCAGCTCCTCCACGCCTGCCGGGCTGTAGCAGAGCTTTGCAGCCATGGCCACGACCTCTTCCGGCTCCGGCGTGTGCCGGAGAAGGACTACGTTCAGCGTCGCCTCAGGCATTCCATCCTCCCCTTCCGGGCCGATTCCCGTGGCCCCCGGTCAAGACAGGAAGAAGGAAAAAAGCCGGATAACAAAGGAAGATAATTATATCCATCGAGCCTCTCATGAGTCAAGAGAAATTAAAAACGGGAACAGACAAATTTTTTAATAAAATTATAAGTTTCGCTCATGAAATCCGGGCAAGGCTACCAAAAGTAACGCGCATTCCGTTACGAAATTTCACGAGTGAGATTATGGAACTACTCAGGTCTGCCGCTGAGCACAGGCGCAAAAAAGCGCGCCGTGACGGTCATGGCGGCGCCACCTCAGCCAAAACAGCGCGTGCGCAGCGAAAGCGCTGCGGGTACGGGTACCGACAGCGTGAAGGGCAATAGCACGCTGGCGCGCCTTGCGCCGAAGCGAAGTGGCTGGCCTGAGTAGTTACGAAAGTTACGAAATTATTTAAAACTATGTTCTTCCGATGGAAATTTGCCGCCTTCCACATCCTGCT
>CAKKPG010000110.1 GCA_919901555.1 Nitrospiria bacterium | reverse complement strand
GGGCAGAGGGTTTAAACACTATGCGCCATGCGCTCTGCTCCCTGCGGGACCGGATGCTCTGCGGTGAAAAAAACTACGCTTTTACGATCTTCTCCAGCTCGCTCACGAACCGCTTGTTCTCCTCGGGCAAGCCGATCGTTACCCGGAGCTTCCTGCCGCCCATGGGCCGGATGATCACGCCCGCTTTGAGCAGCGCGCCGTACAGCTCCGCGTGGTCGAGGGCCGTCTCGAAGAGGATGAAGTTCGTCTCCGTCGGGACATAGGAGACCCCGAGCCGCTGAAAGGACTGGTACAGGAACTGCTTCCCTTCGTTATTGACGGCAATCGACTTCTCGACGTGCTTCCGGTCTCCCAGCGCCGCCAGCGCGGCGGCCTGCGCCGGCGAATTCGTGTTAAAGGGCTGTCTTACCTTGTTCATCAGCTCCGCGAGCTCCCGCGAGGTAATGCCGTACCCGATGCGCAGCCCTGCAAGCCCGTAGATCTTGGAGAACGTCCGGAGCGCAAGCACGTTCCTGCCGGCCTTCAGATAGTCCAGCGAATCGGGATAGTCGGCATGGGTGACGTACTCAAAGTAAGCCTCATCCACGGCAACGAGCACATGGTCCGGAACGCGGCCCATGAAGCGGTCCATCTCGGCCCTGGTGTTCATCGTGCCCGTGGGATTGTTCGGGTTGGCGATGAAGACGATCTTCGTCTTCGCGGTGATGGCGCCGGCCATGGCATCAAGGTCGTGCCTGTTGTCCCTGCACGGGACGATGACGTTCGTTCCGCCGCCGGCCTGGGTGATCATCTTGTAGACGACGAAGGACGGGTCCGCCGAGACAACCTCGTCGCCGGGCTGCACGAAGGTGCGCACGGCCAGTTCGATGAGCTCGTTCGAACCGTTGCCCAGGATGATCTGGGAGATGTCCACCCCGTAGTTCTTTGCAAGCGCCCGCGAGAGATAAAAGCCGCTGCCGTCGGGATACCGGTTCAGTCCTTCCAGCGACTTCCTGATGGCCGCAACGGCCTTGGGCGACGTCCCGAGGGGGTTCTCGTTCGAGGCAAGCTTGATGCTTCCGCTGATCCCCAACTCCCGCTCCAGCTCCTCTATCGGCTTTCCCGGGACATAGGGGGTGATGTTCTTGATGTTTTCTGAAACACTGATCATGCTCTTAACTCCTGTTTCTCTCGTCTTTCCCTGCCTACTACCTGCTATTTACTGCCTACTGACTTTTCGGATACGACCCCAGCACCTTCAGGAACAGGCAGTCCTTTTTCAGCCGCTCGATGGCCTGGGCGACCTTCGGTTCCTCGACGTGGCCTTCCATATCGAGGAAAAAGACATAGTCCCACACCTGCCTTCCGGAGGGACGCGCGTCGAGCCGGTTCAGGTTGATCCCCGCCTCGGCAAAAGGGGTGAGCATGTTGTGGAGCGCGCCGACCTTGTCCTTGATAGAGAACATGATGGAGGTCTTGTCCCGGCCGGTCTTGCCCGTCGGTTTCTTCGAGATGACGAGGAACCGGGTGAAATTATTGGGGTTGTCCTCGATCTTTTTCGCCACGATCTGGAGGCCGTACAGGACCGCCGCCATCTCGCTGGCAATGGCGCCTGCCTCGGGGGCGTCCTTGGCCATCTCCGCGGCCCGCGCCGTGCTCGGCGCGTCCAGGATGGGCACACCGGACATGTTTTTTTCGAGCCACTGCCGGCACTGGCCGGGCACCTGCGGGTGCGTATAGATCTTCCGGATGTCTTCCTGATTGCCGGACCGGTTCATGAGGTTCTGCGACACTTCGAGCATGATCTCGGCATATATTTTGAGGCCCGAGTCGATGAACATGTCGAGGGTATAGTTCACTACGCCTTCGGTGGAATTTTCAACAGGCACCACGCCGAAGTCCGCCCTCCCCCGCTCCACCTCGCTGAACACGTCCTTGATGCTCTCCACCGGCACATACTGGGCCGCGAGGCCGAACTGCTGCATGCCGGCCATGTGGGTGAAGGTCGCCCGGGGACCAAGATAGGCGATCCGGAGAGGGCGCTCCAGAGAAAGCGACGATGAGAGGATCTCGCGGTAGACTGCCTTGAGGGTGTCCTGGGGAAAGGGACCCTTGTTGCGCGTGGTCAGGCGCTCCAGGATCTCCCGTTCCCGGGAGGGCGAGTGGAATTCCAGCTTTTCGTTCTTTTTGATATTGCCGATCTCGATGACGATGCGCGCCCGCTCGTTGAGGAGGTCGAGCAGCCGGTCGTCAAGCTCGTCAATTTTCTTCCTGAGTTCCTGTATCCGTGACATAGGCATAGGACCATGATCTGCTTTTTTTGGGGAATGGGGGATTATAGTTTATTTTTTAAGCAGTTGCAAGGACTTTTTGGCGGGAAACCGCGTCTTCGCGGACATCCCTCGTGGCTGAGGAAGGTCTGATTCGCCAACGGGGAGCGGCCTCCAGACCACCGCAACTATAGTTTTAGATCATTCCAGTCGCCCGAAAGTCCTACTTAGGTACACTTGACATTCAAAAGTGCGAGGCTGTAACCTTAAGTTAGGAGTAAGACTCAGGTCTCATCATTCCCTTGCGTCCCGCCTTTATACTAAATTCTATTGGACAAGAAAATTCCGTACACCGGTGCCATCAGGCAGTTTCTGCGGAAAGGCCTGCGGAGGCGGTCTCGCACGCTGTTCGTCCCGCAAGGGGCCTGCATGGCAAACAGAGGCAACCCTCAGCAACGATCGAGGAGGCAAGAGTGGCAACAGCAGGACTTCACCGGCGCTTCAAGTCTCGTCGTCCACGGGCATTGCGGAAGCAGGCGGGTCTTTCGGTTCCTGCCTCGACGTTTCCCCTTCGCCCATGGAAACGAAGCTTCAAAGGCACAAAACGCGATACCCGGCCCGCCGTTTCAGCGAATGGGGTGTGCGAGGAGCGCCGGAATGCCTGCGACTGCCCGGTGAAACAGCGAGTGGGCGGAATGCAGGTACCGTACAAAAAGCTCTTGCTTGCTCTTTTCGTCGGGGCCGTGATGACCGTGCCGAACTTCTTCGCCGAAACGCACTCTCTGTCCCCGGAGATAAAGGACGCCTACGCAAGGCTGCGGGGATTCAACGTCATCATGGATAGAGGGACAGGGCTCGAGGGCTCCTACGACGAAAAACTCCTCTCCATCCTGAACGACAGCGTGGAAAACCACATGGAATATTTCACGCTCAGCGGCAGAGTGACGTTCCGGCGCTGGCTCGACCGCTCTGCGCGGTACCTTCCGCTGATGAGAGAGATCTTCCGCGAGAAAAATCTGCCCGAAGAGCTGGCCTACCTGGCCATGATCGAGAGCGAGTTCGACCCTTACGCGGTCTCGCGGGCGCAGGCCGTGGGTCAGTGGCAGTTCATGCCCGCCACGGGAAAGCGCTATGGTCTCCGGATAGACCGGTGGGTGGATGAGCGCAAGGACCCCGTCAAGTCGACCCGCGCCGCGGCGCGGCACCTCACGGACCTCTATAACCTCTTCGGCTCGTGGCCCCTTGCCCTCGCCGCCTATAATGCCGGCGCCGGCAAGGTGCAGCGCGCTCTTCTCAGTGCCCCCTCGGGAGAATTCCGGGACCTGAACCTCTCGCGGTACATCCGGAAAGAGACCAAACAGTATGTTCCCCGGTACATGGCGGCAGCCATCATTGCCCGTGATCCCGAAGCATACGGCTTCAGCGCAGCGAACGACGGGCCCTTCACCTATGACGAGGTGATCGTGGACGACAGTACCGACCTTCGCCTCATTGGACGCTGGCTCGGCTGCACCCGGGAAGAGCTCAGGGAACTGAACCCCGAGCTTGAGCAGGACACCACTCCGCCGGGCTCTCCCTACGTTCTCCGGATCCCCAAGGGAACGCGAGAAGCCGTCGTCACCAGGTTCGCCACAGCTGACACAAAGCGGCTCGCCCTTGGAAACTTTGCTGAAAAAGGGTTAGACCTAAGGACGACCGTTATGCTCGCCGGGCTTCCCGGACAGAGCCACACCGCTCCCGGGCCCCCGGCCGGGCTGTATCCGCCCGCAGACAGCTATCCCGAGGACCGCATGGGCCTGAGGGACGGGGCCTTCACGTTCTTCACGAGAACTGTAGACAACAGATAGCCGCTTCCGTCACACGGAGAATGCCCTGGCGGGTGATAGTGCCGGTCCGCTGCTCGCGGCTGCCGTGGCTTTTAAGCGCTCTGCGGGTCCTTTTCTCGCTCACTTTCCAGCCTTTCGCCACTCATGCTTTCCAGCCGCTCTCCTTACTCAGTTACAAATCAAATTCTTCTCATAATGGGAAGAATATTTCTTCAATGTCTTGATTTTTACCGCAATTTTGCAATTTTCAATTTGCAATTTGCATTTTACAATTCCGGCTTGTTCGGGTTAGGGGGGAAGGACGGGACGGTGCGCTGCAGCGGGATTTTAGCCATTTACTTTTGCCCCTTTTTCGGGAATAATGCAGGTATCGTGAATACCCGATCAAGGCAAATGTTCGATACGTTCGTAAGGGACATAAAGTTCAACTGCGACTTCTCCGACGCACAGTACTGGGGCTACTTCTCCATCTGCGGGCTGCTGATGCGGTACCGGGACCTTTTCCGTTCGGAACAGGGGCTCCCGCCGTGGGCTGAATTCAGGCGGAGCGGGATCACGGAATGGATAGCCCGGAAAGAAGCACGCTGGCCGGAGCTCGAAAAGCGGGATTTCAAGGACATCATGATAGACGATGCGCCGTACCATCCCTTTGACGTCTTTGAGATCAACAGGGCGCTCACCCCAAAAGGGCTCGTATACGGCGCGGGATACGGGATGTATCTGAAGCCGACCTTTTTCCTCGCCCGTCTTGCCGCCGTCAGGGAGGTGACGGATCATACCGTCTACGTCGCCGGCCGGGAGGTTGTGAGAGACCTCTTCACGGCGCCTGCCATGCTCCAGGGCCGGTGCATCTTCCTGCGCCGCGAGCCGTTGAAGACCCTGCTCTGGGAGAAGCTGTCGGAGCTGACCTCCGGCCGGGCCTCCGCCCTCGAGCACGCCTTCCTGCAGTTCGGTTTTCGTCCCGGCCAGGCCATTGACCAAGCCGTTGAACAAAAGCTCGACGCCATGGCTGCGATCTACTGCGACGTGCTCCTGTACCATGAACTGGCCGAGTCCATGGAAGACGTCCCGGAATGGAACGACATTGTCTCGCTGGCCGGGGACAGGAACGCCGAGCACTATGTACGGGCCATAAAGGACCTGATTGCCGACACCTCTGATTTCGGTCCCTTCAGGGTGATCGTTGAGGAAAAGGACCGAACGGCCCTCAGCCTCTTCATCGGCCTCACCGAAGGGCATCGGAAGCTCCTGTTCCCCGAGATAGGGGCGGCTTACCGCGAGTTCCTCAGCACCGGCAACTGGGAATCCCTGGAACGGACGCGAAAGGCCGGCTTTGCCCGGTTTCAAACGAAGCGGGAAACCGTTCTTCATCTCTACAACGCCGGCCGGGACAAAGGGGCGTTTACGGAGCAGCTGCGGAAGACGATGCAGGGGAACGGCGGGTAAGAGATCATCCCCGGACGGAAGCGGACCGCCTGCCGAAGCGGCCCGACGCGAGGAGCAGTCAATCATGCCATTAAAGACCTGGCCCAAACCGTTCACCTATTTCAAGGACGTGCGGGTGTTCCTCATCAGCGTGAGCATTGTTACCGCAGTGTTCCTCGCCGTCATCTTCACCTTCCGCGACGTGAGCGTCAACGGGCTCCTGCGGGAATCGATAAAACAGCAGGCCGAGTCCTATGCGAATCTCATCGTCATCACCCGGCACTGGAACGCCCGATACGGCGGCGTGTACGTGGAGAAGAAAGAGGGCGTCGATTCGAACCCCTACCTTAAAGAGCTCGGCGTCAACCCTGACATAACGACCACGGACGGCCGGGTCTTCACCCTGCGCAATCCCGCCATCATGACGAGGGAGATATCAGAGCTTACAAAGGAGAACAAAGGCGTCCAGTTTCACATGATCAGCGTCCGCTACTTGAACCCCGAAAACGCGCCGGACGCCTTTGAGCGAAAGGCCCTCGAAGAGTTCGAGCGGGGAGTACAGGAGGTCTGGCAGATCGACAGGACGGGAAGCGCGCCCCTCTACCGGTACGTCATGCCGCTCCTCGTTGAGAAGTCGTGCCTGGCGTGCCACGCCCGGCAGGGCTACAAGCTCGGCGACATCCGGGGCGGCATCAGCGTCAACGTCCCGGCGGAGGGCCTGGACCGGCAGATAGCAAGCAGCAGGATGGAGCTGATCTCCGCGGCGGTTATCGCCATCGGTCTTCTCCTGGGCATCCTGTACTTTATGACCTGGAAGCTCGTCGTGCGCCTCGACGAAGTACAGAAGCGCCTCAAACACGTGGCCATTACGGACGAACTGACGGGCCTCAAGAACCGGCGGTACATTATGGAGCAGCTCGACAAAGAGTACCAGCGCGCGGTCCGGTCGGGAGCGCCCCTCTCGCTCATTCTCCTCGACATCGACCACTTCAAGCAGTTCAACGACACTTACGGCCACGCCGTCGGCGATACGGTGCTGAAAACCGTTGCGGTAGAGATGAAAACGAGCCTCAGAACCTACGACCTCCTCGGCAGGATCGGCGGCGAGGAATTCCTCATCGCCTCGCCCGGGTCCGTCCTCGACGAGGCCGCGGTGCTTGCCGAAAGGATCCTGGAGAAGATCAGGACCACGGCCATCAGCGGGTCGCAAAAGATCGCCGTCACCGTGAGCGCCGGCGTCACGTCCCTCGGCGACCAGGACGCCAAGGCCGATACGCTCATGGCCCGGGCCGATACCGCGCTTTACATGGCAAAGCAGGCGGGAAGGGACCGTGTGATCGTCCTGTAGGGAAGCTTTTGACCGGTGCAGGCGGTTCCCGCGGAGGGATTTGCCGCGGGTCCCGGCGCGTGGACGGCCACACCGTCTATTCCCCGCGCTCCTCAAGCGCGCATGACAATAAAACAGCCGGGGCTTCCTGCGCCCCGGCTGTTGTTCATTCCATGGCCCCCGTCCCCGGAACGGACCTCAGGAGACGTATTCCTTGAGCTGCCTGCTTCGCGCGGGGTGGCGCAGTTTCTTGAGCGCCTTGATCTCGATCTGCCTGATCCGCTCCCGCGTCAGGTTAAAGTACTTCCCCACTTCCTCCAGGGTATGTTCGCTGCCGACCCCGATGCCGAACCGCATGCGGATGATCTTCTCCTCGCGCTCGGTGAGCGACGAAAGCACCTGTTCGATGCGCGTGGCCGCTTCGCTGTTTTCGAGCGCCTTGAAGGGTGAAAGCGCCTTCTCATCGACGATCACGTCCTTGAGCTCCTTCTCCTCGGACAGGATCGGCGTCTCCAGGGAGACCGGCTCCTGGATGGCGCGCAGGATCTCGCTCACCCGCGCCACCGAGAGGCCCATGATCTTCGCCACTTCTTCGGGCATGGGCTCCCTTCCCCGTTCCCGCATGAACTTGGCATAGATGCGGCTGATCCGCGTGCTCTCCTCGATGAGGTGTACCGGCAGGCGGATGGTCCGCGCCTGGTCCAGGATGGCCCGGGTGATCCGCTGCCTGATCCACCAGGTGGAATAGGTGCTGAACTTGGTCCCCTTGCCCGACTCATAGCGGTCCGCGGCCTTCATGAGCCCGATATTCCCTTCCTGGATAAGGTCGAGGAGCGTGAGCCCGCGGTTCACATATTTCTTGGCAATGGAGACAACGAGCCTGAGGTTCGCCTTGACCAGCTCGTCCTTGGCGATCTTCACCTTGGCCTCTTCCTGTTCGATACGGGCGACCGTGTCCCTCAGCGTCTCCTCGTCGAGGCCGAGCTTTATCCGCTCGCCCTGGATGCCGCGCTCGACCTGTTTGCCGATGAAGAGGAGGCGCTTCATGATCTTCTCGATCTCGCGAAAGGAAATGCTCATCTCGTGGAGCGTCGCGGCCGCCTTCTCCATGTCCCGCCTGGAGAGCTGCCGCTTCAGCCGGTTGTAGATCCGCATGAAATCGACTTCGAAGGACTCCTTCCACTCGCCGGGGTAGCGCAGCACGTCCTGGGCCTTTACCATGCCCTGCTTGATGCTCTGGCCAAGGGCAAGAATGCGCGGCATGGCCAGGGGTGAAGACAAGGCGATGCCCTTGAGCGCAGCCTTCCCCTCCTCGAGCATGCGCACATACTCATGTTCTTCCTCGATCTTGAGCATGGGGAATTTTCCGACGGACTTGAGGTAAGTGTCCACCAGGTCGACGCCGGCGCTTACTTCTTCGACGGCTTCCACCACTTCGCTCAGCGTGGGTTCCTTTTCCTCTTCTTCTTCCTGGAGGTCTTCTCCCAGCTCTTCCATCAGTTCCTCGGACATCCCCTCGGGAAAACCGGCTTTCTCTTCTGCTAATGCCATTTTACTCATACTGCCTGCCTTTCATATATTTCTGATTCAATTATATCAAAAACAAAAATTACGTCAAACAATTATTTTACGGCTGTTATGCGCACGAATTATGCAGAGATGCATAATTTCTGTACCGTGCTTTCACCTTGACCGCGGCAAAACACGGTTCTAAACGCGCCGGCGCGCCTTGCGCCGAAGCGAAGGGGCTGACCTGAGTAGTTACCCCGTCAATGAACGTACTTGAAAAGGAACCTTCTTTTATGATAAGCTCCTTTCACGATGGACGCTCTCTACACGCTTTTTCCCGTTTCCGGGGTAACAACCTGGGTATTTCTTCCTCCCCTCGTCGCCCTCGTCGTTTCTACCTTTACGTCCATGGGCGGCGTGTCCGGCGCGTTCCTTCTCCTGCCCTTCCAAATGAGCTTCCTGGGGTTCACGAGCCCGGCGGTAAGCTCCACGAATTTCGTTTATAACATTGTCGCCATCCCCAGCGGCGTCTACCAGTACTTCAAGGAAGGCCGCATGGCCTGGCCCCTCACGTGGGTGGTGATCGCCGGCACCCTCCCGGGAGTGTTCATCGGCTACTATCTGAGGATCTTCTACCTGCCCGATCCGCGCGCCTTCAAGCTCTTTGCCGGGTGCGTGCTCCTGTACCTCGGCGTCAGGCTTCTCTACGAGACGTCGGGCCGGGCCCAGGCAAGCAAGGCCCGGCTGAACGAACTGGACAGGAAGTTCGCCGAGAGGGCAAGGCTCCTGAGGGACCTGCAAAACTCCCGCGCGGCTGCGGGGCTGCCGCCCGACGCCGTGGTCAAGACCGTGAGCTTCACCCTCAGCGCCATCGAGTACGAGTTCTGGGGAGAGCGCTTCCGGTTCAGCGTCCCGGCCATGTTCGCGCTTGCCTTTGTCGTGGGCGTCATCGGCGGCGCCTACGGCATCGGCGGCGGCGCCATCATCGCCCCCTTCTGCGTGGCCGTGTTCCATCTTCCG
>CAKKPG010000109.1:3773-12761 GCA_919901555.1 Nitrospiria bacterium | reverse complement strand
CGTTTTCCAAGGCCTTTGCGCAGAGCATAGCCATTGCTTCCGGATGCCACCACCAGGGCGGACTCACGTAATTCCGCTCCCTTCCCATTCGCATTGCTTTGCGCAGGAACGCGAGCCCTTCTTCATTCCTCCGATCTGCCTGTGCCTGTCCGCCTGTCTGCCGCGACCCCGACGCAGGCAGGCACGCAGACAGGTCGAACGCAATCTGCGCTTTAATCAAAAGCGCCGTGTAATGGAAGATCGCGTTCTTCGTCTGCAGCGCACGGGCATGAGCCCGCGACAGGTGCGCCTTCGCCTCTTTGTCCTTCCCCTGGGCATGGAGTGTCCGCGCCATGAGAAAACGGCACAGCAACTCGGGAAACACGTACCCGGTTTCCTCAGCCGTCTTGAGCGCGGTCTCGGCGTAGGTTTCCGCCTGAGCCTTTTTCCCCCGCAAGAAGGCATGCCACGCTTCGAGGTAATGATACTGACTGTATCCGTGGCGGCGTGAAGGGGTAAGGGTGGCGCGAAGGCTTTTGAGGAAGCCCTCGGCCTTCGCGAAGTCCCCCTGGACCAGGGAAGCATATACCCCGAGGGCAAAAAGCATATGGTCCCACACATGCACCCCGGTCTTTTGGGCAAGCTCAAGCGCTTCGGATACGGTCTCAAGCCCCTGCAAAGGAGAGGCCATGATCCATATGCGCACGGCCGCTTCAAGCCACATCCAGGTCAGGTGGATCATGGGAGAAGCGCTGGGTGAACGGGCCAGTCCGCGGACCTCGTCCATGACAACGGCGCCCCGGCTATGGTCCCCGGTCCAGAACGAGTAGAGCGCGGCAAAGGTGAACGCCTGGATTCTCAGGTTGATGTCGCCGCACCCGCTGATGAGCGCCAGCATCTTCTCGAGCCATTGGCCGATCTTGGGGTGGTCCGGCCGGCGAATCATGAGAGCGGCAGCCATGCTGAAGGCCACCCTCATTTCAATCTCAGGGGAAGGATACCGGTTTTTCCGCATCCCGATGAGCTTCTCAAGCCGCTCTATCCAGAGATCGAGGGGGGTGAAGTCGTCCCACTCGAAGATGAGCGTATCCACGACGCCGGCCCATGAAAGGAATGTCCCTTCCGCGTTGCGATGCGAAGTGAATGTCTGAAACGCTTTTTCAAAATGATTTCTTGCCTCCGACGGATTAAAGGGCATCCGGCACACACCGCGCCAATAGGGGAACCACGCGTTTTTATTGATCACGGAGCGAGGCAAGGTGTCAATCCACTCCTCAAGGGACCGCCCCCTGCCCTGGGCCGCCATGCTCGGGGCGTGCTTAAGAACTATCCGGGAGATGCCTTGCCAGTCCTCGATGTCCCTCAGGAGCCGGACGGCATCTTCAATGCGGAACGCGGCCTCCAGTATATCCGCCGCCGATTTGCGTATATGCGCCAGTTCCGCGCTGGTGAATTCCCCGGCAGCACGCGCCAGGAGAAATTCCCTGAAGAGCGGATGGTATTGATAAACCGCTTCAGGTGCGGAATGCTTTACCGCAAAGTAGTTCTGTTTGTTCAAGTCTTCCAGTATGCCGGCTGCAGCGCTCAGGCCGCTCAGTTTTTCCGCGGCCTTGACGGATATATCCCTGAGAAAGGCCGTCTTCATCAAGAAATCCCTTGTCCGGCGGTCCGCCTTCTGGAATATTTCTCCGGCAAAGTAATCGAAGATAAGCTGGGGAGTCTGATGAGCCAGAAATTCGGCAGGCATACTTTTTGTTTTCAGCAGTTCAAGAATCAGCACGAGACCGGCTGTCCAGCCCTCGGTCCTTTGGTGCAGAATCCGAATGGTGGCGGGCGTCTCCTTTCCCAGTCCCCGGAGTTCTGCAATGGCATAGGATTCCTCGTCCGTAAGGCGCAGTGTCTGGTCATCGATCAAGGCCATCTGCTCGTGCGCGCGCAGTCGGGCGAATGCGGGCGGCGGCTCGGCGCGGCTGATCACGACGGCGAAGCATCCCTCGGGGAGCTGCGAGAGTCCCCTGCTCACTACTTCGTGAAACGGTGATTCCGCGGGAACGGCGTGGTGATTGTCGAACACCAGCGCAAAGGGCGGTTGCAGCCTGCTATAGAGGTTTTCGAAATACCGGCGTGTGAATGTGGGAATGTCCGGAAGATATTCAGGGGTCAGGAGGGGAAGAGGCTTCCGTTTCTTCTGCGCTGCCCTCTGTGCCGCCATTCCCATGTAATAGAAGAACGTGGCGATATCCGCATCGCCCTCGTCTACCTGATACCAGAGCGCGGAAAATTCACGGGCATCCAGGTAGCTGCTCACCAGGGTGGTCTTGCCCGCGCCCGGCGGCCCCGTGACCCAGATGATGGGTCGCGTACGGCCGCTGTCGAGCAGGGAAAACAGCCGCTCCCGATACAGGACGGCAGACAGTCTCGGCCGGGTTATCTTTGCTATGAGAACCTTGCCCTTGTCCATACCCCCCTCTTTGGTTGATTAAGGGCAGATAGAGATCCCTGACAGTTACATAAATAGTTTTGATAGTATTATTGTATGTGAATTCGAATCAAATGGCCAGAAAAATTTGAAAAATTTCATTCCGATGCGGCAGGAATACGATTCCCCGGGCGGGCAGAGTGCTGTATGAACGGGCAAGGATGGCGGCAGCGGGACCCGAGATGACGGGAAGGATGCTGCGATAGCAGGTACGAAACAGGTTGACGGGGCAGTGATTCTATGTTACTGTTTTCCCATGGCAACGACAAAGATAAAGCCCACCCTGACCCACACCATCCTCTGCGACGACGTGCGTCAGGAACTGGGCGGAAAATTCAGCCTCATGGGGCTGTTCGAGACCATTTACGCCAATTCCTTTCCCGCTGTTCACCCGCGGTTCGCCATCGTCAATGAGTGGACGGGCGGAAGGGGGGAATTCACGGCAAAGATCAGGCTCCTCGCTCCGGACAAGGAGCAGGTGCTGTCGGAATCGGAGACCAAAATAGCGCTCTTCAACGAGGCCCAGCGGCACCGCGACATTTCCATCCGCTTCAATACGACCTTCAAGGCGCCGGGGACGTACTGGGTCGAGATGCTGATGGACAACGAACAGGTGGGCATCGTCCCCCTGTCGGTGCAGCAGGTAAACCAGCAGAAAGTACATTAAAGGCAAATCTCAAATCCGAAATGCCGGATTCCAAATAATATCAAAATTGACAATCTCGTAATAAGTCGGATTTAACCGCAGAGCCGCAGAGGGCGCGGAGGAAACCTATTCATCTTAAATATCTTTTTCTCTGCGTCTCCGCGTCTCGGCGGTGGATTTTGACTTTTTACGAATGCATCAAAATTGCTGGTCTCGAAAAAAAGCCGAACTATCGCATTTTCCGTCATTCCCGTGAAAACGGGAATCCATTTTTTCAGGCAGTTACTTGTGTCCTGGATACCCGCTTTCGCGGGTAAGACGACTTTTTACGACTTCATCAAAATTGCAAATTTAAATTTCCCGCGCAAGTCTCACTCAATCGTAATAAACGGATTCAGCCCTTCCTTTGCGCGCAGTTCATTCATCAGTTTTTCCGCCGATGCCTTGTTCGAAAAGCTCCCGAGCCGCACGCGGTACCAGGTCCCCTTCTCCGGCACCTCGGAAGATACGATAAAGGCCGCGTATCCCCGCTTCTTCATGCCCTTCACCTCTTCATCGGCCATCTCCCGTTCAGGATATGCGGCTATCTGGATCGTGTAGCGGATCTTCGTGTCCGGAACGGGAGTCGGAACCGGCTTGGGCGCCGGTTCCTTTTTGGCCTGCTGCGGCTGCGCCTGGACAGGCTTCGGCGCCGGTTCTCTGGGGTGCGCTGAAGCAGGTTTCTCGATCTTGATGTCCAGCTGCTTCTCCTGCTTCGGCTGTTTTTCGCTCTTCTCCTGGCTTGAGGCCTTGGTTTCCGTTTTCTTTGCCGGCTTGTCTACAGCCGCCGGTGAATTCGGCTTAAGGTCGATGGAGACCGTTTTGCCTTCCTTCTCCGTCAAGGTCTTGTAGAAGGTGAATTCATCCTTTTTGGGGATGTACTGCGTGGCGATTTCCGGGAGCGTCGCAGGCTTATCACCCGGGGAGAAAGGCTTGCTCTGGTATTTCCCCACGAAATACCCGAGGAAGAAAAACCCGACCATAAGCGCCACTCCCATGGGGAGAATGAACAGTTTTGAAATAATACCGCCTCGCTGGTTATTCATGGAGAACTCCGTTCTCATTGAAAATTGGAAATTGAAGATTAAAAATTTTAAACCGAATAACTATAGAGCGGCACATTTTTCACTTTCCAATTTTAAATTTTCAATCCTTGCTAAAGGATGAACATCGCATCGCCATAACTGTAAAACCGGTATTTCTCGTCCACGGCTTTCTTGTACGCTGCGAGAATATTCTCCCTGCCGGCAAACGCGGCGACGAGCATCAGAAGCGTCGATTTCGGAAGATGAAAATTGGTGATGATGCCGTCAATCGCCTTGAAGGCATAGCCGGGATAGATGAACAGGGTCGAGTTGCCCGCTCCCGGAGAAACCGTGCCGTCTACAGCGGCCGCGGTCTCGACCGTGCGCACGCTCGTGGTCCCCACGGCGACGACGCGCCTGCCTTCTCTCTTCGCACCGTTAATGGCTGCGGCGGATTCCGCCGGGATCTCATACCATTCAGGATGCATCCGGTGTTCCGTGACGGCCTCCACCCGGACAGGCTGGAACGTGCCCGGCCCCACGTGGAGCGTCACCGGAACGAGCTCGACGCCCTTTGACGCAAGCCGCCGGAGAAGGTCTTTGGTAAAGTGAAGCCCTGCCGTCGGAGCGGCAACCGCCCCTTCCCGGCAGGCGTACACGGTCTGGTACCGTTCGCGGTCCCGCAGGCCTGCGTCGCGCTTTATATAGGGCGGGAGCGGGGTCTTCCCGATATCAGGCAGTATTTCCCTGATGTCCCTTACGCCGTGGAAGCGGACGGTCATGACGCCGTCGGCGCCTTCACGGTTGATTTCAGCTTCGATGCCCGGTGAGACGGTCACCCGTTTTCCTTGTCCCACCCCTCCCCGTACGAGCGCATCCCAGAGATTCAGCCCGCGCTCGGCAAGCAGGAATATCTCGGCCTTGCCGCCTCCCTGCTTTTTTGCAACAATCCTGCAGGGAAAGACCTTTGTATTGTTCACGACGAGCAGATCGCCGGGGTTGAGGGCCCGTTCAATATCGGAAAATATCCGGTGTTCCACGGCGCCGGACCTCCGGTCAAGAAACAGAAGACGCGACTTGTCCCGCACCGGAGAAGGCTCCTGCGCAATGAGGGCTTCCGGAAGGTCATAATCAAAATCCGAGAGCCTGAGATGTTCAGCAGCCACACTTGTCATGGCACAATATTACCATATTGCATACCTTCAACAAAGCAAAAATATGCTCATAACGCAGAGATCACAGAGCTTAAAAAAAGTAGCGTTGCCCTTTAGGGGCAACGTAATTCCGTCGGGGATAAACCCCGACGCTGCCTTCCTTTATCCGTGTCCATCCGTGGCAATAATATATCAAGATCATTCCAGCGACCTTTTCCATTCGCGTTCGAACTCCGCATAGGAGTTCATGATCCCGGCGCTCAGCGCCTTTCCCGCGTCCGCGCCGGCAGCGAGCTCGTCCAGCACCATCTTGACACGATACATGCCGTACCGGTCTATCATAGCGCGAACAGCGGAAAGGCTGATGAGGTAGGCGGAGGCCGCCTGGCCGCTGCCGAGCCCCATGAATGAACCTTCCAGGTTCGACAGAGACGGAAGCTTGGCGGCCCGGGCAAGCTCCTTGAGCGCTTCCCGCTGGCCTGCCGTGAGCTCCCTGCCCTCGAAATACTGCGCCAGCCCTTCGTTCAACCACGTGGGAACGCGCGGTGCGATTGCCCGGACAACGGCGTGGGTATACTCGTGATACAGGAGCCTCCTGAGCCCCGGCGTCTCCTGCTCAATGCCGCCGATGGGAATGCGGATCTTGCCGTCGTACAGCCCGCCGCTCCAGCCCGGCGCGTCGGTGACCTCCTGGAATTGCTTGCCGGTATACAGGATGACCTGGATCTCCTGGGAAGGGTAAAAGGACAGGGCGCGGCCGAGCTCGCCGTAGGCGTCCTCAAGAATCCTGAGGATGATCCTGCCGGCCTCTATCTTCTCCCTGCCTTCATACTTGACCTGGAAGTGGCTTGTCACATCGCGGTTGAAATCCTTTTCCGTAGTATGCTCGCGACGGACCCGCTCCAGCCGGGTTTTCAAGGCGGCATTGGATGGGTTCAGCTGCACGGCTTTTTCCCAGTACGAGAGGGCGAATTCAAAATCGTCCCTCCGGTAGGATATTTCACCGAGTACCTGATACGCTGCCGCTTCTTTGGGGTTAAGATCAATGACGCGCAAAAGCTCCCGTTCTGCAAGGCGGTCGTCCTTCAGATGAAAATAGGCCATGCCGAGGCCGAGGTGGGCCGCCGGATCAACATCGTAATATCGCAGCGACTGTTCAAAAGAATCGCGCGCTGACTGGTAATCTCCCTGTTTCAGCTGTTCCGAGCCCGACTTCAGAAAACGGACGTAGGTATTCTGTTCAGCGGTCTGCGCTTTGCCCGAAGGCGCCCACAGGAACAGACTCAGAATGAACGTAATGAATATCGACAGGTGCATTTTATGATTCATGGCGTTACCGTTCCGTGATTCTACTCCTCTATGACCTTCACGATCACCCTGCGCTCCCGGGGGCCGTCGAACTCGCAGAAGAAAAGGGCCTGCCATGTGCCCAGGGCAAGCCTGCCGTCTTCCACCAGCACTGTCTTGGACACACCCACGATGGTCGATTTGATATGGGCCGCCGAGTTTCCCTCGGTGTGGCCGTAGTTGTCATCGAAAGGAATGATCTTGTTCAGTTCTTTCAGGATATCACGTCCCACGTTCGGGTCCGTGTTTTCGTTGATCGTGATCCCCGAGGTCGTGTGCGGCACATAGACATAACACAGGCCCGAGCGGACCCCGCTCTCCGAGACGAGTCGCTGCACACCCTGGGTGATATCAACAAGCTCGGTCCTGGAATTTGTTTTTACGCGCAATTGTCTGATCATTGAAAACCTCCCTTGGCAAAACGACGGACGATGGACGACCGCTCACTACACGTTCGTTAGGAGGATGGACGCATCTTCGTCCCTCGTCCCTCGCCCGTCAGAACTACCGCTTCTCCAACACCGCATCTTCCCTCCTCGCGCCTCGGGTTTCCTCGAAAATCGGGTAGATGATGTGCGTGATGAGCGAATTGATGCGCGCAAGGTTGCTGATGATATCGAGATGGATGTGGCTCGTCTCGATGGACTCGCGCAGCCCCTTGCGGAGCCGCTCGATGTGCGCCTGGACCAGCTCACGTTCCACGATGCCCAGTTCCTCCTTGTTCCGCAGCACCCGGTCGCCCAGGTCCCGGTCGTGGCCCGCGAAGGCCGAGATGGCCATATCGTAGTTTTCGACGAGTTTGCGGTGGAAGAGGACGATCTCTTCCATGCCTTCCTGGGTAAAGACCACCCCTTTGTTGATCCGCTTCGCCGCCAGGGGCATGAGGTTCCGGTCGATGATATCGCCGATGTTCTCCAGGTTGCGGGTGATCTCCAGGAGCGCAACGCCTCGATGCGACTGGGTTTCGGTGAGGCTCGTTGACGACAGCCGCGTGAGGTAGAGCCGTATTTCCCGGTCCAGGATGTCGACAAAATTGTCCTTTTCCTTAACGGCCTGGATAAGCGACGGGTCGTCGCTCTGAAAGACCTTGATGGAATTTACGAGCATATCGCGCACGATGTCCGAGACCCGGAGCACTTCCCGCGTGGCCTGTCCCACGGCGAGGGCCGGCGTAGCGAGCACATGTTCATCGAGATACGCGGGACCGAATTTCTTCTCTTCGGCTTTTTCCGGTACGAGCCTGGCGACCAGCTTCGAGAACGGGCCCACGAGGGGAAGGAAGAATATTGCCATGATCCCGTTGAACAACGTGTGGGCGTTCGCGATCTGACGGGAAAGGTCGGGCGCGGTGAGGGTGACCAGACCCTCGAATGGATGGAGAAACGGCAGGAAGAGCGCCACACCGAGCAACTTAAAGAGCACGTGGGCCCACGCCACACGCCGCGCCTCAGCCGGCGAGCGCAGGCTCGCCATCAATGCCGTGGCGCAGGTGCCGATGTTGGCGCCGAGAACGACATAGATGGCCGCGTGGAGAGGGATCAGGCCGTGGCCGGCAAGGGCAAGGGCAAGGGCGATGGTGGCCGCACTGCTGTGGATCAGCGCCGTGAGCACGGCGGAAAGCAGGATGCCTCCCACGGGCGTCCCCACGAGGGCGATGAGGACCTGGCGGAAGAGCTCGCTCTGTTCGAGTGGCGCCATGGCCTCGGACATGATCTTGATCGACAGGAACACAAAGCCGAAGCCCACGAGTCCCTGGCCGATATTCCGGTAAAGATGGCTCCGGGCAAAAAGGACGAAGACAATCCCGATGCCTGCGAGGAATACGGCATAATCGTAGACATGAAAAGCGATGAGCTGCACCGTGAGCGTAGCGCCGATGTCGGCCCCGAGGACCACGGCCAGGGTCTGGCGGAAGGTCATGAGCCCGGCGCTTACAAAGCCGACCAGCATGACCGACGTGGCGCTGCTCGACTGGATAAGGCCCGTAATAAAGGCGCCGGCGCCGACGGCTGTCAGCCGGTTGCTCGTGAGGGAGCGGAGGAGGGAACGGATGCGGGGTCCTGCCGCATTCTGCAGCCCGTCGTTCACCATCTTGATGCCGTAGAGCAGCAGGAGCACGCCGCCGAAGAGGTTCATATAGATCATAGGTATACTATGCCGAAAAAACCATCATCCGTCAACGGGAATCTTCGCGAAAGGCAGAGGGCAAGGAGCAGAGGGCAGAGGGCAAGGAGCAGAGGGTAGATAATGTACCACACCCCATGCCCCATGCCCCATGCCCCATGCCCCATGCCCCATGCCCCATGCCCCATGCCCCAT
>CAKKPG010000109.1:0-3673 GCA_919901555.1 Nitrospiria bacterium | reverse complement strand
ATGCCCCATGCCCCATGCCCCATGCCCCATGCCCCATGCCCCATGCCCCATGCCCTATGCCCTATGCCCTATGCCCCATGGCAGCACCCCTGCCTTTTCACGCCGAAACCAGGTTCTTCACGTATTCAATCTCTTCTTCGGGGGTCTTGATAGCCCCGTCGAGCTTCGCATCGAGAAGGCCGGCGAGGATATCCTTATACCGGGGCCCGGGAGGGATGCCCATCTTTTTCAGGTCCTCCCCCGTGACCGTAACCCGCACGTCGCGGAGACGGGTGAGGTACAGCGAAATATACTTCTTTGGGGCGTCCTTCTTCGCCTTCGCCATCATGAGGAGGACCGTCTCCATGTCCAGAGGCTTCAGGAGGTCATACACCCTGCTCGGAGGGATCCGCCCGTCTTTGGTGAATTCGTACAGCACCTCCCGGGAGCGCATCCGGGCAATCCTCACCTTTTCCCTGATCTTGGCCGGCACGGCCAGGCGCTCCAGAGCCTCCTCGGCGGCCGTGTCTTTCATCCGGTCGAGCATGCCCAGAAAATAGACGAACCATTGCTCAATGTTCACCTCGAGGTAGAGCAGCTTGAACCAGGTGAGCGCCTCACCCACGGCGGCAAAGAGCCGCCGGGCCTCCTCGGTAAACTTGAGGCCCGGGTGGATGAACTTCAGCAGGTCCAATGCCCGCATGCGCCCCATGGCCTTGGCGGGCTCGTCCTCACTGAACATAAGCGCAAGTTCGGCGTAAATCCGCTCGCCCGACAGCCTGTCGAAGAGCCGCATGTTCACGGCGGTCTTGATCAGGTTCAGGGTGTGTTTGCTGATCTGGAAGTCGAAGCGCTGCTCGAAGCGTATGGCCCTGAACACGCGCGTAGGGTCTTCTACAAAGGAAAGGTTGTGCAGGATGCGGATGGTCCTTTCCTTGATGTCACGCAGGCCTCCGAAGAAATCGATAAGCTCCCCAAAACGCTTCCGGCTTAGCCTCACCGCCAGCGTGTTGATGGTGAAGTCCCGGCGGTACAGGTCCTTTTTGATGGATGAAAGCTCCACCGTGGGCAGCGCCGCGGGAGATTCATAATACTCCAGCCGGGCCGTGGCAACATCGAGCTTGAGCCCGCCCGGCAGGACCACGACGGCGGTGCCGAACTTCTGATGGGTCTTCATGCGGCCGCCCAGTTTCTTTACGACCATACCGGCAAAGGTGATCCCGTCTCCCTCCACCACGATGTCGATGTCCAGGTTCGTCACGCGCAGGAACAGGTCCCGCACAATGCCGCCCACAAGGTAAACGGGGAAGCCCGCCTCATCGGCCACCTCACCCACGGCCTTGAGGGCCTTTCGCACCTCCGGCGGCGCCTGCTCTTCTATGAACCCCCTCACGCTCCTTGTGGACCGGGGCACGCTGTCCTCGAGCTCGGGGATGCCCGCCAGCCGCTCTTCATGGAGTGAGCGCAAAAGATCGGTGCGGGTTATGGCGCCCGTGAGCGAGCCTTCACGGTCGAGCACCGGGATGAACCGCTGGCGTTCCTCGATCATCACCTTCTCGACCTGGCTCATGGGCATTTCCGGCGTCGCCGTGGGAATGCCGGTGGTCATGAATTCGTCTACCCTATGCTTTCCCAGGTCGTGAAAGAGCGCCTTCTGCACCACCTCACGGGTAATGATGCCGAGAAATTTGTCCCCGCTCAAAACAGGCAGCACGTTCACGCTGAAGCGGGTCATGGCCTCGTTCGCCTCCTCGATGGCGCTGCCCGAGGGGACGGTCTTTACCGGCGACGTCATGATCTCGCTTGCAAGCTTGCCGGGCTTGATGTGGCGCTTCAGGACGTCGATGAGCCGCTCCCGCGCCTGGAGGTAGGTCATGTCCTTGACCGCGGCCGACGCGGCCGTGGCATGTCCCCCGCCGCCCAGTTCTTCCAGCACCCTGCCGACGTTCACCTGGGGTATCCGGCACCGGCCGATGATGTGGGTCTTGTCGCCCATCTGCACAACGAGGAAGAGCGCGTCCAGGCTCTCCATGTCCCTCATCTTATGGGCCAGGTTCGCCACGTCGGGCACAAAATGGGCCGTGGCCATGGCTGAGACCACGACGCGCACGCCGTTGATGTCGTAGCTCTTCGCGGCCTCGATCAGGTCGTTCAGTATCGCGATCTGCTCCGCCGTAAGCTCCCGGGAGATGAAATCCGAGACGATGTTGAGGTTCGCCCCCTGGGAAATGAGATATGCCACGGCCCCGGCGTCCCGTTCGGTAGTGGACACGAAGGTAAGCGAGCCCGTTTCCTCATAAATCCCGAGGGCGAAGATCGTGGCTTCGAGGGGCGTGATGGGTATGCCCTTCTTCCTGAGCAGTTCCACCATGAGGGTCGTGGTGGCCCCCATCTCTTCGATCACTTCCAGCTCTCCCCTGATGTCGCCCTCGGCGTAAGGATGGTGGTCGTAAACGTGGACGGAAACGCCGGGCCTGCCCAAGGCCTCGGCCAGTTTTCCCAGCCGGTGGGGGCTTCTGTTGTCCACGATGATGAGACGGGTGACCTTGTCCACGTCGATGTTCTTCAGCCGCTCGAATTCGATCGCATAGAGGGTGGATTCGAGAAAAAAATCGCGCATGCTTTTCTCCTGGGAGCCGGGGAAGACGAGCGTGGCTTCAGGATAAAGCTTCTTTGCCGCGACCATGGAGGCCAGGGCGTCGAAGTCGGCATTGGTATGGCTGGTGATGATTTCCATATAAAATTCAGTAGACAGTAGGCAGTATGCAGGGAATGGGAGCAAGCACACACACCGGTTCTTCACCATCCCCGTCTACTGTATGCTACCTACTACCTACCGCCTACTGCCTACCGCCTACTTCACTCTTCACCCCCTCGGATGGTGCTTCTCATGTATCTTCCTCAGCCGCTCCCGGGAAACGTGGGTGTAGATCTGCGTGGTCGAGATGTCCGAGTGGCCGAGCATGGCCTGCACGGCCCGCAGGTCCGCGCCGTTGTCCAGGAGGTGCGTGGCAAAGGAATGGCGCAGGGTGTGGGGCGAGATGCTCTGCGCAATGCCGGCCTTTCCGGTGTAAAACTTTATGCGTTCCCAGAACATCTGCCGTGTTATCTGCCTGCGTTGGGAACTGATGAACAGGGAGTCCGATTCCCTGCTATTCAGCAGTCCGCGCCGCGCCGAATCCAGGTACGTCCGCACCGCGGCCATTGCCGCCTCGCCCATGGGCACGGCCCGTTCCTTCGATCCCTTGCCGACGACGACAAGATACCCGCGCTCGAGGTTGACGTCCTGGAGCCTGAGCCCCACGAGTTCGCTCACCCGCAGCCCCGTGGCGTAGAGAAGCTCCAGCATGGCCTTGTCACGGAGGCCGATGGGCGTCGTCGTATCGGGCTGGTCCAGGAGCGATTCCACGTCCTCGCTGTTCAGGGTTTTCGGCAATCTCTTCCACCCTCGCGGCGTCTCTATGTTCACCGCAGGGTCGTTCTGAGCGAACCCGTCGGTGATGAGATACTTATGAAAGCCCCTGATGGCGGCAAGGCTCCGCGCCGCCGACGGAGTTGCAATCCCCTCCCCGGCCAGGTGGCCGAGGAACGAGACCACGTCCGCTTGTTTGATGCCGTCCGCCTTTTTGCCGCGCATAAAGAGCGCATACTTCCTGAGGTCCCGCTCGTAGGACTCCAGGGTGTTCCGGGAGAG
>CAKKPG010000108.1 GCA_919901555.1 Nitrospiria bacterium | reverse complement strand
ATCATGGCCTGGGGCCATACCACAATTTTGCAATTTGCATTTTGAAATTTGACTTCTGCATTTTCTTTCTGTCCCTTAGAGCCTTCATGGCTGAATCGCGTCCCCTTTTACGGCATCGGCATCCGGGAGATCTTCCTCGTATCCACGCCCCGGTACCTTCCTGCCCTGAGCAGCTCCAGGAAATTCTTCTCCGTCACTTCGTCGTCGAATTCCGTGTAGCACGAGCCCACGTCGTTCGGCTCATGGGCGTCGGAGCCGCCGGTATAGGGAAGGTTCAGCTTTCCCGCCGCGTCCATTGCCCTCACGTTCATGGCGTGCATGTTCACGCCGTTGCATCCCTCCACGGCCGTGATGCCGGGAAGCTCGAAGAGCAGGTCGCCCATGCTGTTTCCGCCCCGGTACGGGTGCGACGGGATCACCACGCCGCCGTGATGGTTCACGATCCGGACGATCTCCCTGACCGGCGCATGCTTGATGGACAGCCGGTCGGTGTCCACCCCGAAGATGAGGCAGTGCCCTTCAGCGGCGGAGAACTCCACGCCCCGGAAGATCATGATCGCCGCGCCGTACTTTTCCTTCAAACGTTCCGCCGGCTCCGATGCTTCGAAGGAGTAGTGCTCCGTGAAGGCAATGCCGTCCAGCCCCTGCTCGATGGCCCGCTCGATGCTCTCCTCGGGATCGGCGTTGTTGTCCCCGCTGTTTTTCGAATGGACGTGCAAGTCTATCTTATATTTCATGCTCCCCTTCCCCATGCCCTATGGCGCATAACGCGGCCTTACGGTCCATGATTCCCTATTGTACGCATTTCGACGGGGATGTACAATGCCCGCCAACGCGAAAGGGTATTTTCTTTTGCCGGTTTTATGAGTATACTATGAGCGGTCACTGATGCAGTGTTCAGTGACGACCATTTCCCGCCGGAGCGTGCCATGGAATTCTGCGACCTGGACTGCAAATACGCCTCGTTCCCGAAAACCGGTTCCGTCGACGGCTCCGGGAGCTGCAGGACCTTCATCGCGCTGTACTGTAAAAAGAGGAAGTCGCTCGTGCACAAGAACCTGCCGTGCGGGGACAAGGCACCCGGTGAACCGAAAGCGAAGAGAACGCGCCGGAAAAAATAATTTTTTCGTCGGTCACTTCGGTCGTTCGAACTGTACCTCGATGAGAAACGTAAATGCCTTTATGGACCGCCGGGTGTTGTTTTCGTCGAGGGGCCAGGTGATCTCGGGCTCAAGCTCGAGAAAAAGCCAGGGGCGGTAGAAGTTCCGGCGATAGCGCGTGCCCACCCGGTAATTCTGCATTACCCTCTCCGGCCGGTTCACCAGCAGCGCGCTGACATCGTAGGAGATCGCGTCCTTCGGAGATAACTGATGCAGCACGCTCACGGCAGGCACCCACTCGATTCCATTCTTCGTCTCGGTATACGTTACGGCATTGCTGATACGCAAAAGTGTTGACTGGTTGAGGGTGCGGTCAAAGTCGAGCTGGGTTATTTCACTGAACCCGTCATGGGTTTTTTCATAGGCCGTCTCGGTAAAACGGGCAAGCCACAAGGCCCCCAGGGGTTGCAGATACCGGAACCGCATCCTGACAAAAGGCTGGACAGGGCCCCTGAGGCGTATCCCGACGCCGAAATTGACTTTTGATTTGACGGTCTCATATATATCGTAGAGAAGACCGGCATTGGACTTTTTCTGGTCTGCCGCGGTTGCAAATGCGGGATCCAAAACGGCGCCCGTGTCCGGGGCAAACTTGTCCTCTTCGGTATCGCTGGTTATGACCAGGCGAAGCTTCCTTTTCATCCTCGGGAGGCGCAGACTGGCGTTGAACTGCGTAAAGAAAAAGAAGTCCTTGTCCTCGCTCCATCGCAGGGCGTTCCGCCAGCGCACGAACGTGCCCGAGGGAACCTCCTCGAGGTATCGCTGGTCCGCGAAAAAACTGTCGAACCAGACCGCCGGATCTGAGAAAAGCCTGGACAGAAATACCTGGGTACGGTCCAGGAAGGTATCCGGCCGGACCTTCTCCTCCGCAGACAGGGCCGCTTCCGGGGTGGGCAACGCAGGCGGTTGTGGCGGCGCTTCCGGGCATTCCGGCTGGCAGTGCCCCACGGTGTCGCACGGCCCCGGACCCGGGGAAGGAGGCGTTTCAGCATTCGGGGGATCCGGCGGCGCAACAACAGGTTCGGCATGACCCGGCTGCGCCGTCATTTCCGCAGCCGCGGCCGTACTTCCTGCATGGCTGCCGCCTGCGAACACCATGATCCAGATGATGCCCCCGAGGAAACCCCGGAGAACAGGAACTTGACAGCGCGTTCTCCTGCCGCGTTCCCCGTTCGGAGCAAGAGGACTGCCGGGCTCAAGCGTCAAAATGCGGTTCTCCTCCTCTTCGACAACGTCAGGAATTGATATCGACCATGGTCCGCTGTGCGCGCAG
>CAKKPG010000107.1:14599-52079 GCA_919901555.1 Nitrospiria bacterium | reverse complement strand
ATTCGATTCAAAGATCGACAATCTTTTGTCGATGTAATAGGCGTAAGCGCCTAAACCGCCAAATTCTGCACTACATTTTCGATTACTTTCGGCTGGTTCGGAAGAGAAAAACCAAGCCGCTGAAGTAATATCCGCAACGGTTGTGGCGCTTTCGATACTGTTGTTTTCCGAATTAATCCGGCCTAATCTTTCTGATTATAACAGCCCTTTCATATTCGTCCGGCCTATCTGAAACAAAAGAACCGGAGAGCAACCGCCCCCCGGTTTATTTCAGAGGATCTCAGTGGATGCAACGCGCACGTGGTCGGCGGAAACGATATTGCATTTCTCGGCGGCAGCGGCAATGAGAGCGCCCCGAGCCAGGTTGGTCGCTCTTCTGAGCAGACCTCCGGAACCCTGATGGATAGCGGTCACGGCTTGGTCGGCAAAGAGGTTTTGTTTTACTCCCGCAATGTCGAGATGATGCGTCAGGTAGGCGCACATTTCGCTCTGATCCAGCGCCTCCAGGTGTCCCCGCGCCACCACGCGCGAGGCCAATGACTTTGCCTGTCGGAACGTGAGATTGTCGAGAAGATTGTTCCGGCCGGCAAGGATGATCGGCAGGATGGGTCTTGAGTCCCCCTCAAACTGCGTGATGGTATGAAGCTCGGTAAACACGTCAAGCCGCACGGCGATAACGGGGGTTCGAATCCCCCTGGGGACGCCAAATCAATTCAAGGAGTTACAACAGGTTGCCTGTAGCTCCTTTTCTTTTGACTGTTTCAAAATTGTACTAAACCTTCTGTAGCTTTCCTCAGGTCGGCTGATCGCATCGGCAAGATGCTGCTCCCCGATGAGCGCATACTTCTCGTCATCCTCGTGTCCTTGTGGCCCCTGAGGTCGGCCAGGGTGTCCAGGTCAACCCCAGCCTGCCAGTTCCACGATGCACAGCAGCGCCGCAGATAGTGGAACCGGCAGTCTTCGATCTCAGCGTTCCCGTGAGTCTCTTTGAAAGCCCTCTGCGCTCGCATCAAGGTATAAGGTTTCCCGCCCGCATGGCAGAACACGCACGGACAGCTAATGTGCACGACTTCATGGTTTCCTTTACGACTTCGCAGGCAGGAGCGGCGATATCTTTACCTGTGTCCAGTCATTCGTTACAGGTTAAAGTGATGCGGGGAGTGGATGTTGGCGGCCCATTTTTCGTCTGCGTGTTCTCAGGACGAGTGTAAACGACTGCAAAAAATATTGTTAACGGGCGCCATTTGGTATATAATCAATCAACCTTGGAGTGAAAGGAGCGAAAGAATGAATCCTCGTATTGCATCCGATCCTAACATCTGCGGGGGAGAACCGTGTGTAAAAGGCACCCGTGTTCCCGTCCATATCATTCTCAGCCATATGGCAGCAGGTGAAAATTACGAAACGATTTTGAAGAATTTTCCGCGGCTGACGATTGAAGACATTAAGGCATGCCTTGAATATGCCTCATTTCTCGCGACCGAGAAGCTTGCTGTGGCATGAAGATTGTTCTTGATGAAAGCGTAAGCTATGGTCTTGCCGAAGTTTTGCTTCGTGACGGCCATCAGATCGTTGCCATTGCGGCGTCGGCAACCTCCGGAAATTCCGACGAGGAAGTATTCGCCCTCGCATGTAACAGCAAGTCTGTCCTTATCACCAGAGATTACCACTTTACGAATCCTTTGAGATTTCCTCCGGAAAAGACCGGTGGAATAATTTATATCCGACATGGGAATCTGACCTCGGAAGAGGAGATTCTGCTGGTCACGAAATTCCTCTCGAATCATCCCTACACTGAATTCAGCGGCAGATTGGCGACTTTATACAGAGATAGTGTAAAAATTCGCTGAGGATCATGCAGTGCCCGGGGATTGCGCCAGGCATGGCTTAAACACTGACTTTCCACTGTTCCAAAATTGTTCCAAGAAATTATCCAAAAGGGCATAATTCCAAAATAGGTATACAGCACGCAATTCAGAAGACCCTTGATTGCGTAGAGAAAACGGGAAACCAGGCTTCTTATCAAGGTTGCGTTTTTTCGTCCCGCCGAACTTGAACCCGATAACGGGGGTTCGAATCCCCCTGGGGACGCCAACAAATCAAGAGGTTAGCGAATTCGCCATCCTTTTTTTGCATCCGTAACCAAAACGTAACCACTTCCTTCCTTATCCAGCACCTTAACAGCCCCGCTCAAGTTCTCCGGCGCAAGCTGGCAGTATCTGAGAGTCATGCGCAAGTCCTTATGTGGGTGGACGGGGCGGGCTTCTTCACTTGACAGGGAGCCTTCAAATGGGTGACCCTAAGAAGCTCTTGCGATCTTGGAATTTCAGGCGGGGCGGTATACGATGCGTTATCGTGAAGACAGCCCGGAAATCCAAAGTTGATCTAATACTAACGTTCTACGTGAATGACTTTAAAACGCATATGGCCCGAGGGTGAAACGCGGATCGCCGCACCCTAACGTCGGGCGCCATCCTTGAAAAGACGCGAACACCTGTGATAGCCCAGCCTTGACAACTTGTACTCGGCAAGTAAAATATATACAGTTGATCCATCCGCAAGAAGTCCTCATCTGTCAACCTGAACGAAGCGAATGGTTTTTAACATATTGATTTCATAAGATTCTTAGCTGCGCTCAGCAAGATACAATACGCCATTTGCGACTTTTTCCAGATCATAAATGTGAAATATGTTCAACATGCGCGCGCTCAGGAATATACGCCCCGGTGGGCAGAAAACAGCTTTGAGTGTCTCTATCGATAACACAAGGGTGGCAGCGTTTTAATAAACCGCTGGAGGTCCTTTGGTAGAGCATCTGGTAATTTCTATTGCTGTTCCCGGGGTTCTGCAATTTCTTGCGTCCATAATACGGTTATGCTATTATGCTATAAATATCCAATCGCTCACATCCCTGTTGGACTTCATAGGGCGCTTCATCTGCTCAGGCACAAAGTCAGATCGGCACTCATGAAGTTCTGAAAAAATATTTCTCAGAGGAGGCCGCCTTGACGGACAAAACGATAAAACGAGGGCATCAGAGATCGCAGTTGTCGAAAAGTCCCACCGGGATCCAAGGGCTCGATGAGGTTACGGGCGGCGGACTGCCGAAGGGAAGGCCGACGCTGGTTGCGGGCGGTGCAGGATGCGGCAAGACGCTCTTCGGCATGGAATTTCTGGTGCAGGGGGCGAGGCAGTATAACGAACCCGGGATATTCGTGTCCTTCGAGGAAAACTCGCGGGAACTTACGAAGAACTTCTCCTCCCTCGGGTATGATCTGAACGAGCTGGTTGCGCGCAAAAAGCTCATTCTCGATCACGTCTACATCGAACGTTCCGAGATCGAGGTGACCGGAGAATACGACCTCGAAGGGCTGTTCGTCAGGCTCCAGAGCCTTATCGATTCGATCGGGGCAAAGCGGATCGTGCTCGATACGATCGAGACGCTTTTCAGCGCGCTGCCGAACGAGGGCATCCTCCGCGCCGAGCTGCGCAGGCTGTTCCGCTGGCTCAAAGCAAAGGGCCTCACCGCGGTCATCACCGCTGAAAAGGGCGACGGCAACCTGACGCGGCACGGCCTCGAGGAATATGTCTCGGATTGCGTCATAGCCCTCGATCACCTCGTTACGAACCTGGTCGCCACCCGTCGCCTGCGCATCGTCAAATACCGCGGCTCGAGCCACGGGACGAACGAATATCCCTTTCTCATCGACGATACCGGCATCTCGGTGCTCCCGATCACGTCCGTTGCGCTTCGCCACGCGGCAAGCATTGAGAGAATTTCCTCGGGCATCCCGCGCCTCGATGCGATGCTGGGAGGAAAAGGCTTCTTTCGGGGCAGCAGTATTCTGGTCTCGGGCACGGCGGGGACGGGAAAGACAAGCATGACCGCCCATTTTGCCGATTCCGTTTGCAGGAGAAGGGAGCGCTGCCTTTATCTTGCCTTTGAGGAATCGGAAAACCAGATCATCCGCAACATGCGCTCCATCGGCATCGAGCTCGAGCAGTGGACAAGGCAGGGACGCCTCACGTTCCACGCGGCCCGGCCGACGATGTACGGGCTCGAGATGCACCTCGCCAGGATTCATCGCCTCATCGAGACTGTTAAGCCGCAAGCCGTACTCTTCGACCCCATAACGAACCTTATGGCCGTTGCCGGCGCCAACGAAGTAAAGGCCATGCTGACCCGTTTGATCGATTATCTGAAATTGAACAAGATCACCGCATTCTTTACGAACCTTTCCCATCAGCACACGCTTGAACAGACGGACCTCGCCGTTTCATCTCTTATGGACACCTGGATATCCCTGCGCGATATCGAGCTGGGCGGCGAGCGCAACCGCGGCCTGTATGTCTTGAAATCCCGAGGCATGGAGCATTCGAACCAGATCCGCGAGTTCCTGTTGACCGACAAAGGCATCGATCTCATCGACGTGTATGTGGGCGGAGAAAATGTGCTGACCGGATCCGCCCGGGCCGCACAGGAGACAAAGGAACGGGCGGAAGAAACCCTGCGCAGTGAAGAGATCGAACGCAAGAAACGAGAGCTGGACCGTAAACGACAAGCAATGGAAGCGCAGGTCGCGGCTTTACAGTCGCAATACGAAGCGGAAGAGGAAGAACTAAACGTCAATCTCGGCGAGTTGAAGTTGAAAAAACAGGTTGTCAAGGAAGACCACGAAAAAATGTTCCTAAGGCGTGAGCATGGCGCCGGAGTGAAGGCAAACAAGTCCGGGAGCGGGAGACCCGCCAAATGAAAAAAACCGATACAACAAAGAGTGTAAGATCAAAGGGGTTCGAAAAGAGAATCAAGGCCGCGGCAGGCAAGAAATATATTCTTCGCCTTTACGTGACCGGTATGACCCCCCGTTCTCTCCGTGCAATTACGAACATAAAGAAACTATGCGAGGAATACTTGAACGGCCGTTACGACCTTGAGGTCATCGATATTTACCAGCGGCCCACGCTCGCAGAAGGGGAGCAGATCATCGCCGCGCCGACGCTCATCAAAAAACTACCTCTCCCCCTGCGGAGATTCATCGGCGATATGACCAGTACCGAAAAGATCCTCCTGGGCCTGGATCTGAGGCCGGGAAAAACAAAAACTTCATCAAAGAGCGTTTAGAAATTTTGCCACAGAAGGCACATAAGGCACAAAGGAGAGCTTGAAAGCTTTTAATAATCTGTTCTGGTTTTCGCTTTCTTCTGTGCCTTCTGTGACTTTTGTGGCTAAACAGTTTTCCGGCTTGTCCAGGTTAAGGAATTGTCACGTAATTTCTCGTACACTTTGGATAGGTAACCGTCATTCCCGATGAACAATAAATCAGACACTTCAAAGCCAAAATTGAAAAGCCGGCATCCGAAGACGCCGAACGGGAAGTCCGTGCAGGGCACGGTAAAAACGAAAACTTACGACGAACCGAAAAGCAGGCGAAAATCATCCCACGGTCTTCGTGCTGAAATAGAAGAACTTCGCGCGCGGCTTGCAGAAGCCGAGGAAACGCTGCGCGCCATCAGGGGCGGAGAGGTTGATGCGCTGCTTGTTTCACAGCCCGGCGGAGACCAGGTCTTCACTCTGAAGGGAGTTGACCATGCCTACCGTGTGCTTGTGGAAGAAATGAACGAAGGCGCGGCCACGCTGAACGCAGACGGCGTCATTCATTATTGCAACAACTCGCTTGCTTCCCTGCTGGAAATATCTCTTGAAAAGGTCATAGGCTCTGCCTTGCAACGGTACGTGCCGCCGGAATTTCTGCCCGCGTTCGACCAATTTATCAAACAAAGTCTGCAGGGCAGTGGAAAGGCGGAACTTTCCCTGAAAAAGGAAAAAGGGGCCTTGCTGCCTGTGCTTCTGTCCGGGCGCAGATTGCCTCTGGATGAGGTCCGCGGGATCGGTATCGTCATAACGGACGTGGCCGCCCAAAAAGAGACAGAGGAAACGCTTCGCAACGCCTTTGTTGAGATCAAGAAGCTCGAGGAACAGCTTCAAGCCGAGAACCGCTACCTCCTGGAAGAGGTCAAGCTGTCGCACACTCATGAGAACATCGTGATCAACAGCAAGGCGATTCGGAGCGTGCTGAAACAGGTGGAGCAGGTGGCCGGTACGGATTCCACGGTCCTGATCCAGGGTGAGACAGGCACAGGGAAAGAGCTGCTGGCCAATGCGATCCATAACCTGAGCTTGCGCAAGGGGCGTCTCCTGGTGAAAATAAACTGCGCCGCACTGCCCCCGACCCTCATCGAGAGCGAGCTCTTCGGCCGCGAGAAGGGCGCCTTCACCGGCGCCCTTGCCCGGCAGATGGGCCGCTTCGAACTGGCTGACAACGGCACTCTGTTCCTCGACGAGATCAGCGAGATGCCGCTGGAGCTGCAGGCCAAGCTGCTCCGGGTGCTCCAGGACGGTGAGTTCGAGAGGCTCGGGAGCCCCAAAACCATCAAGGTAAACGTCCGGCTCATTACCGCCACGAACCGCGATCTGAACCAATATGTTCGCGATGGCAGGTTCCGTGAAGACCTGTTTTACCGGCTCAACATCTTTCCGCTCTTCGTGCCGCCTCTGCGCGAGCGCACGGAAGACATCCTTCCGCTGGTGTGGTCCTTTATTCAGGAGCTCGGTACGAGAATGGGGAAACGGATCGAATCCATACCCCGGAAAGGCATCGAAACCCTGCAGAACTATGGGTGGCCTGGAAATGTACGGGAGCTGCGCAACGTTATCGAGCGGGCGATGATCATGACCATTGGCCCGGTTCTCCGCATCGAGATACCGAAGTCAATTGAGGCAAAAAACGGGCACCCCGGAACACTCGAGGAGATCGAGAGCCGGCATATCATCGATGTCTTGAACTCCACGGGCTGGCGCGTGAGCGGAAAAGGCGGAGCAGCGGAGATCCTCGGTCTCATTCCGAAGACGCTTGAGTCGAGGATGAAAAAGCTGGGCATTCAAAGGAAGAAATGAATTCCCGACATGTCAGGATAATTCCGAAATATCAGGAATAGACATTTTCCCATCATAATTCCTTAGATTGGGAACAGGGGAGATTAGATGTTAATCCAGGAAGACTATTTCAAGAATATTTTTAACACGGTTCGTGAAGGCATTCTCATACTGGATGAAAACATGAGAGTTCTGTCGGCAAATCGTAGTTTCTTAAATATTTTCAAAGCAGATACCGTAAATACTATCGGCTCTCTTTTATACGATCTTGGAAACGGACAATGGAACATCCCGGAACTTCGCGTGCTGCTTGAGGATATTCTTCCGAAGAACGAAACCGTTGATGATTATGAAATTGAACATAATTTTGAGAGCATCGGACGGAAAACCATGCTCCTTAACGCCTGCAAAATCAGAGAAAAGAAAAACGACCTGCCGATAATCCTCCTGGCCATTGAGGACATCACCGAGCGTAGGGAGATAGAAAATGGGCTGGAAAAAGCCCGTAAAGAACTGGCAGTAACTAAAATATCCGAAGATGAAGCCCGTGAGTACGCCGAGAGCATCATCAACACCGTGCGTGAACCCTTAATCGCGCTGGATCAGGATTTAAGGGTAGTCACCGCCAGCCGTTCCTTCTATGAAGTCTTTAAGGTAACCCCCAAAGAGACCGTTGGGCAGCTTATCTATGACCTGGGCAATAAACAGTGGGATATCCCCAAGCTGCGTGAACTGCTGGAAACCATCCTTCCCCAAAAGACGACCTTTGATAACTATGAGGTTGAACACGAGTTTTCTACCATTGGCAGGCGCATAATGCTTTTAAATGCCCGGCAAATTCAAAGAGTGTTGGGAAAAGAGCGGATCATCCTTCTGGCCATTGAGGACATCACCGAGCGTAAGGAGATAGAGGCCGGCCTGGAAAAGACCCGAAAAGAACTGGTGATCATTAAAAAAGCCGCAGATGAAGCCAGTGAATTTGCCGAGAGCGTCATCAACACTGTGCGCGAACCCTTGATTTCCTTGGATCAAGACCTCAGGGTGGTCACCGTCAGTCGTTCCTTCTATGAATTCTTCAAGGTAAAACCTGAAGAGACCGTGGGGCATCTTATTTATGACCTGGGCAATAAACAGTGGGATATCCCCAAGCTGCGTGAACTGCTGGAAACCATCCTTCCCCAAAAGACAACCTTTGATAACTATGAGGTTGAACACTATTTTGCCGGCATCGGCAGGCGCATAATGCTTTTGAATGCCCGGCAAATTGAACGAGGGAGAGGCAAGGAGCGGATCATCCTCCTGGCCATTGAGGACATTACCGAGCGCAAGCGACTGGAAGACTTGTTAACAGAGTCTGAAGAGCGCTACAGGCGTATTTTTGAGACCGCGAGCGACGGGATAGTGCTTCTCGAAAAACGCGAAGGAAATATAGCCCATGTTAATCCGGCCGCCGAGAAAATGCTGGGATATCCCAAAGAGGAGTGCATCGGGAAAAACCTTCAGGATATCGGTGTATCGCTCGATATGAGTGATTTTCCAACGATAATGCAAAACTTGAACAAGAGCGGCATTATTAATTACGATGATGTTCAAATAAAAACCAAGTCCGGGCAATATATCGACACGGAAATATATATGGTCGACAGGGCAAGGCTCGCACAATGTAATATTCGCGATGTCACTGAACGCAAAAAGCTTGAAAAACAAATTCTCGAGGCCCATAAGAAGCTCGAGGAACAGCTTCAAGCCGAGAACCGCTACCTCCTGGATGAGGTCAAGCTGCTGCACACTCATGAGAACATCGTGGGCAACAGCGAGGCGATTCGCAGCGTGCTGAAACAGGTGGAGCAGGTGGCCGGTACGGATTCCACGGTCCTGATCCAGGGTGAGACAGGCACAGGGAAAGAGCTGCTGGCCAATGCGATCCATAACCTGAGCTTGCGCAAGGGGCGTCTCCTGGTGAAAATAAACTGCGCCGCACTGCCCCCGACCCTCATCGAGAGCGAGCTCTTCGGCCGCGAGAAGGGCGCCTTCACCGGCGCCCTTGCCCGGCAGATGGGCCGCTTCGAACTGGCTGACAACGGCACTCTGTTCCTCGACGAGATCAGCGAGATGCCGCTGGAGCTGCAGGCCAAGCTGCTCCGGGTGCTCCAGGACGGTGAGTTCGAGAGGCTCGGGAGCCCCAAAACCATCAAGGTAAACGTCCGGCTCATTACCGCCACGAACCGCGATCTGAACCAATATGTTCGCGATGGCAGGTTCCGTGAAGACCTGTTTTACCGGCTCAACATCTTTCCGCTCTTCGTGCCGCCTCTGCGCGAGCGCACGGAAGACATCCTTCCGCTGGTGTGGTCCTTTATTCAGGAGCTCGGTACGAGAATGGGGAAACGGATCGAATCCATACCCCGGAAAGGCATCGAAACCCTGCAGAACTATGGGTGGCCTGGAAATGTACGGGAGCTGCGCAACGTTATCGAGCGGGCGATGATTATGACCATTGGCCCGGTCCTCCGCATCGAGATACCGAAGTCGATTGAGGCAATAAACGGGCGCTCCGGCACGCTCGAAGAGATCGAGAGCCGGCATATCATCGATGTCTTGAACTCCAGGGGCTGGCGCGTGAGCGGAAAAGGCGGAGCAGCAGAGATCCTCGGTCTCAACCCGAAGACGCTTCACTCGAGGATGAAAAAGCTGGGCATTCAAAGGAAGAAATGAATTCCTGACATGTCAGGAATTTTCTGAAATATCAGGAACAGAAATTTTCCTGTCATAATCCCTTCGTTGTAGTCCGCTCTTAGACATTTCAATACTATCAATACAATACGGTTCCCATCCCCCCCGGGTACAAATATTGCTATATGTTGCCATAAGGATGCAAATCATCACTGTCCGCATGACAATAAATACACGGACAGCATGAGCAGCGTCCCCTTTGCCGGCCGTTCCAAAACAGACCGCTATCCAAAACTTAACAAAAGAAAAACGTAACGGATCAGGTCAAATATTTTCCGCATCAGGAAGCCGTGACCGACATGATAATCGTAACACTGAAAATGACTGTGCGACCGGACAGGCGTAATGATCTCGCGGAGACGATCCGGGGAACGCTCGAGCCCACGCGGGTTGAACGGGGTTGCATCAGTTACAGTTTGTATGAGGACATTGAGAACAAAAACACCTTTGCCCTCGTGGAGGAGTGGAAAACACGGGACGATCTCGAGAAGCACGTTCGTACGGACAATTATCGGAGGCTCCTCGCCTTGATGGACCTCCTCAGCGAGCCTCCTCAGTTGCAGTTCAACACCGTGTCACAAACGGCGGGGATGGAGCTCTTATCAACGGTTCTTTGTAAAACCTGACGAACATAGTTGCAAAAAGAGATATGAACAAAACCACCACCCTATCAGACAACTTCGTCTCCCTTCGCCGGAAGGCCGAGGAAAAGCTGCGCACGCAGCTTGAGAGGCTGAAAGAGCTCTCTGCCCGGGACATTCAGGAGCTTGTCCACGAGCTGGGGACGCACCAGATCGAGCTGGAAATGCAGAATGAAGAGCTGCGCAAGGCCCGGGATGAACTGGAGTCATCGAGGAATCAGTACGCTGAATTATATGACTTTGCGCCTGTCGGCTATTTTACCATCGATGCGCAGGGACTGATAGAGGGGGTAAATCTTACCGGCGCGCGTCTGTTGGGAATCGAGAGGGGATTGCTGCTCAAGCGGCCCTTTATCAATTTTATCGCGGAAGCGGCGGACAGGGAGATTTTTTCGAAACATTGCTCAGAGATTTTTCAAAAACAGGGCAACCAGACTTGTGAAATCAGGCTTAAGAGAAAAGACGGCGCAACGTTCTATGCGCAGCTCCAAAGCACAGCGAAGGAAAATATCGACGGCAAAGCCGGTTATATCCGTACCACGATCATCGACACCACCGAGCGCAGGCGGGCGGAAGACGCGCTCCAAAAGGCATATGGCGAGCTTGACCTGAAGGTAAAGGAACGGACTGGAGAGTTGATCAGAGTAAACGAGCGGCTCTCGCAGGAAATCGAGGAGCGCAAGGGGACGGAAGGGTCGCTCCGGAGCGCCTATGCGGAAAACAAGCAGTTAAAGGACCGGTTCCATGCTGAGAACATCTATCTTCACAACGTGATCGACAGGGAGTTCAACTTCGGCGAGATCATCGGGCGAAGCAATGCTCTCGAGTATGTGTTCTTCAAGGTCGAACAGGTGGCGCCCCAGGACGCGACCGTTCTCCTCCTTGGCGAGACCGGCACGGGGAAGGGAGTAGTAGCGCGCGCCATTCACAGCAGGAGCAGCCGCAAGGACCGGCCCATGATAACGGTCAACTGCTCGGCGCTCCCGGCGAACCTCATCGAAAGCGAGCTCTTCGGGCGGGAGAAGGGCGCGTTCACCGGCTCCCATGACCGGCAGATGGGGCGCTTCGAACTGGCCGACAACAGCACCCTGTTCCTCGACGAGATCGGCGAGATGCCGCTGGAACTTCAGACCAAGCTGCTCAGGGTCATCCAGGACGGCGAGTTTGAGCGGCTGGGCGGCCCCAAAACCATCAAGGTCAATGTGCGGATCATCGCGTCCACCAACCGGAAACTGGAGGAAGAGATCCGGAAGGGCAGGTTCCGGGAAGACCTGTTCTACCGGCTGAATGTTTTCCCCATCACGATCCCGCCGCTCCGGCAGCGCAAGGAAGACATCCCGCTTCTTGTCGATTATTTTGTCGCCAAATTCAACAAGAAAACAGGAAAGAAGATCGAGACCGTGTCGAAAGACACCCTGAACGTGCTCCAGGAATACGACTGGCCGGGCAACGTGCGCGAGCTGGAGAGTATCATCGAGCGGGCGGTGATCACGAGCCAGGGGACCGGGTTGCAGATACTGGACCGGTTCGAGAATTCCCCGAAGGCCGGTGAACAGGAAGCGCAGGACAGCAAGGGCCTTGCCGAGCTGGAACGCGACCACATCCTCCAGGCGCTCGAGAAAACCGGGTGGAGGATCGAAGGGAAAAAAGGCGCAGCCACGATGCTCGGTCTCAACCCCAGCACGCTTCGCGGCCGGATGAGGAAAGACGGCATCCGCCGTTCATAAAAAAAAGGTCATTATTATTGATGAAGTCGTAAAAAGTCGAAATACTGCGTATTCCATCATTCCCGTGCAATCGGGAATTTAGTCTTTTCAAACATATACTTGGGTAAGGAGGAAAAAATGATTGCACTCTTAGTTGTGATAATTTTAGTGATAGTAATAATAAAACTAATATAATTTTCAGACCGATTCATGTGCACATGAGCTACGCGGGATGACCACTCGGGACATCCGGGGGCATCTACGGGAAAGCCATGGGATCGAGGTGTGCCCCAGACTTGTTTCCCAGGTCACTGATGCAGTCACCGGGGAGTGATCACACGTTGGCAGAATCGGCCGCTCGATGAAGTCTACCCCATCGTCTCCGCTCCGTTGATGCGTTAAAGGTGTGGGGCTCCGCCCCACGCACCCCACTCATGACAATGTCCTGGTAGTCAATCTATGAATGCCGACTTAAGTAAAAAGATGGTACTACATCATGCTGATCGAGGTTCATAATCTTACAAAAGTCTATAATGAAAAAAGAGGGCTTCTCCCAACCAGTTTTGAAGTAGAAAAAAAGGAATTAATCGCCATTATCGGGCACAACGGGGCCGGCAAATCCACTCTTCTGAAAATGTTAGCCGGTTGGCTCCTTCCTGACAGCGGAGAAGTTTCGGTGGATGGAATCGATCTGAAAAACAGGACGGCCCTGGTAAGGAAGGTTGGTTTTGTCCCGGAAGCGCCCAATCTTTTTGATTTCTTTTCCGTTGAATACAATTTCAAACTATTCGCCCGTCTTTTTCAAATCCCTTTATTGCGAATAGAAGAAACGCTGGAAGAATTTAATTTACTGCCTTATCGTCATAACAAAATACAGGTTTTATCAAAGGGGTTAAAACAAAGGGTAAGCATCGGGCGTTCTCTTTTAGCAGATCCGCCGGTGCTTCTCTTTGATGAACCAACCTCAGGCCTGGATTTTGAGATGACGAAAGAGATCTATAGACTGCTGAAAAGTACTCATGCTTCAGGGAAAACGATCCTTTTTACCTCCCATCGCCCGGAAGAGATTAAAACCCTTGCAACGCGTGTCATTTTGCTGCATCAGGGGAGTCTGGTCTTCGATGGCCCGCCCCGGGAATATTTCCAGTCAAAAATTCATGAGAATCTATACGCATGATAAGAAATATCATTATATTAACGTTGAATGATCTATCCATTGCTTTTAAAAACAAGACCATATACCTGATTTTATTTATTCCACTGTTTGTTTTCATATCCTTGAAATTTGTAGATCAGAAAGACGCCAACTTTCGGAAAACAAATATTGGACTCATCCAAAATGAAAAATATCCTCCTGTTATTATGAAAAGCATCAAAGCAGCTGATAACGTATTTGCAATTTCCTGGCTTTCTCATGAAGAGGAAGGCAAAAGGCGGTTGAAAGAAAAAAAACTGGATGGCATTTTGATAAGATCCGAGAAAGAACCGCAACGGGTAGAGCTTTTAGTTTTAACAAAAGCATCCTTCCAAACCCTTGCAATAGTAGAAAGCTTTTCAGCATTGCAAGTAGCAGTCGAAGGAGGTAGTAAAAACTGGATTTCAGATATCAAGCCTCTTCAGGACAGCGGGATTCAAAAACAGACGCTGCCCACCTGGATATTAATGCTGGTTTTGCTTGTAAGCTTCATTATAGCTCCCGCGCAAGTTGCCGAAGAAAAAGAAAAAAAATTACTCCTTGGACTCTTGCAAACACCCATGCGTGAATCTGAGTGGCTGCTTGCCAAGATATTTTCAGGGATGATTTTGATACACCTGGCGGTTCTATTTCTTCATCTGCTGGGGAAATTTGATTTGGGAAACTGCCTGAGTTATGCTGCATTTATAGGCGTTGGTAGTTTCTGCTTCAGCTCATTTGGAATATTTTTGGGGTTTTTATGCCGCACCCAGGCGAGTGCCAGAACGTTAGGCGTTATTTTTTATCTGCCTCTTCTGCTTCCTTCCGCGTTATCCGACGTTTCACGAAAATTAAATACGGTTGCTCCTTTATTACCTTCCTATCAGTTTTATGGACCGATCAAAGCAATCCTGTTGGAGGGCGGCGGAATATCGAATTTCTCTTTGGAATGGATATATTTAATTTTAGTCGGACTCTTGGCCTGTTTTTTATCATATCGGTTAATGAAAAAACGCTGGCTCATGTAGTTTCAGATCCTCTTTAGTCATAGAGTCCGCATCTTTCTTCCGGGAGGATGATTGGACCAACGAGGGGTTTTCGAACCACACAGGAGAAGAGGTTATCATGACCAAATTGCAGCAAGAGATGGTCATTTGCCGGGTTTGCTCCAAAGGGAGGAGCATATCAGAACCAAAGACCGCATAATTATTGCTGCGAGGCGTCCCCGCTATTCCCCGATCACGTTGTTTTTCAGCCTCGTTCTTCTTTTCGCCGGTTTTTATGGCGCGAGCGCTGAAACCCCGGGACAGCCTGGAACAAATTCGGCTGCGACGGATAGCGACCCGGTGAGCGCTGAAACGACTACCCAACAGGACCCGTCTTCACCTGCAGCACAGCAGGAGCCTAAAACCGACCAGGCGCATCAACCAGCGGCAAAAACCGAAGCCGCGGTGCGATTGGGGCCGCAAGTAGACCCCTGTTTTACCGTCAGAACAGCCGGAGATAATTGGCTGGACCAGGTCCATAGCTTCGTGCAGGATAACACCTGTGAACCAGCGGTATGGTTTGATTCCTTCTTTGTGAAGGACCATGTTTTGCTGGATCTCCGGCCCGGCACTTTCATCATATTAAGAAATTCAGCCCGGTGGACCGAGGGGCATACTGTCGCTTATGTCCTCGATTTTCAGCTCGAGTGGAGGCTGCCCCAATGGAAAAGATTGCTGAAAAAATGGAAGTTATATATCGAGTCGGGATCTGCTGCCGACAAATACACTACCCAGCCCGGTCAGCCCGTCCAACCGGGAGTCGACCGGGAAACGGGAGTCAGAAAACCCATCATCGGGGCGCGAGCGGATCTGTATACCCGGCTCCGTTCATTAGTCAGTATTGACAGCGGTATCAAAATCGGTATCCATACCGATGCCCATATCAGGATGCGGTATCAGTACAAGAAGCCCTTTGGCGAGGTTTACCTCTTCCGATTTTCCGAAATCGCCATGTGGCAAACCATTGAACATTTCACGAACACCGTGCAACTCGATCTTGAACGAAAGTTCACCACGTTTACGTTCGTCCGGTGGGGCAATAACGTGACCTACACCGAGGACACGCCCGGCGTAACCTGGAATACCGGGATCAGTCTTTTCACTCAATTGTCACCCAAGAGCGCAATTTCCTATGATACCAGTATATGGGGAGTGAATCATCCCCATTGGGTCACTCAAAATTATCGGGTCGGATCACTCTATCGACGGAATTTTTACCGGCCCTGGCTCTTTTTCGAGCTTGCGCCCGAAGTCACCTGGCCGAAAGATGCAAGCGGCCGCAGGAATTCCACTTACGCTTTTATGGCTACCCTTGAAATTCAATTCGGCAAGTAATTCCGGGTGGGGGAAACCTCTCTTCAGTTCGTAACTGCCAAGGTCGGTCTCGCGCAAAGCTTTACCCCGGTAGAGTTTTTTCGCTTGACGCGATCTCTAACGGGGCAAGAAGCGCGCAAAGTTTTTTAAAGAACAATCGATTTGTTTTTCTTTGCGACTTTGACGCCTCGGTGTGGTCTATGGCCATTGCGCGAATATTTTTTTATAGTCTTTTTTATCGGGTCCTGAGTAGTTTAAAAAAGTCCAATCAAATACAACACAAGACTTACAAAATTTTCTCTCTTCACGGCCGTCGCATTTGACGGTTCTGTTAAATGCGACGGCCGCCCTTGACGGTTTTCTCTTTACCTCTGCAGCTCACTTTCCATCTTAATTCAAAACAATCAATGTGCTACTCCTCGCAATAACCATAGTTTTCCCCCGGCATGATAGTTGTAAAGATACTTACAGGTTCCCCCATTTACCGGGGGCGCCACTGCGGAGGCTGAAGTCAGACCCCGGCGGAAATCCAAAAAATCCCTTCATAGCGCGGCCTTTGGCCGCAATTGAAAATTTAAAATTGGAAATTTCAAATTGCAAAATTGAGGTATGCCACATTTTTCAAGATTCGCGCGGCCATGTCAAGTCTTCAGGAGAAATAACATAATGTGTTGAGAGTGTTGACGTATACGGGGTCCCTGCCCCGTTGGTTGTCTGTATCTAAAAGTCGGGTCCGGTGACGGAAGCGGTCTTGCCTTCTTTCTTTCCCCGTACGTCACGCATGGTACTCGCCCGGGCGAAAGCGTACCCGGCGGCGCGCACTGAAACGCCGGTGAATCTCCGGAAAAGGAGGAACGAACATGAAGATGAACGAAAGAACACCGCGCTGGAATGCCGGTAAATTTCCAGGAAAGGAGGAACGAACAGAAAGCTGAACGCACGAATACCGCTCTGAAATGAAAAAGTGAAGCACCAATACCAACCAGAGGAGGAACAAAAAAATGAAAAGATACTTACGAACACTTCGCTATGCTCCCCTTTCCCGTGGAATCGGGGGGCTTCTCGTGGCACTCGTCTGCGCCGTGGCGCTTTTCGGGTGCGCAGGAGACGAGACGACCGTCAATCAACTCCCGCCGCCGACGACCGGTTCCCTCAATGTCACCGTCAATCCGGCGTCGGCCGAGGTGGTTGTGACGGGACCGGAGAGTTACACGCAGACCTTCACCGGCAACCAATTTCTCACCGATTTGGCGCCGGGTCAGTACACGGCGAAGGCGACCGCGCCTGGGTTTATCGATGGGGCCAGTGAAATAAACGTCGTCGTCGGCCAGACCTCAAGCATTCAGTTAGCCCTCCAGGCGACGCAGATCATCTCCGAGGCGCCCCGCGCAGTGTATCGCGATGGTCAGGGGAACCTCATTCCGCTCGACTCCGGCAGCCTGCAGTCCGGTCAGTTCGTTTTTTACGCATGGCTCCAGGACAAGCCCTTGGGGATCCTCCCCGCCAAGTTGACCTCCACGACCGTCAGTGATCCCGGCAAACCCCTGGTCACCGAGCAGGCGGAGTCCGCGCCGAGCTTCACCCAGAACCTTGCCGGCGCGTATGTCGGCTTCATGGACGCCACAGGGGTTGTCCGGCCCGTGATCGGCGCGGATGTCCGCTGGGAACTCGACCAGTGGTACTGGGGAAGAGTCAACAGCATGCAGTTCGGCACATCCGATGATAACAGAATCGGGCTCGGGTACGGGGTCTACGATGACCAGGCCGATACGCGAACCAATAACGGCCGTCTTGCGGCCGAGCGCTTCCCTCTTATCGCGAGCGAATTCCCGCTCTACAATCAGACCGGGATCGGCACTCCCTTTGCCGATGGGTTCACCTGGGTGACGCTCTTCTCGCCGGACACAAAGGCAGCGGCCCGCATCGTGGCCGTGGCGACCATCAACGGGGAAGAGATCGGAAAGCAGATCCTGTATAAGAATTTCGCGCCCGCACCGAAACTCGAGATCACCAAGACCGTCGACTCGGCTGTCGTGAACCTCGTCGGCGGCACGGGCACCGTCACCTGGACCGTCACTATCAAGAATGTCGGCACTGGTGACGCCACGACCGTCAGCCTCAGCGACTTCCTGGCATCGGGCGACGGGGCGAACTACACGCCCGGCTCACTTCCTTCAGGCAGCACCCCGGTCGGCGATGGCTTCACTATCTCCTTCCCGCTCGCTTCTGAGTTCACCCCTGCCCCGCCCCAGACCGCGCAGCTCCTGGGTAATGCCCAGAGCTTTGCCGTCCTGGCAAACGCGACAGTGACGAACACCGGCTCAAGCGTAGTGAGCGGCGATGTGGGCGTCAGCGCAGGCTCGGCGGTCACCGGATTCCCGCCGGGGGTCGTGCTGAACGGCACGATTCACAATAACGACGCGGCAGCGCTGGCAGCGCAGACCGCCCTCACGGCCGCATACGTCGATCTGGGGGCGAGGGCGTGCAGTGGTGCTGATAACTCCCAACCCCTCACGGGCACGATCACGCCGGGCGTGTATTGCTACTCTTCTTCGGCTGCGTTGACAGGACCAGTTGTCCTCGACGCGCAGGGCGACCCCGCTGCGGAGTTCGTTTTCAAGATCGGCAGCACGTTGACGACCCCGGCCGGCGCCACGGTCAGCCTGATCAATGGCGCGAGCCCCTGCAACGTCTACTGGCAGGTCGGCAGCTCAGCGACGCTCGGCACCAACACCTTCTTCGTGGGGAATATCCTCGCGCAGGCGAGCATTACGGCGGTCACGGGCGCGAGCATCTCGGGCAGGGCGCTGGCCCGCACCGGCACGGTGACCCTGGACACGAATGCGATCAACGCCCCTCTGGCATGCGTAGCTGCTCCGGGCAGCACGGAGACCCTGACCTTCACGGCCACCGTCACCGCGCCCGGCACCTACTGCAACGAGGCCAAGATCCTCTCGTATAGTGACGCTACCAACACGTGGACCCCGGTCGACCTCGGCGCGCAGGCATGCTTCACCGCCCTCGAGTCGAATCTGTCGATCGTCAAGGACTTCGTTGCCGATGACAACACGACGAGCCTGGGCAAGGCACGGACCGTGGCAGCCAATGTGCCCGCCAAGCTGCGCGCGCGGGTGATCAACAACGGCACGGGTTCCGCGACGGGCGTCCAAGTCAACGACGCGCTCACGAGCGGCGACCTCGCAAATTACCAGCTCATCAGCGTTTCGTCGGGCACGCCGAACAGCAGCGGCGGCTTCGACACCACCATCGGCGACCTCACCGCGGGGGCCACCACGACAGTGCTCTTTACGGTCGCGGCCTCGGCTGATGGGACATACTGCGACACGGCTACCGTCACGGCCACTTCCGGGACCATCGGTATCGGCAGTGACGACGCCTGCCTGACCGTGGCCACGCCCAACCTCACGATCACGAAGACCGACGCTCCGGACAGCGTTCTTCCGGGCGCCACCTATACCTCGACGATCGTCGTGGGTAATGACGGCACGGCCACTGCCAAAAATGTCGTCATCAGCGACCTGCTCGGCCTCAACTCCGATGCCAACGTACGGGCCATCTACGTGAGTTCGAGCTTGAACGGCGCGGGCGGCACGCTGGCCAACAACGTCGTCACGGCCAACACGGTCGATATCCCGGCGGGTGGGAGCATGACCTTCACGGTCGTGAGCCGCATCCCGCTTGGCGCAGTCAGCGGCACCTACTGCGACACGGCGACAGCCACGAGCAGCAACGCCGTCACGAAGCAGGCCTCGGATTGTGTCGCAGTCCCGGCCTTCTCGGCGCTCCAGACCCAGCTTGTCGACCTCAATGATCCGGTCGTGGTGGGAAACAACGTCACCTACTTCTCGGTGCTCTATGTCGAGGCGCTCTCCAACGAGGGAGTGGATACTAACAGGCTGACGTACAGTTTCGGCCATCTTGGAGCGTTCAACGTCTCGACTCCCGGCAACTTCTCGATAGTCTCGACGAAGGTCTATCTCGACTCCGCGCCGGTTCGAGATCCCATTACGGGCATGGTCCTATCGGATACGTCGAATCCCACTGCCGTACTTCAGACAGAGGGCGCCGACTACACGGTCAATAACAGCACTCCTGGGCTGCAGGTACTCACCATGACCCCGAATGTCGTCCTGCAACCAAACACGGCGCTCTATCTCGTGCACGTGGTTGGTACAGGCTCGGCGACAGGCGGAACTCTGTACAACACGAGCTACCAGTGGCTTTCGGAAGGAGTAAGCAAAACGATAACTTACTCGACCACCAAGTCCGAACCCACGACCGTTCTCCCATAGGAGAGGTCCTGCGCCGCGGATGACCGCGGGCAGAATCACCAGTCTGTAACGCTAACCCGCGGGGGGAAACCCCCGTGGGTTTTTTTGTGTCTGTTCCTTGCCGCCAAATTCGCTGACGGAAGTATCCGTTCAACCTTTTTGCGAATGAACCAATAAATGCTCACTTAAGACTTACAAAAGAATCTCTCCGTGCAGCCCGTCATATTTGGCGGTTCTGTTGCATATGACGGCCGCTTTAGACGGATTCCCCTTCGCCTCTGTCCGCCACTCTCTATCTTATCCTGAACAATCAACGCATTGCTCTCGAAGTGTCCGTAGTTATCCCATGGCACGATTAGTGTAATACACTTTGTGTGAAAGGTCATAAGGATTGCAGCATATTGCTTTTCAAATTTACTTAAGGAGGCAACACCTATGCGTAAGATATTTAATAACAAGATGTGGTTTATGGCATTACTCCTGACTGTTTCTATGACAGGATGCGGCGGAGATGATAATGGGGGAGGAGGAAGTTCAGGCCCAGTGAACCTTGGAACGGCCGCCAACTATGCGATTTTCGCAAACACGGGGATCGACAGTGCCACGAGTTCAGGGGTGGTGATTACGGGAGATATCGGACTCGGCCAAGGAGTCACCTCGACCGCCTTCACCGGATTTGCAATGAACCTAGGCGCAGGGGCTGCATTTGCAACTTCAACCGACGGTCAAGTATCCGGAAAGTTCTACGCATTCGACTATGCGCCCCCTACTCCAACTGAGGTGACCACGGCCTCAACCGACATGGGCCTTGCGTACACCGACGCCGCCGGACGGACAGCTACATCTGCTGCTACTACCAACGTGGGCGGCGGAACGCTTACCGATTTAACCCTCGCCCCTGGCGTCTACGAATGGGGGACCGCTGTTTACATACCAACGGATCTCACTCTCAGCGGCAGCTCAACAGATGTCTGGATCTTCAAGGTGGCGAAAGCTCTCACCATGGCCGGTGCTAAGAACGTTGTCCTAAGCGGTGGCGCACTGCCCAAGAACATCTTCTGGCAGGTTGCCGAAGGTGTGACCATTGAAGCGGGAACGCACTTTGAGGGAATTATACTGAGTATGACAACGATCAATTTTGGGGCTGGCGCATCGATCAACGGCAGGCTGCTGGCGCAGACCGCGGTCAATCTTAATGCGACTACGGTTACACAGCCGTAAGGTATGAAGTAGTATGAAAGCAAGATAGGATATAAGGGGACAGGCTGCTTTTCAAAATTCAGTCTGTTCCCCTTTCTTTACCCGCCAATTACGTTTGCCTGCCAATATCCTGCGTGGTCCTGTACGGGAAAGGAGAAGGCCTCATGGTAAGACCCCATCGCATAGTGAAATTTTTGGTCTGTATCGGGCTGATAACCCTGTTCCTGGGGTGCGCAGCCACGCAAAATCGTGAAAGCACCGGCCAGTATGTCGATGACTTGGTGATCACCACCAAGGTAAAAGCCGCGATCTTTGACGAGCCGTCGCTGAAAGTGTTCCAGATCAGTGTCGAGACATTCAGAGGGGAAGTCCAGTTAAGCGGTTTTGTTAATTCGGAACAGAGTGTCAGAAAGGCGGGAGAAATTGCCGGCAGGGTTGCGGGCGTCGGCTTGGTGACAAATAACCTGCTTCTAAAGTAGCCACGCCGGACCACAGAGCGTTGCCGCGGATCAACGCGGCTACCCTGGACGGCAGCACCATGGGTTCGTAAGAATTAAGGCCGACATGAGAGCGCTTTTTATAGAGTTTCCAGGAAACCTCGCCCCTCGCTGGTTTTTGATCTCCCTTATGCCGGCGGGGGGGATTCTCCAAAAGCATAGTGGAAAATAGAGGAGTCTGTACATTGACGGTCAGGAGGAACCGTCAAGGGGCCGAAGCGCATTCGTGAGGTCAAGCGTTTAACGCTGATCTTAGAGTTTAAATAAAACAGACGGAGGAACACAACATGAAACATCAAACAGTTCGTTCGCACACGTTTACGCGGTTTACGGCAAGGCTCGTCGCCATTGCCTTGTTTGCCGCGCTTCTTTCCGCGGCGCCGTTCCACGCGGCATTTGCTCAAACCGCGCCGGATTTGGGCTCGGCGGGGAGCTTCGCGGTCCTGGCCGGTCCGGCGGTGACCTGCACCGATTCCACCATCAACGGAGACGTGGGCTCCGGCTTAACCGGCAGCGCAATCACGCAGACCAACTGCACGGTCAACGGGACGGTTCACCAGGGCGACGCGACCGCCATGGCGGCGTACAATGACTTCCTCAGCGCGTACGATGCGCTCGCGCTCGTGCAGTGCGACCAGTACTTGACGGGCACCCTCGCGGGCGTTACGCTTGCGCCCGGTGTCTACTGTTTCGACGCGGCGGCGACGTTAACGGGCCAGTTGACGCTTGACGGGCCCGCGAACGGGGTCTGGATTTTCAAGATCGGGACCAGCGGGACCGGCGCCCTGACAGGCACAAACTTCTCGGTGGTCATGTCCGGCGGCGGACAGGCGTGCAACGTGTATTGGTGGGTCGCCGAGGCCGCGACAATGACGACTTCGAACTTCCAGGGGACCATTCTCGCGGGTATGGCCACCACCTTCACCGGTGGCAGCTTGATCGGGCGAGACTTGGCGAAAGCCGCCGCGACGTTGACCGGAGTCACCGTCTCCGCATGCAGCCCTGGAACACCGCCCATGGTTTGCAAGGATTTCGTGACCGGCGGCGGATGGATCATGCTGCCTTCCGGCTCGAAGGGAACCTTCGGAGTAACCGGCGGGATCAAACACGGCAAGCTCCGGGGCCACCTGACCTATGTTGACCACGGCTCGAAGGGCTCGAAGGTTAAAGACATGAAGGTGAAGGGCACCGGCGTTACGGCCTACACGGTGGTCGACGCCACGACCCGTCACATTGAGGGCACAGCTGAGATCAACGGTGAAGCCGGTTACACCTACCAGGTTGACGTGAAGGACAGCGGCGAGCCCGGCCGCGACGACATGTTCAGTCTGCGGCTGTCGAACAATTACACCGCTTCGGGCAATCTGGCCGGCGGCAATATTCAGCTGCACAAGAAGTGTCGCCCGCTGATCTGTCTTCCGTCCGATAAAGATGATGCAGATGAGTAGGATCAGGACAAGGATCACGACAAGGATCGTCGTGATCGGCGGTAAGCCGAGCTTCATCCTCGACGATATGCTCAGCGCGCGAAGAACATGAGAAACCGTGAGTTCCCGGAGACCTGTTCTCCGGGAATTTTTTTACCACACTTACTAAGATCAAATGCATTTCTCTGAGTTCTCTGTGGTGGCTTTTGACACTACTCGGGATCCGGACAGGAGGAATACTATGAAATCCGGCACGAAGGACCAGGCGGAAGGCACGTTTCACAAAGTAAGGGGCAAGCTCAAGGAGATCGCCGGAAAACTCGGCATGAATTCCAGGCTGGAAGCCGAAGGAAAAGATGAAAAGATTGGCGGTAAAGTGCAGGAAAAGATCGGTCAGGTCAAGAAGGTCCTGGGGAAGTAGTGAGAGCGGCGTATCATGCGCCGGCGCGTCCCTGGGCCCGTGGCCGAGGTTGCATTGGGCATCGATACTATAACTCGGTAAGACATGAATCACGATCACCAAGGAGACCAAACAGTTTAAGGAGGCGTTCAAAATGGCAAAGAAAAGCAGAGGCGGCAGAATGACTGCGGCTAAAACGCGTGCTGCAAAGAAGCCCGGTGGAAAAGGTCCGGTAAAGGATCGCGCAGCAGGAAAACACATTATGAAGACCTAAGAAACATCCATATGGCAGCGCAGGGCGCCGGGTCTGCGTGGTTGCATGAGAATAGCGATGCCATGATGACCCCTGCCCCATAAGCCATAAGATCTTTGGAGTGAATAAGGCTGGAAGCATCAACAAAAAGGAGAACGTACCATGAAAGCAATATATTCTGTCGCCCTGATAGTGGCCGCGGTCGCTCTGCCGGCGCTCGGTGCGCCTGTGCACGCTTCCAAGATGGATGACCGCATCGAATCATCGGCCAGGAAGTCGTATGTGTTCAAGACCTTCCTCAAGGAAGATGATATTAAAATAGAGTCTAAGGACGGCGCCGTCACCTTGACGGGGATCGTCTCCCATGAATACCACAAAGACATGGCCCAGGAGACCATGGCGGGCCTGCCCGGGGTCAAAAGCGTGGACAACAGGCTGGAAATGAGAGGCGCCCCCCCCACCGCAAACTCCGATGCATGGCTCAGGGACAAAGTGAAAGTCACGCTCTTGTTCCATCGGAGCGTGAGCGCCGGCATGACCGAGGTTGACGTCAAAGACGGCATCGTGACCCTGCGAGGCCATGCCGTAAGCCAGGCGCAAAAGGAACTGACGACCGAATACGCCGGGGATGTCGAAGGGGTCAAAGACGTAAGCAATGAGATGACCGTGTCCAAGACCTCGAAAAAGACGCGAACGGTAGGCGAAAAGATCGATGACGCTTCCATTACCGCCCAGGTCAAGATGGCGCTGCTGCTCCATCGTTCGACCAGCGCCCTCAGCACCACGGTCGCGACGAAGCGCGGCGTGGTCACGGTGGGCGGCAAGGCCAGGAATGCGGCCGAAAAGGACCTGGTGATCAAACTCGTCAACGACATAAACGGTGTGAAGAGCGTAAAGAACCAAATGACCATCGAGTAGTTGAGCTCAGGTACGCATAGATTTCCGGACCGATGAGCGCGTGGGCAACGGGCCTGAGCAATCCGGAAGGAGGACCAAATGTTGTGGACGATCGCCGTGGTAATGCTGATTCTGTGGGCACTCGGGCTGGTGAGCAGTTATACGATGGGAGGGTTCATCCACCTCCTGCTGATAATCGCTCTTATCGTGGTGGTGGTCGGGTTCCTTCAGGGGCGCAGAGCCGGGTAGGTTGCGCTCGGTCATAAACCAAACTGACGACAAAAGGAGGGCTAAATGAGACACGTATCCAAGATCGGAATTATGGTATTCGCCGTGGCCGTCGTGGCCGCCGCAATCGCCGCGGGATGCGCAAGCGCCCCGCTGCGCACCGAGGCGTCTACTTCGGGGATCCGCGCCGCCGAGGAGGCCGGGGCGGCCAAAGTACCGCAAGCCTCGCTTCATTTGCAGCTAGCCAAGGAGGAACTGGAACTCGCCAAGGGGCTGGCCGCGAAAGGCGAGAAGGAGAAGGCCGCGTCGATGCTGTTGCGGGCCGAAGCCGACGCCGAGCTGGCTGTCGCGCTCTCCCGCGGGGATGCCGAGAAGTCGGAGGCCCGGGCGGCAGTGGAGCGTGTGCGCCAGCTCCGGCAAGACAACCCATGACCCAATCATGACCCAAAAGGAGGATTTTATGAAAACGACGCAATTATTGATCCTCGTCACGTTCGTCGCGCTCTTCGCCGGCTGCGCAACCGTGGCGCCCAACGAACTTATCAACGCTCGTTTGGCCTACCTGCATGCGAGCGAGGGGCCGGCGGAGCAACTCGCGCCGGCGGAATTACACAAGGCGCATGAGGCGCTCGTCCTGGCGGAACAGTCATTCCTGAAGGAACCTGACTCGTACAAAACGAAAGATCTCGCTTACGTCGCCCAGCGCAAGTCTGAACTGGCAGGAGCGCTTGGCGCCATGGCCGCCGACAAGGCAAGGAAGGACAAAGCGGACGCCGATTTCCAGAAGCAACAAGCCGAGCTCGTGAAGCGGGGGAAGCAGGACTTGAGCGACGCAGAGAAGCAGGCGGCGAGGCAGGCCTTGAGCGACTCCGAGAAGCGGACGGCCGCAGCGCTGGCCGCACTCGCAGCGATCACCGCGGTCAAGGAAGAGGAACGCGGACTGGTCGTCACACTCTCCGGGAGCATCCTCTTTCGTTCCGGCGAGTCGACCTTGTTGTCCTCCGCGCAGGTAAAGCTTGACCAGGTGGCCAAAGCGCTGCTGGCGGTCCGCGAGCGCAACCTCATCGTGGAGGGGCACACCGATTCCCAGGGCTCCGAGTCATACAACCAGGGTCTCTCGCAACGTCGGGCCGACGCGGTCCGCGATTACCTCGTGCAGAGAGGCTACCCAGCCGACCGCATCCAGGCACGCGGTAAGGGCAAGGGCAGGCCGATCGCCGACAACGCTTCACCCGAGGGGCGCGCCAACAACCGCCGCGTCGAGATCGTCATCGAACGTGCGCAGACATCCAACCCGTAGGCTGGAGGAGGCGCGAAATGAAAACATACACGTTGCTGGGCCTCATCCTCATTGCTGTGGGGATCATGGCCTTTGCGTATCAGGGCATTACCTACACGACCAGAGAGAAGGTCGTCGATCTCGGTCCAATGCACATGACGGCTGAAAGGACGAGAACGCTTCCACTGACTCCGATTGTGGGCGCTATTGCGCTCGTAGGCGGCATCGTGCTGCTGGTCACGGGAAGCAAAAAAGGCTGAGAAAAGTCAAAACGGCCCAATTCGGGAGGTGGTTGCTATGAAGGACAACAGAAAAGCGTACGAAGAAAAGCTCGATGCACAGTTGAAGGAATGGAGCGCACAGATCGCCCTGCTCAAGGCCAAGGCGGACAATGCCAAGGCCGACGCGAAGATCGAATACTACAAAACCATCGACGCATTGCAGCGAAAACAGAATGAAGCCACGGCGAAGCTGCGGGAGTTGAAAACCGCCGGCGATGAGGCATGGGAAGACCTCAAGGCAGGCGCGGAGAAAGCCTGGGCTGAAGTGAAGACCGCCTACCACGACGCGAGCTCGAGGTTCAAATGAGCAGAGGTGGGACAACGTACGAAAGGACCTGGTCACCAAACTTGTCACCGACATAAGTGGTGTGAAGAACGTAAAGAACCGGATGACCATCGGGTAGTTGAGTTCAGGTACGCATGGATTGCCGGACCGATGAGCGCGTGGGCAACGGGCCTGAGCAATCCAGAAGGAGGACCAAATGTTGTGGACAATCGCTGTGGTACTGCTGATTCTGTGGCTGCTGGGGTTCGTGAGCAGTTACACCATGGGTGGGTTCATCCATATTTTGCTTGTGATCGCAATTGTTGTAGTGTTGATAAGAGTCATTCAGGGGAGAAAAATCATATAGTCGATGGGGGCGTGAGGCATGGGCGAAGATTATGTGCGGGAAATTCCCTCCAGCCGCCGTTGTTGCTGTTTGCACGGGCCTCTGATTAATTCCGCAAAGGTCCTCTGCGCCATCAATCGCTTCACATCTCAAGGAGATCGTCCATGATCGAAACCACCATTAAGATGACGGTGCCTGTTGAAAAACGGAAGGAAGTCCTTCAAACGGTAAAAGCGATACTTGGCCCGATCCGGCGCGAGCCCGGCTGCATAAGCTGCAATTGCTACGTGGATGTGGAGGATGAAAGCGTCTTGTTCTTCGAGGAGGGGTGGAAGACCAGAGAGGACCTGGAAAACCATCTGCGGTCCGACCATTTCGGTGTTTTGAACGGGGCAATGAGGCTGCTCCGCGCAGAGCCGGACATCAGGTTCAACACCATTGTATCCACAGCAGGGTTCGAGGCGATAAAAGCGGCGCGGGCGTGAGGGAAGAAAAAACGAGTTGAACGGCCGGCGGGCGGCGCGATCCCGGGAATGTTGCCGATCACGAACTATGCGTAGTTTTCTCGAATCGAGCAAGCCGGGCGCGCAGAAACAAAGGAGGGCCAATGAAAATAATAATGCGAATTTCATTGATGATTGCTTTATTGATGGCGGGTTTTGGCGCTGGTTTTCCGATCGGCCAGAGCAGAGGATTTTCAACAGGCAGTGAATGGGCGTTCGTGCAGGCTAACATCCTCGCTCGAGAGGCCGAACTCTTCATGCCGGTGCATTATGAGGCCGGACAATTCAGGATAATCTTGAAACAGCCGAAACATCTTTATAGAAGAGCGTGGATGCTCGCCGACAGACATGAGGACGAGATGGCGTACCTGGGTTTTTCAAGATCAAGATATGGAGGAGATAACCTATGAAACTCCTGGAGCGATTCATATCACAAACAGGCAGGCAGCCTACAGACTGGACCAGCCGGGATATACAGAAATATCTGGACTATATAAAAGCGCATGTGACAGACGTAACAGTGTTTAAAAGATATATAACTGATTAAACTTTGTGCGGATAAAGGCGTGGAGCCATCTACTTTCAGGCGCGTAGTATGTCCGTTCACGTACTACAATGACCCGAATGACTATTACGGGAGAGCGTGCAAATATTACAAATGTACCGATGGGGGGCGGGCCCCGGTACCTTGGAGGAGAACACTGTCATGAAAAGAATATTTGTTGTACAGGCGTTGTCTGTTGCGGCTGTTTTCCTGATCGCCGCGGCCTCGTATGCGCAGGATATCAATACGTCTTACGAGCTGCTGCGGTCAGACGTCAAAACGAAAAAGCTGGGGATCCTCACCAAGGCAATGAAGCTCGATGAAAGTCAGGCGGCTGTTTTCTGGCCGGTGTACCGGAAATACGAGGCTGAACTGGGCAAGATCAATGACGAAAAGATCGCCCTGCTCAAGGAGTACGCACAGCGGTACGAAAGCATGACCGATCAGAATGCGACGGAGATGATGAAGAAATTATTCAAGACGGAAGAGCAAACGACGGAGCTGAGGAAAAAGTATTTCAGGAAGTTCACCAAGGTCCTGTCTGCGCGGACCGCGGCACGGGCCATTCAGGTCGAGAATTATCTGAACCGGCTGGTCGACCTGTCGATTGCCGGCGAGGTGCCCCTGGTTCCGCGTCCCGAGGATATCAAGCCTGAAACAGCGGTTCAAGGCGGAGCCGCGTCGCCGGGGACCGGAAAGTAGCGGACCCGGTACGTTGCGGAAAAATAAATTCCCCATCTGAAGGAGGCGAGCGAACAATGATGCGGACTTTGCGAAGCTCGATCAGTATTGGGATGTTTATTGCGATGTTCATCACGGGATGTGCCGCGACAAAGCTTACCTCGGCCTGGAAGGACCGGACCCGTCGTATCAGGGGCGGCCCCGTAAGATCATGGTCATCGGGGTAGGTGAACGCCATGGCCGACCGGAAATTACTGAGGTAGGAATTATGGATGACCACACAGGGAAGCGGCTCGAGCTCCATCCGGGATCAAAAGCTGCAGTGTTGGAGCAGCCGGATCGAATTGTTAGCGCTGATATCGTCGCCAGGACAAAAGAATTTACACCTGAGAATGCCATGAAAACGGCGGCGGCGTTCGAACGAAACGAAACAGTGCGAATTGAGGCGTTCAGCGACGGCGTATTCGCCATTGCCATAACGCTGCTGGTTCTCGGGATCACGGTGCCGAAGCCCCACGAACTCGGTGCAGGCGGCAGCCTCGGCTCAACGTTGATAAATCTGTGGCCTCATTACCTTGCCTTCGTGACAAGCTTCATTACGATCCTTGCCAAGTGGGTAAACCATCACCGGATCTTCAGTTTTATCCAGAGAACCGATCATCCTTTCCTGTACTGGAACGGCTTATTGCTTCTCTTCATAACGTTCATGCCCTTTCCGACGGCCCTGCTGGCGGAATACCTCCTGCACCCCGAAGCCAAGGCCGCGGGAGCGGTCTTTGCCGGCACCTACGTCGCGAGCGCATTTGCGTTTAAGGGCTTGTGGCATCACGCGTCAAAGAACAGAAGGCTTCTTGCACGGAACGTGGACGACAGGGAAATTCGGCAGATCACCATGCAATACCGATATGGGCCGCTGATGTACCTTGCGGCGTTCGCGCTTTCCTTCGTGTCGGTCGGCCTGAGCGTGGGTTTGTGTCTGTGCCTGGCCGTGTTCTTCGGCTTCAAGGGCTGGCCGACGCTGAGGTCGGCAGTGCTCTTTTTTCCGTCATTCCAGCGAAGGCGGAAATCCGATAGTTCCAAATCATAACCGGGTCCCCCCCGTATCAAGTACGGGGCAGGCTAAAGTCTTGCACGGGGTTTACAACGAAAGGCTTTTTCAACAAGCCGCCAAAGGAGATAATAATCGCCATGCTGACCTCTGATGTCGTCACTCACGCCGGTGAGCATCCTTACAGACCGGACGCCGCCCCGGTCTATTGCGACCTGTTCGGCGCCAGAGTTGCCGAGCGCGTCTGTCTCCTTCTGAAAAAAGAACTCAACGCGTGGTGGAGCTGTGACTTGTCCTGCAGAGGATGTTACCGGCGCTGGTTGCGGTGAGGGGACGGAAGGGAGGCAGGCCGCGGGCGGCAACGTCCGAAGAAGCCTGTGCATTAACCGGGTTAGCGTGAAAATCGAGAAATCGAGGTGATTGATGATGAAAAGTGAAAAAAAGGAGGAGAAGGACTGGAGCGCCGTAGAAGTAATGCAGGAGGTCAATGAAAAACTCTCATCCTATGTGGATGCTCTGGAACAGCGCAATCGAGAGCTTGAACGTCTCCGTGGATTGGCAACATTGCTTCAATCATGCCTTACCGTTGAAGAAGCCCACGCCGTCATCGCCCGGACGGTGCGTAAATTGTTTTTTGCGGAATCCGGCGCAGTCTACCTCTTCGGTTCCCCGCCCCAGGCGTTAGTGCCCGTTGCCGCATGGGGCGACTACGTACCGGCGGGCAATTTTCTTCCGTGGCCGGCCGGATGGGCCCTGGTCCAGGAACGGTCATATTCCGGCGACGGAAGGTACTTTCCCGTCCTCTGCTCCGACGGGAAACAGTCGGGGCAAGACATCTGCTTTTGCGCGCCGATGGTGAGTCAACGCGAAACGCTGGGTTTGCTGTATGTACGGCTTAACGGGAACCTGCCGAAACAAAACGGGGCCGACCGTCGGCGCGTGATTCAATATAAACGACAGTTGACAGTGACAACAGCGGAAACCATTGCGCTGTTTCTGGCAAGCATTAAACTGCGGGAGAACCTGTACCATCAGTCGATCCACGATCCGCTCACCGGGCTGTTGAACAGACGGCCGATGTATGAATTCCTGGAAAAGGAGCTCCTGAGAACGACGCGAAAGAAGCAACCGTTGGGAGTCATCATGATCGACATCGACCATTTCAAGACAGTCAACGACACCTACGGCCATGGAGCCGGCGATGCCGTGCTTCGTGAATTCGGCCTATTTACTCAAAAACATATCAGGGGAGGTGATTTCGCCTGTCGTTACGGAGGCGAGGAATTTCTCCTGGTATTGACGGAAGCATCTTTGGAAAACGTCAAACAGCGCGCCGAGCAATTTCGCAAAGAAGCGAGACTTCTCGGAGTCCGCTATCGCGGCCGCTTACTCGATCCGATCACCTTGTCTTTGGGGGTGGCAGTGCACCCTGAACACGGGCAGACCGCTCAGGAACTGCTGCTTGCGGCGGATGCGGCCCTGTATCAGGCGAAGGCCGATGGTCGCGACCGGATCGCGACGGTACGGCAGCATACTATTGCAGAGCATGCGCGGCAGCTCTGAGCGCTTCGAGATTTGTTCGCAAAAAGGCCCAACTTTTTAAGGTATTACCTCTGTGGCCGCAAAAAGATCTGTCAGTCGAAGGGGGGTGTTCATGAGCGAATGGGAGCAGCAGGACGACAACGTGACGGTCCTTGATCGTGCGCCGGAGGAGACCGGGCTGGAGCATGAGGGAAAGGTTGCAAACCGGCGAGAGGATGCCGCCTCACCGGGCGGTCGGGACGCGATCGCGTATTACCTGAAAGATATCCGGAAAAACCCGCTCCTTACCTTCGAGCAGGAACAGGAGCTCGCGAAGAGGGTCGCGCGCGGGGACGAAGAAGCGCGCACGCGGCTGATCGAGTCGAATCTGAGGCTCGTTATAGTCATCGGTAAACGGTATATCAACCGGGGATTGCCGTTCCCGGACATCATCGAGGAGGGAAACCTCGGGCTGATCCGGGCGGTGGAAAAATTCCAGCACCGGCGCGGGTTCAGGTTCAGCACCTATGCGTGGTGGTGGATCAGGCAGTCCATCGAGCGGGCGATCGCGAACCAGGTGAGGATCATCCGTTTGCCGGTGCACGTCTTGGTTATCGCCAATAAATATACACGCACCGTAAGGCATCTGACGCAGCAGCTGGGGCGGGAGCCGGGCGCTCAGGAGATCGCCGGGGAGATGAAAATCAGCGTCCACAGGGTGAGGGCCGTATCCCAGCTCGTAAGGGACGTCTGTTCTCTCGAAACGCGTATCAACGATCAGGAAGAAGATACTCTCACGGACGTGCTGAGCGACGACAATGCGCCTTCATCCGTAAATTTCTATGATGACGGCTGCCGGAAAAAACATATCAACGAATGGATTTCACACCTGCCGGCTGTTGAGCGTAAGGTAATAGAGTTGAGATATGGTTTGAACCACGAGGATCCTCACACGCTCGCGAGTATCGGCATACAGTTCGGCCTCACGCGGGAGCGTGTCCGGCAGATTGAGAATCAGGCGATCAACAGGCTCAAAAACCTGGCGAAGGACAGAAACATAGTATCGAATGACGTGCTGTAACGCGAAACCCATAGTTTCCCGTGAACGCATGTCCATGAAGCGGAAGGGCCGGTTGATACGGACCAGTGACACGATGAAAGGGGAAGGGTAAGCATTGAGCTAAGAAAAGAGAATAGGCGCAATGATCGAAGAGGTATTTGTCCATGACTGAACAGAGTAATTCTCAGCGGGGAATCCGCTTCCTCGTCATCGCGGCAGCGCTCGTGATCATCATCGGGGGCGTCAATCAGGCGCAGTCGGTCCTGGTGTCCTTCCTTGTCGCCGTTTTCCTCGCTATGCTCGGGACGCCGCCGGTACTCTGGCTCGAGCGGAAACGCATTCCCTCCATTGTCGCGGTGCTGCTCGTGGTGGCCGGCATGATCGCCATCCTGCTGATTGTCGGCGCGATCGTAGGCGCGTCCATCAACAGCTTTTACACTGAGTTGCCTGTCTATCAGACTCGTTTACAGGCGCAAGTCTCGGCATTCCAGTCGTTTTTGGCGACCAAAGGCATCCGGGGCATGGACAAGGTTCTGCTCGGATATATCAATCCAGGGGCGGTAATGAGCCTGACCGCCCGCTTGCTCGCGGAGTTGGGCTCGGCGCTTTCGAACATTGTCCTGATTTTGCTCACCGTAGCCTTCATTCTGTTCGAGACCTCAAGCTTTCCCGTCAAGCTCCGCGCTGTTCTCGGTGATCCTCAGCAGGTATTTCCCCAGTTCACAAGGTTCGTAGGTGATATTGAACGCTATATGGTCATCAAGACGCTCATCAGTCTGGCCACGGGGATCCTGATAGGGACATGGCTGTCCATCCTCGGCGTGGATTTTCCCGTTCTCTGGGGTTTCCTGGCCTTTCTGCTCAACTATGTGCCGAGTATCGGCTCCACAATCGCGGGCGTTCCCGCGGTTCTTCTTGCTTTTATCCAATTGGGGCTAGGCCGCGCCCTCATGGCAACCGCGGGATATATAGCCGTTAACTTCATACTTGACAATGTGATTGAAACGAGGCTCATGGGGCGGAGTCTCGGACTGTCCACGCTGGTTGTCTTTCTCTCGTTGATTTTTTGGGGAAGTCTGCTCGGTCCGGTCGGGATGGTTTTGTGCATACCGTTAACCATGACCCTGAAGTTCGCATGCCAGAACAATAAAGACACACAATGGATCGCGGTATTGCTCGGGCCCGAGGCGCCCGCTGGAAGCAGTCCACCGGTGTCGAAAAAAGGACCCGATCCTGAGTCTTAAACAATATTGAGAAGGAGAGAGAAAAAAAAGGGGGAAGGTAACTACTCAGGTATCCAATATCCGTCGTCCCCGAATGCCCTTACCGGGGACCCAGGGACGTTGAGAACCGCTGGATTCCCGATTAAAGCGTTCGGGAATGACGATACTATGCGGCAGGGCGGCAGCGTACGTGTCGTGGTTTTCGATAATTCTATGCCATCAGAGTAGTTATGGAAAATGCTCATAAGGAGAAGGGAATATGACGGAAAAAGCACATGATAAAGAACTGGAGGCGCTGAAGGCTGCCGTCGCGAGCCTGCGCGAAGAGCTCGCCGGACTCGCTGCCGGCGTGAAGAAATCCGCCGGAATTCACGCCGAACAGTCGCACGCAGCGGCCCAACAGGAAGGCCCCACCCATGGCGAGGAAGGCCATGGTGTATGGGCGGACCTGTTTCACAAGTTCGACTCATCGAGGATCCAGGGTGAAAAAGTCGTCAGGGACCTTTCGGCTGAAGTAGAACAGCACCCCCTGGTCAGTATTATGGCCGCATTCGGCCTCGGCTATATAATCGCCAAACTGTGGTACCAGGGGGACAAGCAATGAAGCTGTTAACGACGCTCCTTGATATCGCGACGGTCTTTCTGCATTTGCTGGAAGCGGAAGTGAGAATACTGAAAAGAGCGGTGATGAAAGTGGGATGGGCGCTTGCCTTTGTCGGGGTTGCCTCCCTCCTGGTCCTTGTGGCGGCGGGCTTTTTCCTGGCGGGTATATACCAGTACCTTGCCGCGCAGATGTCCCCCGCGGCCGCGTCGCTCCTCGTGTCGCTCCTGGCCCTGACACTCGCGCTGATTTTCGCGGGCCTCGCAAAATGGCGGACCGCTGACCCGAAATGAGCTGCGCGTCCGTTCGCGTGTGATCCTTTGAAGCGGCAGGATAATGGTCGAAGATATTAATAGATGCGGTTACGAATAAAATTCTACTAATAATGGACAGAATAATAAGACGAAAACTTTAAACTTATCTCTCGCAAAGACGCAAAGGCCGCAAAGAACGGCAAAAACAAAAAAGTTTATTGTTTACATTCAAGACGTACAGGCATTTCTTTGCGCGCTTTGCGTCTTTGCGAGAAAATGCTTTGCTTTGTTCCGGATTGTCCGGGTTAGGGTAAAGCTTAGCGCGGGACAGGCCGGAGTAGCTACCGATTGGAGATGCTAAGATGTTTGAGGATATTATCGAGACAGCGCGTGAACCCCTTATGGTCCTGGATGCGGATCTGAGGGTTCTTTTGGCCAGCCGTAGTTTTTATGATTCTTTCAAGGTAACGCCGAAGGAAACGGTGGGCAATCTTATCTATGACCTCGGAAACCGGCAATGGGACATTCCCAGCCTTCGGACGCTGCTGGAAGAAATGCTTCCCGAAAATAACAAGTTCGACGACTATAAAGTTGAACATGTATTTTCAAGCATCGGGCACAAAATAATGCTGCTCAATGCCCGCCGTATCACTCAAGCAGGAAGCGGTCCTCTGCTGATCCTCCTGGCAATAGAGGACATCACGGAAAAAACGCGCCTGGAAAAAGAATTGGCGGAACGAACGCGAGACGCGAAGAAGGCGCAATTCGATGCCGAGGCCGCAACGAGGGCCAATGAAGATATTATTGAGACCGTGCGAGAACCCCTTTTGGTGCTGGATTCAGACCTGAGGGTCCTCAAGGCAAACCGCAGCTTCTATGATTCATTCAAGGTAACACCGGGGGAAACGATCGGCAATCTTATCTATGACCTCGGAGACCGGCAATGGGATATCCCCAGTCTTCGGACGCTGCTTGAAGAGATCCTTCCCCAAGACAACAAGTTTGATGACTATAAAGTTGAACATGTATTTTCAGGCATAGGGCACAAGGTAATGCTGCTCAATGCCCGACGGATCACCCAAAAAGAGATCGGTTCTCAGCTGATCCTCCTTGCCATAGAAGACGTCACTGAAAAAATGAGGCTGGAACGGGAATTGGCGGAACGAACGCGAGACGCGAAGAAGGCGCAATTCGAGGCGGAATCCGCAACGCGGGCCAAGTCCGATTTCCTTGCCAACATGAGTCATGAGCTGAGGACCCCGCTTAATTCGATAATCGGTTTTTCGGAGGTCCTGGAGGACCAACTGCTCGGCTCGCTGAATGAGACGCAGCGCGAAAACGTGATGTACATCCTCAAAGCGGGAAGGCACCTGCTCAGCCTTATCAACGATATCCTTGATCTCTCCAAAGTGGAATCAGGCAAGATGGAACTCGACGTGGAGAGCGTATCTTTACGAGAGCTGCTTGACGCATCCCTGGCCATGCAGCGGGAGAAGGCCTCGAGGCATGGGATAAAGCTGGATCTTCAGATCGAACCCGGTAATTCGATCGTGATCGAGGCGGATGAAAGGAAACTCAAGCAGATACTGTTCAATCTTTTGAGCAATGCGGTGAAATTCACGCCCGACAACGGCCAGGTGCGGGTAACGTCGAAGGAAATAAATGGCGCTCAGGACATAGAGATCAGCATCAGGGACACCGGAATAGGGATCACGCAGGAGGACCTCCCGAAGCTTTTCAAGGAGTTTTCTCAATTGGCGCCGGTCTATGATAAAAAGTATGAGGGCACCGGGCTCGGGCTTGCGCTCACCAAGAAACTTGTTGAATTGCACGGCGGGAGGATATGGGTGGAGAGCGAGTTCGGCAAAGGGAGCCTGTTTGCCTTTGTTATTCCCGTAAAGCAGAGGAGGAAAAAGGATGCTTAAGAAAATCCTTGTTGTAGAAGATAACGAGCAGAACCGTATCCTCATGAGACAGATACTGAAGCATCACGGCTATGAGGTGCTGGAGGCGGCTGATGGGGCAGCCGGGTTGGCGATGGCCGGAGAGCACATGCCTGATCTTATACTGCTTGATCTGCAGATGCCTGTTATGGGCGGTTTTGCGGTGATACGGGAATTGCGGAAAACACCGGAACTGAGCAAGCTGAAGGTGATCGCCGTCACCTCGTTTGCCATGAAAGGCGACAGGGAAAAGGCCCTGGAAGCCGGGTTTGACGAATATGTGACAAAACCCATTGATACGCGAAAATTCATTGAGATCGTAAAGAACATTCTTCCGAAAGAAAACATGACGCTGAAGAAGCCGATCATCCTCTGTGTCGACGATGTACCTGCGAACCTCAAACTGCTCGAAAACATACTCGTTCCGAGAGGCTACGAGGTGGTAAGCGCCGCAAACGGGGAAGACGCCCTGCTGAAGATCAAAACCCGGACCATAGACCTCGTACTGCTGGACCTTATGATGCCGGGGATGGACGGCCTGCAGGTGTCCAGAAAGATCAAAGATAGCAAAAAGTACAAGAACATACCGATAGTCATGCTTACCGCGCATACCGGTGTGGAGTCTTTTATAAAGTCTCTCAGCAATGAGGTGTTCGCGTATTTCCATAAGCCTTTTGAAACAGACGAATTAGTCAAAATCGTAAGGGCTGCACTTGGGCAATCAGAGGCCGACCATTCTTGATGGACTGGCAATAAGTCGAGTTTAACCGCGGAGACGCAGAGGCGCAGAGAAAATCCCTGTTATTTTCAATATGCATTTCTCCGTGTCTCCGCGTCTCTGCGGTGAAAGATTGTGACAGTACCATTGTACGCCTGGGAGCCATTGTGGAAAAATTAATGATCGTTTTTACCACTGTGCTGTTTTTTGCCGTCAATGGCGACGCAGGTGAGCTTAATGAATCTGCGAAGGCGGTCCAACAGGCTGATAGGTTGAGTCAAGCACATGACGTGAATAATCCTGAAGACACGCTGCCCACTGAGCAGCAGCAAAAATCACCTCAAAGCGAGTACTTTGGGCAAAAAAAGGACAGGCCTGTTTCCACGCACAAGGTGAATTATTTTTCTATAAATCGCTGGCCCGGGAACAACAACGCGCAGGTCAAGTTCCGGATAAGCATGAAGTTCCGGG
>CAKKPG010000107.1:0-14499 GCA_919901555.1 Nitrospiria bacterium | reverse complement strand
TGGCCCGGGAACAACAACGCGCAGGTCAAGTTCCGGATAAGCATGAAGTTCCGGGTGCTGGAGCCGAACTTATATGTCCTCAAGTATAACCTTTTTCCGGCCTATGCCGCCTATACGCAGAAGTCACTCTGGAACGTAGGGCAGCAGTCAGGGCCTTTTGAGGAAAGCAATTATAACCCGGAGTTTTTTTTGGATTATTCGGTCAACGCCGTGATCATCGGCCGGTTTAAACTGCGCACCATAGTTATAAGTCCCATCGAGCACGAATCCAACGGTCTCGCCGGCGTCCAGTCACGAAGCTGGAACAGGCAATATGTTCTGATCAAGTTCGGACTCGAGTCGAAGGAAAAACTGAAAGTAACGAATTCCTTCCTGTCGGACAAGGCGTTATTGTACGTCAAACTCTGGCAGGCCTCGGGTTATTCCGACCAGGACGCCTATCTTCAATCTATCGGCAGCAACGATACATTCCTCGACTACATGGGGCGGGGAGAGCTCGGGCTCAGCGTCAGGAACTTTCTCTGGGGCGGAAGCTTAAGGGACCATCAACTGGATATAAAAACGCCGGTATTCCGTGACAAACGCAAAAATTCTTACGAATTCGAATTCCGGCAGCAGCTTCCGAACATGAATTTCGCGCTGTACCTGCAGTATTGGTACGGCTACGGAGAAACCCTGCTGCGCTTCGATCAGTTCGGACGCAGAGGTTTTGTCGGGCTCTCTTTTTCTTATTAAAGGCAATACCAAGGAGAGGCTAATGAAAACAAGTTGCGGCGAAAGTCCGGAAGTACTTTCAGGCATAAATGGCCGCTCGTGCTCAAAGGGGGGGCGGAGAATGATGAGCGCGACGAATGCATTCCGTTGTTCAGGATGGATGGGGCGTCCGGTTGCCTTGTGCTCACTCGCCCTCGGCCTCCTGCTCCTTCCCGGCGCGTTCAGATCGGAAGAACAGACAGCCGCCGCTCTCCAGCCGCGAAGCGAGGCATTGAGGCCGGGAGAAATACTGACCTACGATGTCAGCTGGTCTAAGATCGTCACGGCAGGGACCGCGATCATGGAGATCAAAGAGGGAACGCTGCCTGATGGGAAACAGGTCCTCAGGTTCATCGCGACGACACGCTCCGCGGGCCTGGTGGACAAGTTCTACCGGGTGAACGACAGGCTTGAGAGCGTCTTTGACCCGGCGACCATGCAAAGCCTCAAGCTCAGCCTCAACGCAAGCCATGGCAAGAAAAAGAGACGCCGTGAACTGGTCTTCGACCAGGTAAAGCAAACAGTCATCAGCACGCTGAACGACGACCCGCCGGAGACCATAGTAATACCCGATCAGGTGCAGGACTCCTTGTCGTCGCTCTACTACCTCCGGACGCGGGATAGCCTCATCGTCGGCAAGACAATTTTCATAGAAGTTCACGACAGCGGCAAGAACTGGTCCGTTGAGGTTCAAATCCTCGGCAGGGAGAAAGTGAAGACGCCGGCCGGGGAGTTCGCTACGATCAAGGTCAGGACCTTTCCCAAATACGAGGGGGTCTTCATGAACAAGGGAGAGATCTTCATCTGGCTCACGGACGACAGCCGGAGAGTCCCGGTTCTCATGAAGAGCACCATCTCCATCGGGTCCCTCGTGTCCACCCTGAGGTCGATGGAACAGGGTAAGGACATAAGTGGACTATGATGTGAAACGCCGGAGAGCGTCCGCGCCTGACAAGCCGGTGCAGTCGGTGTTAATAAAACACCGGGGGGAACATCATGGGCAAGGTGCTTGCACTGCTGGTTTTTATTCTATTGGCTCTTGCGTCGGTGGCCGGTTATATCTTTCTCACCGGGAAAATCAATGCCGGGGAAAGACAAATGGCCGCTGGTCAAATAAAGCATGATAAAGGACAGACCGCACTCGATAAGGGCAAGGTCAAGTTGGAGGCCGGCAAACAAGAGCTGTCAGAGGGCAAGAAGGAGTATGAACAGGCTAAGGACAGCTGGTTCCTGGTGTTTGCCGACAAACTGCTGAAAGGCGGAGAGGGCTTCAAAGATGCTGAAAAAAAGATCGCCGAAGGAGACAAGCAGGTTGCCAAAGGAGAGCACAAGGTTAACGTTGGGGAAAGACGACTTGATATCGGCGAACTGGAACTGAGCCATGGAATGGAGCTGATGAGGCTGGCCAAGGGCGCACGCGTTGCCTGTGCGGTCGGGGCTGTTTTTTTTACCGCGCTGTCGATTCTGCTGGGGTTCTGGTGGAGGCGATCGCTGTCCCGGCTCTTTAGGCAAACTGATGCCTAAGCGCTGCCAGCTGATGCGTTATGTTAGGCGCCTAATTCCGGCAAGCAGCCCTGGGTTCTGCTGCGATCCTCTCAGGCTACGCCGACCGGAGCGGGGAGGAAGATCATGAATGGGTCAATCAATCGGATGTCGGCTGTGGTCTCCATAGTCAAGGATCCGGAGAGGGAGGTCCCCATGGGAGTTCGACGTGTAGCATTGTTTGCAGTGCTGATGTTTGTGAATCTTTCCGCAGTCGCCTTTGCCCAAGCACCATGCCCAGGAATTCACGTGAAGATTCTGAACATAGAAAACAGCACGGGAACCGTAGCGTGTGCGCTTTTCGAATCACCCGTTGGCTTCCCCACTGAGTTTCTGCACTCGGCAACGAATGTTATGATAATAAAGATCCGGAAGGCGCAAGCGCGTTGCGACTTTGAAGACATTCCGCCGGGAATGTATGCGATGGTCGTCATTCATGATGCCAATATGAACGGCAAGCTCGATACCAACTTGCTGGGTATCCCCAAGGAAGGCTACGGTTTTTCAAACGATGCAAAAGGCTTGATCGGCGCGCCTTCGTTTTCCGCCGCCAGCTTCACGTATGACGGGCAGAACATAGATCTGACGATGAGCTTGCATTACTGACTGTTAAGGCAAGGGTCCGGAAAGGAGATTCTGCGAGGGGAGGGTCGTCATGCTCATGATATTGAACAGGATCAAATTCAAGATTTCCAGTCTCGTGCTCGTCCTGCTCGTCGCGGTCACCGTCGCTTTGTACCTCATCACCGTCGCGATCATGCACCGCCACATTCTGAACGAGGTCCTCAAGCGTTCGGAAGCCCTGGCGAAGAGCATTGCGGCATCGGCGGGTTACAGCATGCTTGCAAAGGACTTCCTCGGCCTCGACAACATGGTCTACAAAATGCGCGAGTCGAACCGGGACGTGGAGTTCCTCTACATCGCCGACACACGCATGAAGGTCATCGCCCACAGCGATATATACAGTACCGGGAAACAGATGCGCCTTGCCCAGGGCAGCGTCCTGCACCGGCGTCCCGACGGGACCACGATCACGGAGCTATCGGACCCGCCTCCCGGGCTTCTTGTAATAGCCGGCCCCATCGTCCTTATGAACAAGCGGCTCGGTACGGTCGTCCTCAGCGTGAACAGCTCGGTCCTGCAGGACGCCCAGCGCCTGGTCCGGGCAAGGATCATGGCGGCGTTTGCCGCCGTGTTTCTCCTGGGAATAGCCGGCAGCGTCACCCTCTCGTCGTTCCTGACAAGACCCATTCGGGAGCTCTCCACAGGGGTGGAGGAGCTCAAGGCGGGAGAGGGGAGCCGCCGGCTCAAGGTCTATTCGTACGACGAGCTCGGGAAGTTGACGGAAAGCTTCAACGAGATGACCGCGCTCATCAGCGACCAGCGCGGCCGGCTGATCAGGTCCGCCAAGGACCTGGAAGAATCGTGCGTGGCCACGATACGGGTCCTTGCCGCGGCCAGCGACGCGAGGGACCCCTATACCCACGGTCATTCGGTGAGGGTTTCCGTGCTGTCGATGCTTCTCGGCAGAGAGCTCGGCCTCGACGCGAAGGACCTGGAAAAGCTCGAGGTCGCCTGCCTTTTTCACGATATCGGGAAGATCAAGATTCCGGACGCGATCCTTCGCAAACACGGCAAACTGGACCCCATTGAATTCCGGGAAATGATGCGGCATACCGAATACGGGGCCGACCTTCTGAGCAAAGCGCCGTCGCTCCACAAGTATATCCCCCCGGTCAGGCACCACCATGAGTGGTTCAACGGGAGCGGTTACCCCGACGGGCTGCAAGGCGATGCCATCCCGCTGGCGGCCTCCATCCTCTCCATAGCCGACACCTATGATGCCATGACGTCCAACCGGCCGTACCGGAACGCCTTTTCGGAAGCAAAGACTTTTGGCGAGCTCGAGAGCTTCTCCGGCAGGCAGTTCGATCCCGAACTTGTCAAAGTGTTTATCAGGATCATGGAGAGGCATGTCGTGGGAAGAACACAGAACGAGCGTATAGCGGAATGATAAAGCTTCGTTCCAACAACAGTGCGGTACTTTTTGTTGCCGTGCTTCTGCTCCTGCCGGCCTGCATACCCCAGAAAAAAGCGGCGGTCGAGCTCACGCTCAGGGAATCGGAGCAGGATATCAGGAAGGGCGATTTCGACGGCGCCCTGGGGGTCTACGGCGCCGCGCTTCGAAAATACCCCGGCGACCGCGGGTTGCTCAAGTATTATCTCGAGGCCGCTGAAGATATCCGGGATGCGGCCGACGACGCCTTCGACAAGGAGGAGTTCGCCGTATCGGGGCGGACCTACGCTGTCCTGCTCAGAAACTACCCGCATTTAAAGGAGATCGCCAGGGACCTGTCCTTCGACAGGAAATATCTTCGTGCCAGGTTGCAGGAGTGCTCGGACCGCCTTTCCGAGCGCGCCCTGACGAAGTACCGGCAGGGCAATCTCTCCGCCGCGATCTCCCTCTGGAAGAGCATCCTCGAATTCGAGCCGGGGAATGCCGTCGTCAAGAAGGCGATCGATACGGCAACGACCCAGTTGAAGAACCTTGAGCGAAAAACCGAATAACATAGCGTTCGCAGGTTGGGCAACGCATTCCCGCCGACGAGGCGCCGCTCCGGCGGACAAGGCAGGGGAGGAGAGCACAGTGGACGTCGAATACAAACGCAATGACAGCACCATGGGACTTTTTCAATAACCTGCTGAGCTGATGTGCGCGGATTTTAATAGCCGCAGGAGGGAAAAATGGGCACCATAATTCTTGTTGTTGTTGTAATTCTCATCGTTGGAACTTTTTCAGTACAAAACGCGGCGCCGGTCTCCATCTCATTCCTGTCCTCACATTTCGACGCGTCTCTTGCCGTGATTGCGTTGCTTTTTTTTCTGGCCGGCATGATCGCCGGGATGGCCGTGCTGTCCTGGGTACGAGTGCGGCGGTCGGCAAGAAAGAAAAATGAGCAGGACCAGAAGCGGTCGAAGAGCGAGAGACCATTATAGTCGAATGAGGGTAAGCATGACTCTCAAGAGAAAAAAAGTCCTCTTCATGACAACGGGCGTAATCACCCTTGTCGTCTGTGCGATCATCCTCGCCCTCCTGCTCAATATCCAAGCCTTTAAACCGCAGATCGAGGCGGCCGCGTCGAATGCTCTGGGAATGGATGTCCGGATCAAGGGCAGGTTGGGCATCGCTCTTGTTCCGGGTTTCGGCATATCGCTGAAGGACGTCAGCGTGCGGAACAGGGGAGCGGATATAGTTGCCGTTGAGAAGATGAGGATAGGGCTGAAGCTCATCCCCCTTACGAGGCGCGAAGTCCGGATAAGCCGGGTCGGGCTTATCAAGCCGGTCTTCTCCATAGTCCGGTATAAAAACGGGACGTTCAATTTTGAAAAACCGGGACGCACGCTAACGGAAAAGCTCCTTGACGTAACAAAGTCATCCATTTCGCAGGGGAACCTTATTTTTACTGATGAAAGATCCGGCAAGAGGGTCGAAGTGGACGACTTCGATGCGACCATACGAAACCTTTCGTACAGCGGGACGGCCGGCGCGGAACCATTCAAGAACAGCGCATTCGCCGGGGATATCAGATGCAAGACACTCTTGATCAACAACTTCACCCTGACAAACCTTGTGATGAGAACAGCAGCGGGAAACGGAATGCTTGATATAAACCCGGTCAGTATGCACATCTTCGGCGGGACCGGGAAGGGGAGCATTCATGTGGACGTGACGGGGGCGTCGCCTCATTACCGGCTCATCACTGCTCTTGACCGGTTCAGGATCGAGGAGCTGATTCAGGCATCCTCGCCCGGGAAGATCCCCCGGAAAAGCATAGAAGGGACAGCTGACTTTTCCGCGGACCTGACGGCAACGGGGAAGAGCGCGGATGAGGTGAAACGATCGCTCAACGGCGACCTTTCTTTGAACGGGGAGAACCTTATGCTCTACAGCTTAGATATCGATGCCCTTATCCCGAAGTACGAACGAAGCCAGAACTTCAACCTCGTGGATGTAGGGGCGTTCTTCCTCGCGGGCCCCTTCGGGCCGGTACTCACCAAGGGCTATAATTTTGGAAGTCTTTACGAAGAGTCGCAGGGCGGAAAAGGGACCATCAAAAAACTCGTCTCAATCTGGAAAGTAAAAAAGGGCATTGCCGAGGCGACCGATGTGGCCCTTGCCTCAAAAAAACACCGGATTGCCATGAAGGGTGGATTGAACTTCAACAACGACCGGTTTGTCGACGTAACCGTAGCGGTCCTCGATAAACGAGGGTGCGTTGTTTACAGCCAGAAAGTGCACGGGCCGTTCCGTAAACCGCAGATCGAGAAGGTAAGTATCTTTAAATCAATTGGGGGATCCGTGTCGAACGCGCTGGCGGATGCGTGGAAATTCATTCAGGGTGGAGAGTGCGCGGTATTTTACTCGGGTTCGGTGGCTCAACCCGAGGGATAAGCATAGCGCGGCCGGAGGCCGCGTTATGGATATGTAATTTTTCTATGGTATAGGGCACTCAATGTGTTAAAATATTACATATTCAACTTTTTAACGAATGATGCGCGATACCGGGAGAACACATGGCCAAAAAGCGACCACCGGATAGACGTCCATCGAAGGACGTCAAAAAGGGGTTACCTCTCAAAAAGGGCCCGATTGCCGGCAAAGGCGGTAAGAACACCGGGCCGGCAAAATCCTCTTCCACACGCGCGACCAGCCGCGTAATAGAGAGTCCGTCTGCAGAACAAGACCGACCGAACGAGAAATCGTTTCTTCTTGTCGGGATCGGCGCCTCCGCGGGAGGGCTGGAAGCATTCACGAAGCTGCTGGAGCATCTTCCGCCTCACACGGGCATGGCGTTCGTGCTCGTTCAACACCTTGCCCCCACCAAAGACAGCATTCTGGCTGAACTCCTTTCAAAAGCGACTTCCATGCCGGTACGGGAGGTACAGGACGGCATGACCGTGGAACCCGACCATGTATACGTCATTCCGCCCAATACGGCGCTGGCCGTTTTCCACGGCGTGCTCCGGCTTCTGCCGCGCGCCGAAACCCATACCCAGCATATGCCTGTTGATTCTTTTTTCCGGTCTCTTGCCGAGGACCAGGGACAGAATGCCGTCGGTATCATCCTTTCGGGGACCGGGTCCGACGGCTCTCAGGGGATTCGGGCCATAAAGGCAGAGGGCGGGATCGTCATGGCCCAGGACGAACAATCGGCAAAATACAACGGCATGCCCAAGAGCGCTGCGGCAACCGGCGTTGTTGACTATGTCCTGCCACCTGAAAAAATAGCCGCTGAGCTGAAGAGGATCAGCCGCCATCCCTTCCTGACCCTTCACACAGCCATGAAGACCGGCCCGCTGCTTCAGGCGGGAGAGAACGATCTGAACAAAATATTCATGCGGATCAGAACGGCCACGGGCGTGGATTTCACGTATTACAAACAGGCAACGATACTGCGCAGGATCAGCCGGCGCATGCTTCTGCACAAGATAGATGCATTGGAACAATACGTCCGTTATCTGCAGGAGAACCCAACAGAGGTCGGGATCCTGTACCAGGACATCCTCATCAATGTTACTTCTTTTTTCCGGGAACCGGAGACCTTCACTGCGTTAAAGAACGTCGTGTTCCCGAGCATCCTTGAGAACAGATCATCCGATACACCTCTCCGGGTATGGGTCCCGGGATGCTCGACAGGAGAGGAGGCGTACTCTCTCGCAATGTGTTTCTCGGAATTCATCAAAGAGCAGGACGTTTCCCATCCGATCCAGTTCTTTGCATCGGACATTGACGAGACGGCCATTGAAAAGGCCCGCCAGGGTCTTTACCCGGAAAACATCCTCCAGGATGTTTCTCCGGAACGGATCCGGCGTTTTTTTGTAAAGACGGAACACGGATACCAGATCAGCAAACCGATCAGGGAACTGTGCATATTCGCCAGGCAGAACCTTATCAAGGACCCGCCGTTCTCAAAGATGGACCTGATCAGCTGCAGGAACCTGATGATCTATTTCGGCCCCCTGCTGCAAAAAAAGGCGCTCCCGATCATGCACTATGCCCTCAATCCGTCCGGTTATCTCATGCTGGGAAAGTCCGAGTCCATCGGCGAGTTTGCGGACCTTTTTTCTCTGGTCGACAAAAACAGCAGGATCTATTCCAAAAAGACATCATCGTCGGAACTGCACTTCGACGGGGAGCGGGGTCAGGTGAGAGAAAAGGCCGCTGTGAAGAAAAAGGCGGAAGAGCCCGCCGCAGGCGGGACCGACATCCAGAAAGAAGCCGACAACATCATCCTGAACAGGTACAGTCCCGCGGGACTGGTCATTAATGAGGACATGGATATTCTTCAATTCCGCGGGAACATCACCCCCTATCTGAAACCCCAACCCGGCAAGGCAAGCCTCAATCTCATGAAGATGGCCGGTGAAAGCCTCGCCATGGAGCTGCGGGCCCTCATCCGCCAGGCCCGCGGAAAAGACGTTGCCGTCAGAAAAGAAGGAATAAAGGTCAGGCATAACGGCGTCGTCATGGGCGTAACTATTGAAGTGATCGCGTTTAAGACCCGTGATTCCCAGGAGCGTCTTTTTCTGGTCATTTTTGAGGATAGCGCCGCGCCGACGGCGCGGGACTCGAAAAAGCAGGGAAACGCCTTGGCAAAGACAAAAGGCCGGTCCCGGGAGGACCAGGTTGCCCCGCTGGAGCGCGAGCTTGCCGCCACACAACAGCATCTGAAGACGATCGTTTCGGAACATGAGGCGTCTACCGAGGAACTGAAGGCGCTCAATGAAGAGGTGCAGTCCAGCAACGAAGAGCTGCAGAGCATCAACGAGGAGCTCGAAACGTCCAAGGAAGAGCTTCAGTCCACCAATGAAGAACTGAGCACCGTGAACGACGAGCTCCAGAACCGCAACGAGGAAATAACGCAGAGCAACAACGACCTGGTAAACGTCTTAAGCGGCGTCGATATACCGATCCTGCTGATCGGGAATAAACTGCAGATCAGGCGCTTTAATGCATCGGCGGGTAAGGCGCTGAACCTTATCACCACCGATATCGGGCGGCCTATTTCCGACATCAGGCCCAATATCAATGTCCCGGACCTTGATACGTTGATCCTTGAGGTGGTCGACTCCCTGACGATCAAGGAACAGGAGATCCAGGACACGCAGGGCCGCTGGCACTCCATGACGATACGGCCGTACAAGACCGTTGACAACAGGATCGACGGCGCAATAGTGACCCTCGAAGACATCAACGACCTGAAGCAGGGCATGCTGCGCATCCAGGAAGCCCGCGATTATGCCGAAGCGATCGTCGAGACCGTACGGGAACACCTGATCGTGCTGAACAAGGACCTGCGCGTGGTCACCGCGAACCAGGCGTACTATAAGAACTTCGCAGTAACACCGGAGGTGATTAAGAACAAATATATCTACGATATTCAGGACGGTCTCTGGAACATGCCGAAGCTCCGGCTGCTGCTTGAGGAGATCATCCGGGATAACAAGGAGTTCCGCGACTTCGAGGTCAATTACGCCGTACCCGGCGCCGACCGCAGGATCATGCTGCTGAATGCGCGAAGGGTCGCCCGGGAAGAGCAGTTGATCCTTCTTGCCGTCGAAGACATTACCGCGCGGCGGATAGCGGAAGAGGAGCGGGAGAAGATCCATCTTGAACATAGGGAAGCGCTTTCCAAGGTCAAGAAGCTGGCCGGAATGCTTCCGATCTGCGCAAATTGCAAGAAAATTCGCAATGACGAAGGTTATTGGGAGCAGATCGAAGCCTATATCAGGGATCATTCCGAGGCGGAATTCAGCCACGGCTTATGCCCGGAATGCGCGACCAAATTGTATCCGGGAATCGATTACAGTCAGTTTAAGGAAAAATAACTTTATCGCTCTGCCCGGTGTTCAGGATAACACCGTTCAGTGCACAGCCGGCGGGCCGCCGGGGGCAGGACAAGGTGAAACAGCGGGGAAAACAAAGGGGAATGTGAACCTTGCGTGAATCGCCGCGTGCCGAAGGGGGACACCCGGTGCCGCGAGAGGCCGGCGCCATGAGGCCCCGGCCTGCCCGGCCGCACGGTTTCCGCTCTGTGAAAAAACCTGCGGGCTGCTAATCGTTTGCGTGGGGGACGAATTCGATGTCCGCCACGATCGATCCGACCTCGTCGAGGTAGGGGATGTCGTGTTCCGGGTCGCAGATATAGGCGACCATAAGGGCCCGGGTCTTGTCCACGATGAACCAGATGCGCCAGTGGGCGGGCTGGTCGCCCTCTTTATAGGTGTAATCCACGGTCGCCATGCCCGTGTCGCCCCGGTCTTCCGCTTTTATCGCTTCGCGCGGGAAGGGGACATCCCGCTCTTCGAGGGTGTCTTCGAGAAGCATCCTGGCTGCCTCGGACGGGCGCATTCGGACATCGTCTCTCTCGATAAACGAAAGCTGCACCATGCCGGGCCACCCTTCTTTCTCCAGCAGCACATATCCCATGTCTTCGCGGTCAACCCAGCCGTCGGGTAGGTAAAGATTGATCCATCGTTCGTACGTGATTTTTCTGCCCATAATTCCAATCATTCTAACGAAAGGGCGGGAAGCAGTCAAATGAGTTTCGCAAATAGGGGGGAAAAAACTGTTTATATGTATCGCAATTCCTGAAGTATCGTAAGGACCGCTTCTGTCGCGGCCGGAGGGCCGGCCTGACCGTCCACGGTCAATTCCGGCCGGAGGGGCGGTTCATAGGATGACTGGACGCCCGGTACGGTGGCCGCCGTTCCCCGCGCTGCTGCTGCGTAGATCCCCTTGGGGTCACGTGCCATGCAGACCGCTGCCGGGCAGTCTACGAATACCTCGGCAAACTTGGCGATGAGCGAGCGGGCATGGTCCCGGTAGGCCCGTTTGTTCCCGGTGGCGTCGAATATGACGTTTACGCCGCTCCGGGCAAGCAGTTCCCCGATCTGAACGAGCATCCGGTAGAACCGGTCGCGCTCGTCAGGGCTGTAGGTGGGACCGGGAGTCAGGATTTTTCTCATTTCGTCCGACTCCAGCACCACCGCGGTCACGCCGCGCAGTGCGAGCTTCCTGACCAGCTCCCTGGTTATGGAGCTTTTACCCGAGGCCGGGAGGCCCGTTATCCATATGCCGAAGCCCTGGGCTGTGCTCATTGAAGGTACCTGTTGATTGACGCGGGGTCGAACCGGTTGGCCGCGAGGACATTCTGAATAAAATTGAACAGGGCCCTGCGTACGCCTGCCTGCAGGTTCGGATACCAGACGGGGCTTGCTATGACAAGGCCGCGCCAGGCGTAGAACGGCGCGATGACGTCGAGCATCTCGCGATCCCCTGTTCCGGCGAGGTAATTTTCCCAGAACAGGGCGAACATCTTTTCCATATCTCCTTCGAGCCTCCCCGTGCGCTGGAGGGAGAAGAACAGGTAATTGATGGTCATGGTGGAGACGTCGTCGGCCGGGTCGCCCCACTCGCCGCGGGAACGGTCCAGGACCGTAAAGTCCGCGCCCTCGCGGAACAGGATGTTCCAGGGGTGAAAATCCCCGTGCACCCGGCAGAGGCGGTGGGAGCGGTCTTTGACGCGCCAGCGCCACTCTGCGCAGAGAAGCTCGATCCGCTTCAGCAGTGCCTGGTCGATAAAGTCGAAGGACGGGGGGTAATTGTCGATGAGGCCCATGATGCATTCCCCGTGGCCCAGGAGGTCCCGGATGCGCCGCGCGTAGAGGGGCGGAGCATCGAGTTTCCCCGCATGGATCTCCACAAGGTAGTCGGACAGGCTGCGAACGCGCTGAAAGTCCAGCTCCGTCGTTCCCCCCCCGTCCCTGATCCGCTCAAGGTCTTTGAAATAACCCTTTCCGACAACGAATTCCGTGAGGAGAAAGAACTCCTCGGCCCTGCCGGTGGAGATGATGTTGCCCGTATCGAGGAAGGCCCCGCTGTCGAGGGAGCGCACGTGGCGCGGGAGATTGTTGAACGCGGAGTGTTCCCAGAGGATGGCCTGGGCCCGGTCGGAGAAGTGGTCGTGGCCGTAGGAAGAGGGGGACATGGTTTCGAGCACGGCTTTTTTCCGCTCCCCGGCAACGTCATATTCCAGAAAGAGCGGCGTGCCGTACCCGAAGCCCTTGAGCGTGTCGCCTTCCTCCTGTTTTCCCCGGCTGCTCATGGAGAGCACGCGCACCGGCTTGGCGTAGAGCGTCCGGAGGTATTCCTCAACCGCCTGGAGCGTGATGGTGGGCATGGAGACCTCAGAGAGGATGCATGATGCACGATTCATGATGCAGGACGATACAGGGCACCCTGGCTTTATTGTACCATGATTTTAGCGGGCTGGAAGTTTTCTGATCCGGATTTTCCGGAGGTCCGCAACAATCGGGAGATTGCCGCCGTCTCGCAACGTGTATCTTGCATCATGCATCTTGCATCTGGAGTCAATTCTCCGCTCCCAAGCGCCGCAGACTGGGCATGTTGATGGGAAGCGGTTCTCCGGGGTCAATGACGCTGTCTCCGTAGCGTATGAGGCGGGACTGGCCGGGCATTTTTTTGCTGTACGTAATGATCAGCCTGCCGATGACCTGATTGATTTCCGGCGTGGGTTCACCGTTCAGGAGGGCCACAGGCCCGGGGAACCCCTGGGGCGTGAACAGGTGATAGCCGTGGAGGGCCAGCGCCATGAGCGCCTTGTTCTCTCCATTGTCACGGCCCAGAACGATCCTCGTGGTCGCATCGAGCTTGAAGTGGCGTCCGATGGTGAGCATCTTGATATCGTGGGGCGTGACCGGACGGTTTTCCGCGAAGAGGTCCCGCAGCTTTTCGGAAAAGTTCTTGTCCGTGAGCAGACAGCCCCCGGCCGGCGTGGAGTATCCCTGGATGCCGTACCGTTCGGCAAGGAGAAGCTGGACGCTTCTCGACCGGCCGCTGATGCCGAGGAGCAGATCTCTCCGGAGCAGGCCGTCCTGCTCGGCTTTGGTCGGCGGCAGGAGCGTCGCCGAAAGGGGGCGGACGATCAATCCCTTCATGTCCGCGTCCCGCTCGATCAGGTGGAGGGTGTCGCGGCGCTGGGACATGGGGCGCTGGCCGAGCACCTCGCCGGTGACGACGAAGGGAGCGCCTGTCTCCTCCATCACGTCCTTTGTTTTTCGGAGCATGAATATCTTGCAGTCGATGCAGGGATTGATGTTTTTTCCGTACCCATGTTTCGGGTTCCTGATGAGTTCGATGTACTCCTGGCTCATGTCCATGACGCGGAGTTCCATGCCCAGGGCCTTCGAAACGCTCGCCGCATGGGTGCTCTGCTCGTTCCCGTAGGTCTTTGAGAAAGCGGACGTGAAGTACAGGCCCAGAACGTCGAACCCCTGCTCCATGACCACCCGGGCAGCGAGCACGCTGTCCAGGCCGCCGGAGATGAGCGCGATTACTTTTTTACCCACTGAAAATCCTCCCCCAGGACGCGGTATAATAACCGGTGAGTTTTGATTTCGCAAGAGTTAATAAGGGGCGGTATTATTGACAAGGGGCGACGGCTATGATAGCATGAAGTTGCAGTTCACCGAAGAAAGGAAGGCCTGCCCATGCGCCGGAGCAAGAAGGAGATTAAAGACGTTCAGGTGATCATCGCGCTGCTTCACGCGTCGCCCGTGGGCAGACTGGGGACCGTGGGAAAGGACGGCCGGCCCATGGTGAAGCCGCTGAACTTTGTTTATCACGACGGGAAGATTTATTTTCATACGGCGCGGGAAGGGGAAAAGATAGACGACATAAAACGTGATGGACGCGTCTGCTTCGAGGTGGACCTGCCTATCGCCTTCGTCAAGGGACAGCCGGACAATCCCTGTGGGGCCAAATACCTCTACCGCAGCGTGATCGTCCAGGGCCGGGCTTCCCTCGTCGAGAACCGCGAAGAGAGGCTCGACGCGCTGTCTGCGCTCATGAGAAAGTATCAGACCGAAGGCGAATACGGCGAGCTCCCTCCGGAAAAACTGGCCCTCACCGGCGTGGTCCGCATCGACATCGAGGAAATGACGGGCAAGGAGGACCTGGGAAAGGACCATCACCGGGAGGTCGTGCTCAAGATGCTTCGAGAAGGGGCAGCGCTTCCTGTTTTCCTCGACCCTTGATCCTTGCCCTTTGCCCTTTGCCTACTGCCTACTGCCTACTGCCTACTGCCTACTGCCTCCTGCCTCCTGCCTACTGCCTACTGC
>CAKKPG010000106.1 GCA_919901555.1 Nitrospiria bacterium | reverse complement strand
CCGGCCCAATATATCTCTGTGTATTGCGGAAATGCGAAAGATGTGCGCGGACTAACGAACCAGAATAAGTCAGTGGGCGACTCGGATTCGTAAGCAGAATCTGATTCCCCTACCAATGTATGCGTCCGAGCCGACTCGTATTCGTGCCATTTTAATCCAGCATATTTCAATTCGCCCTGTCCAACTGCGCAGATATCGTCCAGATTTCCCGCATAGTTACCACCAATAATCGGCGGATGGTATAAGTAGCCTAAAATTGTCGGGATTGCAGCATCAGCAAGAGGTACTCGTTGTTCTTTATTATCAGCATCTAAGTATACGCCATATTTCATTTTCTCAACGCCCGGCGTTGCGCACGATGACACGCCGGTTGAACTGTCGTTAAACTCACCGATGCTCATTTTCCCGCCATAAGAATAACTCATGCCCCTGCTTCCTGTCGCATAGGGAGGATCTTGCTCTGGCCCGACGCCACCAGGATAGCTTTTATTGGGACGACCCATCCAATCGGCCGTAGGTAAAGGTCCCATATCGGTCCGCAGTCCCGCATACCGTTCTGCCTCTTTGATCAGTCTATCCACATACCGCTCCACCACATTCTTATACAGCTCATACAAGCCCGTGTCATCCCGTGAGTTTCCGGTCGTGCCATTTATCCGAACATCGGCGTTGTCATCCGTAACGGTGGCTATGGTAGAACTCGCGATAAAATCCTTTGTCCCTACAAGCGTCTCCTTATCCACGACCTGATACAAATACGTGGCTTTTTGGGCATCCGTCCACTTATGGCCATAGTCTTTGAATATCTTCTTCATGGTTCGTGAAACATTATTGTTCGTTGCATCGACATACTTAGTATTGCCCATGGCAAAATTACGTCTTAGTATTTCGAGCGCCTGAGATGTTGCGTTCTTGGGATTGTCCGCGATCTTTTCGAATATGCCATCAGCATCATCTATGAACGCATTCAAGTTATCATTGTGGTATGGGTATTTCTTTTCATCCTGCTCGTAGAGAGCATGGGTGCTTGGTATTGGAACTATATTGGACATGTTCGAGTTGGCCGTATTAAAGACCATGTTCCGTTTCCGAGGCACGACTTGATTTAATAATTCCTTCACAAAATCAAATCGTTGTACGCCTGGCTCGGATGCGCTCTTTACCCCGTCGGCTGCAAATACTGCTTTACCTGCTCGTACCTGCGACATATCAACATTTCCATTATGCCGTACGGTAATCGTACATTCTCCCTTTTCGCATATTTCCGTTGCCGTTCCATGGCCAGGATCAGGCTGAAGGACGGCACCTTTGACTGCTTGCAGCTTTAAATCAATCTGCACATCTTTAGGCAATGGCTTGGTTCCGTTCCATCGAATATAGATTTTGGCAAAACTTCTATCATACCCAGGTTCGTTCTGATACAAGCCGAGAAGATCGGGTCTATTGGAATCAATGAGTTTCGGCTGTCCCTGAGTATCGAGCGTACCGCCTACAGAGATACTACCCAGAATCTCCGGGTTGCCATTGGCATCATTGACGACATAGTTACCAAAGTTGTCTATTGTTTTCGTTCCCAGCGGTGAACTGACAATTATATGATGGAGGCGAAGTTCCCATTTTTCATTTTGATCAAATGGAGCACCGTTTATTTTTCCATACACGGTTAATCGCTTTGCACCAAGTACTGGATAATAGTCTTTTTCAGCCAGTACACCATTGAATTGTGCTTCTAAATCTTCTTTTTCAATGCCAATATTTTTCGGATCCAGATCCAGCACCCGGAGGCCCTGCTGCTGGTTGGCCAGGTAGATCCATCCGTCTTTTTCCACGAGCGCGGTAGACGAGCCGAGGGCGGTCAGGGTGGAACTGCCGGGTTCGAGGGGTGTTTGAGTTATGGTGTTTAGGAGTTTGGGAGTTCGCGGGTCCTTGATGTCGATGATGTAAACACTCATGCCGGAGGTGATGTACACCAAGCCCGATGCCTTGCTGATAGTGATATCCGTGGCCTGGGCAATGACCTCGTTCCCAGCGTCATCTTTGGTTACGCCCATGACCGTCGGGTTGTAGGGGTCGGTGATGTCCACGGTGTGGAT
>CAKKPG010000105.1 GCA_919901555.1 Nitrospiria bacterium | reverse complement strand
CAGGGCGCAAGCGTGTATACCGAAGCGGCCGTGAGGTCCGTTGATCGCACCACATTTGTACGATTAGTATTGTCAAAATCCACTTTGCCACTTTGACACTGTAATTCTCTGTTACTTTGACATTGTTTTTTTACTCACAGGCAAAACGTCTGTCCTGCCTTTTGGGGCATTGCATGCAATGCCCCCATGGGCAGGCCCGGCCTTTGCAGCCAAAGCAGTTGCCTCGGCAGAGTGGGCCAGAGTGGCCGGCCCTCCCCCTGCTTCCCCCAGCAGGATTAGGGGAGATAACGGGCCAGGGCGATGCCGTAGCCCGGGCCGGTATCCGTGTAACCCGCCGCCACAATCCTGCCGTCGCTGTCAATGGCCAGGGCGAAAGCACTATCATTCTCACCGCTAAAAAAGCCCGTTGTGACCTTGCCCCCTCCACCAAAATTCATATCCAGCGTGCCGTTGGTATTGTAGCGGGCCAGGGCAAAATCAGAGTTTGTGCCGCTAACATACGCGTAACCCGCCACCACAATCCTGCCGATGCTGTCAATGGCCAGGGCGGAAGCGCTATCATCCTCACCGCTAAAAAAGCCCGTTGTGATCAGACCGTCCCCACCACCAAAAGTCGTATCCAGCGTGCCGTTGGTATTGTAGCGGGCCAGGGCAAAATCCGAATCCGTGCTGTTAGACGCCTCTCCCGCCGCCACAATCCTGCCGTCGCTGTCAATGGCCAGGGCGAAAGCACTTCTCAAAGAGCCCGTTGTGACCAGACCGTCCCCTCCACCAAAAGTCGTATCCAACGTGCCGTGGGTAGTGTAGCGGGCCAGGACAAGGTTGAGGTTCGTGTCGCCGTAACCCGCCACCACAATCTTGCCGTCGGCCTGTAGGACTATCCCGTAAGCCACATCCTCGCCGCCGTTGAAATTAGTGGCCAGTTTGCCGTTACAAATGGAATTAGGGATACAAAGAAGCGAGGAGTTAAAGCTGGTATCCAGGCTGCCGTCGGTATTGTAGCGGGCCAGGGCAAAGTCATTACTCTCTATGCCGTTATACGCGCTACCCGCCACCACAATCCTGCCGATGCTGTCAATGGCCAGGGCGGAAGCTCTATCA
>CAKKPG010000104.1 GCA_919901555.1 Nitrospiria bacterium | reverse complement strand
CCTGATCCGGTGGAGCAGTTTGCCTGAGGTGTCTTTCTTGCGGCGTTCCAAGGAGGCCGCGTCGAGGCGCTCGCGCTGCGCCTCAAGGCCTGCCTGACGCTCCGAAAGGATCTTGCTCAGGGACTCGGCAATGGAGGGATTATAGGCAAGGATGGAGCTGAAGCTTTCCTTGTCGATCACTATGAACTCTGCGTCTTCCTTCACCCGGATGCTCGCCGTGCGGGCCTCGCCGGTGAGCAGGCTCATTTCGCCGAAGAAGTCTCCGGGGCCGAGGACCGCCACGCGGGCGCTCTCGCCCAAGGCCTTCTCCACGATCACCTCGACGCGGCCTTTCTTGATGATGAAGAAGGTGTCCCCTGCCCGGCCCTGGCGCACGGGGAATTCCCCCGCTGCATAGGCCTCGACGCCCACCGTTGCCACCAGTTTCTTCAATTCCGATTTGGAGAGCGGTGAGAGGATGTCCACCTTTTCCATGAGGCCCATGATCTCGGCCGCGAGCTTTTCCGTCTCAATGTGGCGGGCCTCCGGGGTGATCTGCGTGAGGTTCACGTTCCTGATGGGGAAGGGTATTTCGATGCCGCTCCGCTTGAAGCGGTACCAGAGGAGGCTCATGATCTCCGCCTCGATCTCCACATACCGGGAAAAATCGCTCATGGCGAACCGTATTTCGTAAGAGACGGAAAAGTCACCGTAGTGCAGCACGCGGACCTGCTGCTTGAAGTCCGCGCTCACTCCTTCCACCGATGACAGGACCCCCAGGACGGCGTCCTTGACCCTGTTCGGCGGAACGCCGTAGCTCACGCCTACGGCAAGCTTCCTGACCATGGTCGTGTCGGGCATGCTGTAGTTCACCACGGCCTCGCTCAGGACCTTGCTGTTCGGGATGAACACCTCGTTGTTCTCGATGGTCAAAATTCGCGTTGAGCGGAGGGTGATGTCCATGACGCGGCCTTCATGCCCAGCTGCGGAGACCCAGTCACCCTGTTTCAGGGGCTTTTCGAGGTGGATCGTAAGCCCCGCCAGCATGTTGGCGAGGGTGCCCTGGAGCGCAAGGCCTACCGTGGCCGTGAGCACCGTGGTCGTGGCGATGAGGGACGTGACGTTGATGTTCAGGATTTCCTTGAGCAGGACCAGCGCCGCCACCACAAGGGCGGAGACGGTGATGATGTTCTTGAACGCCGCCGGGAAGCTGCCGCGCTTCAGCCTGACAACGAAGAGGTCTCCGTACAGGTACAGGCCGAGGCGGACCACGGCGAGGACGAAGACCAGCCAGGAGAAAAAATTGATGTGCCTGGAAAACCGGGGATAGTGTTCGGCGGCGCCGAGGTGAAGAAAAAGCTGAACGGAGGCGAAGAAGAGGAGGAGCTTGAAGCCTGCCCCCATGGGCCTGAGGAGCCTGGACTTTCCCGTAAGGACCTCGATGGCTATGCTCCCCGCGGTAAAGAGAACGATGCTGAGCACCGTGATCCAGAACAGAGAACCGGTCAGGTCATGTATGAAGTCCATGGAGTCACCTCTATAAATAGATGCATAATGAATCGGGGAATCGGAGAAACGGGGAAGCGGGGATAAAATCGTTCTTAACTCGCCGGTTCTCCGGTTCACCCATTCTCCCGCTCATACCTTCATCTGCTTACAAGTTGCTTGCTTACCTCCGCCCGGAGCTCGCTGATTCCCGTCCCTTTCGTTGCCGATGTAAGGAGGAGGGGCCCTTCGATCCCCAGCTTTGCGGCGATCTCTTGCCGGGCGCGCTCCGCCTCCTGGCGCGTCAGCTTGTCCGCCTTGGTCAGGGCGTAGATGGCGGGAATCCCGTAATGCTGCAGCCATTCAACGAGCCGTTGGTCCCGTTCGTCCGGCTCACGGCGGCTGTCCAGGAGAACCACCACGGCGCGGACCTCGGGCGAGTCCTTCAGATAGGACTCGATCATCGGCGCCCAGGCCTCCGCCACGCTTCGGGGGGCGGCGGCATACCCGTACCCCGGGAGGTCCACAAAGTAGAACTGCTTGTTGATGATGAAAAAGTTGATGAGCTGCGTCTTGCCGGGCGTCGAGCTCGTCTTGACGAGGCTTTTTCGGTTGAGCAGCGCGTTGATGATCGATGATTTGCCCACGTTCGAGCGGCCGGCAAAAGCGATCTGCGGCCTGGGATCGACGGGAAACTGCCCGGGCCCTGCGGCGCTCGTGACGAATTCGGCGGAAAGGATTTTCATGGGTTCAGAAAACAGATGACAGAAGACAGACAACAGACCGGAAAAGGACAGATGCAGGATCGTTACTGCTGGTCTTGCACCTGTCCCCTGTATTCTGTCTTCTGTGTTCTGTCTTCTGAATTACGCGATCTTCTCGTAGATGAGCAGCGGCTCGGCCCCGCCTTTGATCACATCCTCACTGATGACGCACTCCTTGATGCCGGGCTGGGACGGCACGTCGTACATCACGTTCAGCATCACGTCCTCGAGGATGGCGCGCAGACCGCGGGCTCCCGTCTTGCGCGTGATCGCCTTTTTGGAGATGGCTTCGAGCGCGCCGTCGGTGAAGCGCAGCTTGCAGCCCTCGAGGGCGAGGAGCTTCTGGTACTGCTTGATAAGCGCGTTCTTGGGCCGCGTAAGGATGTCGATGAGCGCGTGCTCGTCGAGCTCTTCCAGCGTGGCCACCACGGGCATGCGTCCGACGAACTCGGGGATGAGCCCGTACTTGAGCAGGTCCGCGGGCTGGAGGCTCGCCAGCATCTCGCTCAGCTTGCGGTCCTGTTTGCTCTGTATCTCGGCGCCGAACCCCATGGTCTTTTTGCCGATGCGTTGCTCGACGATGACGTCGAGGCCGACGAAGGCGCCGCCGCAGACAAACAGGATGTTCGTCGTGTCCACCTGGATGAACTCCTGGTGGGGATGCTTGCGGCCGCCCTGGGGCGGGACGCTCGCCACGGTCCCTTCAATGAGCTTGAGGAGGGCCTGCTGCACACCCTCGCCCGAAACGTCGCGGGTGATGGAGGGGTTTTCCGATTTCCGGCTGATCTTGTCGATCTCGTCGATGTACACGATGCCCCGCTGGGCGCGCTCGACGTCGTAGTTCGCGTTCTGGAGAAGCTTGAGGATGATGTTCTCAACGTCTTCGCCCACGTAGCCCGCCTCGGTGAGGGTGGTGGCGTCGGCGATGGTGAACGGCACGTCGAGGATCCGGGCCAGCGTCTGGGCAAGGAGGGTCTTGCCCGTTCCCGTGGGCCCGATGAGCAGAATATTGCTCTTCTGGAGCTCCACTTCCTCGCCGATCTCCTGCTGCACGCCGATCCGCTTATAGTGATTGTGGACGGCCACGGACAGGATCTTCTTTGCGCGGTCCTGGCCGATCACGTATTCATCGAGGGTGCGCTTGATCTCCGACGGCTTGGGGAGCCGGGGGATCTTGGCCTCCTTGGTCTCTTCCCACTCCTCGGCGATGATCTCGTTGCAGAGGTCGACACACTCGTTGCAGATGAACACCGACGGCCCGGCGATCAATTTTTTTACTTCCTCCTGCCCTTTGCCGCAGAAGGAGCACTTGAGGGGCGCGGTATGGTCTTTCTTTTCCGTCATGGGATTACTTCTCCTTCACGTTCCGTATATGCTTCTTGGTGATCACCTCGTCGACGAGCCCGTACTGTTTTGCGTCTTCGCCGGACATGAAAAAATCCCGCTCCGTATCGGTCCGTATCTTGTCGAGGGGCTGTCCCGTATGGGACGCCAGGATCTTGTTCAGGGTGTCCTTGAGTTTCAGGATCTCTTTGGCGTGGATTTCGATGTCCGTGGCCTGCCCCTGGAACCCGCCGATGGGCTGATGGATCATGATGCGGGAATGGGGCAGCGAAAAGCGCTTCCCCTTGGTCCCCGCCGCCAGGAGGAGCGCCGCCATGCTCGAAGCCTGGCCGATGCAGATGGTCGAGACGGCGCATTTGATGTAATTCATGGTATCGTAGATGGCAAGCCCCGAGGTGACGATGCCCCCCGGCGAGTTGATGTACACCGAGATGTCCTTGTCCGGATCATCGGCCTCGAGGAACAGCAGCTGGGCGATCACCGTATTGGCCACGTTATCGTCAATGGCCGTTCCGAGGAATATGATCCTGTCTTTCAGGAGCCGGGAATAAATGTCATACGCCCGCTCTCCGCGGCTCGTCTGCTCTACGACCATCGGTATTAACGACATGAAAACTCCTTTTTTGCCACGAAGCCGCTCAGACGCGAAGTCTGATGAATGCAAAATGCAAAGTGCAAAGTGCAAAATGTAAAAGTCAAAATGAAGTGCTGAAAATCATGGCCTCAGGCCGTTTTACAATTTGCATTTTGAAATTTGACTTTTGCATTGCTTTCTTGGAGCCTTGGCGGCCGTGGCTGTGATTGTATTCCCTGGTGTTAATTATATACCTTCTTTGCCCGGGAAAGCAAGAGGCCCAATGCCTTTTCCTGGATCAATGATGAACGCAGGTTATCCATCCCGCCGTCGAGGGAGTCGTAGTACTTCCTGACCGCCTCCACGGGCTGGCCCGACTTGCGGGCGATGACGGCCAGTTCGGCCGAAAGTTCCTCGTCGCTCACGGCTACGTTCTCCCGCTCGGCGACGGCATCCAGGATCAGCACCCCTTTGACCCTGCCCTCGGCAAGCGCGCGGTGCTGGTCGCGGAACGCTGCGGCATCAAGGGATTTGACGTCCACGCCCTGCCGCGCCTGGCGCGTGGCATGCTGCCGGAACATGGACTGGAGCTCGCGTTCCACCATGCCGGGCGGGACATCGAAGGAATGGGCCTCGATGAGCTTGGAGAGAAGCTCCTCCCGCTGGGCCGAGGCCTGCTCATTGCGCTTCCGCACCTCGATATCCTCTTTGATCCTGGCCCGGAGGTCCTCCACGGACTTGTGGTCGCCGATGTCCTTGGCGAACTCATCGTTCAGCTCGGGAACCACGGCGCGCTTGAGCTCCTTCAGGGTCACCGTAAACTGCGCGTCCTTGCCCGCCAGTTCCGCGTTCGAGTAGTCGCCGGGAAAAGTGACCTTGATCTCCCTCGTTTCGCCCTTGCTCATGCCTTCAAGCTGGTCTTCAAAGCCCGGGATCAGGCTTCCCTTGCCCAGGGCCAGCATATAGTCAGCGGCCTTGGCGCCGTCGATGGCCTTGCCCTCGCGGAACCCCTGGAAATCGATGACGAGCGTGTCTTCCTTCTGCACGGGCCTGCCTTCGACCACCTCGAGCTGGGCATACATCTCGCGGAGGCGGTCAATGGTCTGGGCCACCTCTTCGTCGGTCACGGTCAGGTTCTGCTCCTTCACCTCGACGCCGTCGTAGGTTCCGAGCCCGATGTCGGGCCGCACTTCGACCGTGGCGGAGAAGCTGAGCGGCTCGCCCCTGTTCATGGAGACGTCGCCGATCTCGGGCATGTCCACGGGGCTGATCTTCTGCTCGTGCACCGCCCGGAAATAGGAGTCCGTGATGAGCCTGTTGACCACGTCGGACCGGACCTCTTCGGCGTAGTGCTTCTCGACGATCGCCTTCGGCGCCTTTCCCGGACGGAAACCGGGGATCTTCGCCTTCTTCGCGATGTCCGCAATGGCCTTATTCATCTCCGCGCTGACGGCATCGGAAGGCACTTCGATACGGATCTTCTTCTTTACAGGACTGATGTCCTCAACGGCAACTTTCATCCTTGTTCACCTTTGTTTAAGAGTTTATGAGGCTGACGAGTCTTCAGAGCATTGCTGCAATATCTCAGGATGATTTTCCGCAGGCCGGGGCTTTCATTTCCATTTCCCGCTCAGCACTCCCCATTCCGCATGTGAATTGGTGCGAGAGGGGGGACTTGAACCCCCACGGTTGCCCACCAGATCCTAAGTCTGGCGCGTCTGCCAGTTCCGCCACTCTCGCTGCACGAACAAAGAGAGCAGTGCGCCGCCAGGCAGCCTCTTGATTCCGCTGCCCGCTGACCACTGCTCCCCGAGTGAGTGTATGGTGAGCCGTGAAGGAGTCGAACCTTCGACCCGCTGATTAAGAGTCAGCTGCTCTACCAACTGAGCTAACGGCCCATGCAATCAAGAAAACCGGTTACAAACTTCGGCATTATACTGATCTTTCGTGCGGGATGCAACTAAATTTTATCCGGTGAAATTGGTGCGCCCGGCGGGAGTCGAACCGCACTCCGTCGCCCGTAAAGGGCTCCCCAGAAGGGGCCCGCCCCCTCTGGTATCTCCCCCGAAGCACAGGGGAATGCTTCCCCTGAAACCCCTGAGGTCATGGGTTCTCCTCCTGATCACCGACCGGTTGTCGGTTGCAGGCTGCCAGTCGACGGTAATTTTATATGGTGCGCCCGGCGGGAGTCGAACCCACGACCTTTGGCTTCGGAGGCCAACGCTCTATCCAGCTGAGCTACGGGCGCAGTGTATTTCGGATTGCGGATTTCGGAATTCGGATTAGATCTCCTTCTTTAAATTTAGCTTTTCAATCCGCATTCCGCAATCTACAATCCACAATCAAAGTGGCGCGCCCGGCAGGGCTCGAACCATGCTGCCGTCGCCCGCAAGGGGCTCCCCAGAGGGGGCCTGCCCCCTCCTGGTATCTCCCCCGAACCGCAGGGGAGCCGCTCCCCTGCACCCCTCAGGCCGCAGGAGACCGCATATCAAGCCGGTGCTGCCGACGCGGTCAACTTGCCTTACATGGCGCGCCCGGCAGGGCTCGAACCTGCGGCCTGCGGATTCGAAGTCCGACGCTCTATCCAGCTGAGCTACGGGCGCAAATGAATCGCGGATTGTCGATTGCGGAATGCGGATGTTTAAAGGCGTTTACAGCTTTCCAATCCGCAATCCGAAATTCGCAATCCGCAATTTTAAAATTGGGGTGAGCGACGGGGCTTGAACCCGCGACCACAAGGGCCACAACCTTGTGCTCTACCAGCTGAGCTACGCCCACCATAAAAATACAGTTATAAGTGATTAGTTTTTAGTTGGAAGTTCAATTCAAAACTAACCACGGGAAACTCAAAACTGTTAATTTCGCTGTGGCGAAATTAACTTGGCGCGCCTGACGGGATTCGAACCCATGGCCCACAGCTTAGAAGGCTGTTGCTCTATCCACCTGAGCTACAGGCGCGGACGCTTCACGTATTGAAAAATGTAAATTGAAGATTGAAAATTTAAAATTTTTCCTCAACTTTTCAATTTCCAATTTAAAATTTCCATTTTTCAATGCCGTACCGTATTTATGGTCGGGGCGAGAGGATTTGAACCTCCGGCTTTCTGCTCCCAAAGCAGACGCGCTACCGGGCTGCGCCACGCCCCGCGAAAGACTGCGTACCGCCGAACCCCTGACTCGCAAAGCATATAATACTCAGCACGATACCCATTGTCAAGCGCTATGTATCGAACAACATAATCCTTCAGTAACGGGGATACATGAGCGGGGGTAGCAGCCCTTGAGCGATAGACGCGCCTTTCAGTGCCCCGCGGATCATAGTAAAGCCACGTATCCCAGAGCAGGCACGTGCGAAGCGTACGTGCTGCGGGGACAGGACGTATATCCTTGTGCGGCCATTGCCCACTGTGCACGCTTGCGCGGCAGAGCGAAAGGGCTGCTGCCCCCGTAACTGAAGGATTACCGAACAGCAATGCGTTTTCCCGGCGGATTCATGAGGTACCGGCCGGTCGCTCTCCATTTCAAAAATCGGGTCTTTCCCCTTGAAATGACCGCGGTTTTATACTATTATTAGCACTATGGAAGAGCGCATCGGCTCGGTAATCAAGTTTTTCGACAAGAACTCCGTTGCCGCCATCAAGCTGGATTTCGGAGAGCTGGCAGTCGGCGAGACCATCCGCGTCAAGGGCAACGACACGGATTTTACCCAGAAAGTGGAGGTCATGGAGTTCGACCATCAGCCCGTGCAGAAGGCAGTGCGCGGCCAGTTCACCGGTATCAGGCTCTCCCGGCCGGCCAAGCCCTTTGACCTCGTGTTCAAGGTCACGGGCTGAAAAGCACATTCCTCATGCTCGTCTATCTTATAAAACGCACCCTGCTCATGATACCGATCCTCTTCGGCATCACCCTGCTCGATTTCGGCATTATGCATCTTGCCCCGGGCGGGCCGGCTGAAGCGCAAATGGAGTTCTCGGCCAAGGCGTCCGCCGAGGCGCGGGAGCGCCTCAGGAAGCTCTACGGCGCCGACCAGCCCGTTTACAAGCAGTACGCCACGTGGGTCGGCAAGTTTGCGACCCTCGATTTCGGTGAAGCCTTCGCCGACGGCCGCAAGGTGAAGGACAAGATTTTCGAGCGGCTCCCGATCACGCTTACCATGAATCTCCTGTCCCTCGGCCTTATCCTGCTGATAGCGATCCCCATCGGCATCCTTTCGGCTACGCGCCGATATTCACTTTTGGACCGCTTCGTGACTATCTTTGTCTTCGTAGGCTTTTCCACGCCCTCCTTCTGGCTTGCCCTGCTCCTCATATATTTTTTCGGTGTTCAGGTGGGAATCCTTCCTATCTCGGGCATCCAAAGCCTTGACGTGAGCGGACTGACGTCATGGGGCAGGCTCATGGACAAAGCCGAGCATTTGATCCTTCCGGTATTCATCCTGTCCTTTGGCGGGCTGGCCGGCTTCTCTCGATACGTGAGAAACAACATGCTTGAGGTCCTGGGCCAGGACTATATACGCACTGCGCGGGCAAAGGGGCTCCCGGAGGGGAGCGTAGTGTATAAACACGCTCTCCGGAATGCTCTCATGCCCGTCATCACCATACTCGGTCTTGCGCTGCCGGGCATCATCGGCGGGAGCGTGATTACGGAAACGGTTTTCGGAATTCCCGGCATGGGGCAGTTGTTCTACCAGGCAACGCTCTCGCGGGACTATAATTTGTCAATGGGCATTCTCGTGCCGGGTGCAATTCTCACCATGCTCGGCAATTTCCTGGCCGATGTGGGCTACGCCCTCGCCGACCCGAGGGTGAGGCTGAAATAAAGAGAAAATGTAACTACTCAGGCCTGGAGCAAACAATGAGCCGTACGATTACTATAGCATTATCATCGCTGCGGCAGTTTGCGGGAAACCGTCTCGCGGTCGTCGGCGGGGCGCTCGTCGCGCTGGTATTCATTGTCGCTCTTTTTGCTTCGTTCCTCTCGCCCCATGACCCGTCCGCCATCGACATTAAAAATATCCTCATTGGCCCCACGTTCGCCCATCCCCTCGGCACCGACGAGCTCGGGAGGGACGTGCTTTCGCGCATGATCTGGGGCTCGCGCGTCTCCCTGAAGGTCGGTTTCGCCGCTGTCGGGATCGCAACGCTTATAGGAATCATCCTTGGGTCGCTCGCAGGATACTATGGCGGGATATACGACATGGTGATCATGAGAAGCGTGGATGTTATGCTCACGATCCCGACGATTTTCCTGATATTGGCCGTCGTGGTCATCCTGGAGCCGAGCATCTGGAACATCATGGTCGTCATCGGCCTCACCAGTTGGATGGAGCCTGCCCGGCTCATCCGGGCCGAGTTCATGTCGATCAAGGAACGGGAATTCGTGGTAGCGGCGCGCGCCGTCGGCGCGCCCGACGGCCGCATCATCTTCAGGCATATCCTGCCGAACGGGCTCTCTCCCCTTCTCGTCTCCGCCACCATGGGCATCGGAGGGGCCATCCTCATCGAGTCGGGATTGAGCTTTCTGGGCCTCGGAGTACAGCCGCCGACGCCGAGCTGGGGCAGCCTTCTGGCTTCGGGCAAGGACCATATCGAAATCGCCTGGTGGCTCTCCGCGTTCCCCGGGCTCGCCATACTCCTGACCGTCCTCGGGTACAACCTCCTCGGCGAAGGGATCCGCGATGCTCTTGATCCCCGGCAACGGGAATAGGAGATTGCTTCAGTACTTTTATAAGGGAGGAAACCTCTCGTGCACCGTCTGACCTACACGCGCAGTTCGTACAAGTCCAATCGCGAACGAGTTTCGTTTTGGGCGAGGATATGCCCTTCCGCCTTTGTTTTCAGCCACATTGCCTCGATCGTGTTCAAGGGGAGCGCGAAGGCGAAGCGAGGGGATTACGATACGGCGGCGTGGTGCTGGAGCAGCCTGTCCTCGCTCCGCGCCCTCGAACAGGCGGGCATCCGGATCGAGATAGAGGGAACGGAGCACTTCACCACTCTCAAGGGGCCCTGCGTGTTCGTGGCGAACCACATGAGCACCCTCGAGACCTTCGTCCTCCCGGTGCTCATCGCCCCCTTCAAGGACGCCACCTTCGTGGTGAAGAAAAGCCTTGTCGACTACCCGGTCTTTAAGCACATCATGCGCGCACGGGACCCCATCACCGTGGGCCGGGTAAACCCTCGCGACGACCTGAGGGCCGTGCTCGAAGGAGGAACGGAACGGCTGAAGGCCGGCAGATCCGTCATCATCTTCCCCCAGACGACCCGGGCCGCGCACCTTGATCCCGAGACGTTCAATTCCATCGGCATAAAGCTCGCCAAAAAGGCCGGCGTGCCCGTGGTCCCCATCGCGCTCAAAACGGACGCGTGGGGCACCGGCAGGTGGTTGAAGGACTTCGGCAGGATCGACCCCTCAAAGACCGTTCACTTCGCCTTCGGAAAGGCGCTCGCGGTGAGTGACCGGGGAAACGAGGAGCACAAAGCGATCGTGAAATTCATTACGAACAAGCTGAAGGAATGGGGCGGGGAAACTATTTCCGCTGCTTTGTTTTAGCCTGGTTCTTTGCGGCGATCCGCTTGTTGTTCCGATAGCGTCCCACCGCCTTCACGTGGGCCGTATAATCATGAGAAAAATAATGAGAACCGTCTCCCTGAGCCACGAAGAAGAGATAGTCCACCTGCTCGGGATAGAGCGACGCCAGAATGGCCCCCTGCCCCGGGTTTGCGATCGGCCCCGGCGGCAGGCCTTTGTGGAGATAGGTGTTATAGGGTGATCTGCGTTTGAGATCGTTGAGCGTTACGTTCGTGACCCACGCCTTTGTGCCGTAGACAGCCGTGGGGTCGGCCTGGAGTTTCATGCCCTGCTTCAGACGGTTGTGGTATACCGCGGCGATGAGCTTCCGCTCCTCCGGAAGCTTCGCCTCCTTCTCGACGATGGAGGCCAGGGTGATAATCTGGTGCTCCGTGAAGCCCAGTTCCCCGGCGCGGGTGCGGTAGCTGTCGGCGAAGGCGCCCTTGTAGCGCTGCACCATTCGCTTCGCGATCCCCTCCGCCGTGATCCCCTTCGGGAAATAATAGGTGTCCGGAAACAGGTACCCCTCGAGCGTATCGGCTTCCACTCCCAGGCTGCGGGCGAAGTCCTTCTTCCCGGCCAGGTTGATGAACTGCCCGGGGTCGGAGATGAGCGGCGTGCCCGACAGGGTGTAGCCGATCTGATAGAGGTTGTAGCCCTCGGGGACCACCACTTCGTACTCGATGATCTTCCCCGTCCGCAGGGCCCCGAGCACCTCCCACATGCTCATGTGCGAACCAAGACCGTAGTAGCCGACGCGCACGTTCCGGGTAATGCCCTCGAGCCTGCCGATGATCTCGAAGTACCCGCGGTAGCGGATGATGCCTTCCCGCTGGAGCGCCGACGCAATCGCCTTGAAGCTCATCCCCTCGGTCACTTCGATTTCCTTCCAGGCCTTCTCGCGCGTCGGCGGCACGAAGAGGGCGATGTAGAAATGGATGGTGATCGTGAGCGCCGCTGTGGCAAGCAGGAACGAGGTCCACGGCCTTTTTTTGACCCAGTGCTTGACGGTCATCCAGGCGCGAATCAGGGGCTTGAGTTTCTTATTTATTGTTTTCATGGTCTTCCGGTCCTCTGCCCCGCAAGGGAGGGCGGGATGCGCAAAATACGGGGGCACTATACTCCTTTGCGGCCTCCCCGGTCAACAGTTTTGCTCCGCGAAAGGTAATCCCTTCTCAGTGACGGGGATACATGAGCAGGGGGTAGCAGCCCTTGAGCGATAGACGCGCTTTTCAGTGCCCCGCAGATCATGGTAAAACCACGTATCCCGAAGCAGGCACGTGCGAAGCGTACGTGCTGCGGGGACAGGACGTATATCCTTGTGGGCCACTGCCCAATGTGCACGCTTGCGCAGCAGAGCGAAAGGGCTGCTGCCCCCGTAACTGAGGGATTACCGCGAAAGAGCGCGGCCGTCTCCTGTCGGCGATGTCCATCATTCCCTGGTGACGGCGGCAGAAAACCACCCTCGGTAATCGCCGGGACACGTCGCGCTCTCAGGAAGTTTATAATTGGCCGGACCGCATGATCCCGATGAGGATCCAGACTCCGAGGAACGCCGCGATCACATACCCGATCAGGCCGAACACGGGAAGCCCGAGGATCTTCTCGCCTTGCCCGGAGTGGATGATTATGGATGACGCCACAATGATGGCGGCGGTAATGACGCTGAAGGCAATGCGGTTGCTCGACTTGTCGATGTCCCTGATAAAGGTGTGGAGCTCTTCGTGCTGGACCTTTATGCGGATGTCGCCGCGCAGGAATTTTCTGAACGACGTCTGCAGCTGCCGCGGCAACGCGCCGAAAAACGTGTACAGGTCCTCGGCATTCTTGCGGACCGTGCGGAGGACCCTTCGCGGGTCCCTCCGCATGCTGATGAGCCTGGTGACGTAGGGCTTTGCCGAATCGAGATAATCGAATTCCGGATCGACCCTCCGCAGGAGGCCCTCAAGGGTGATGAGGGTTTTATCCACGAGGTAAAGGTTCTGGGGCAGCTTCAGGCGGTGTCGCAGCAGGAGGTCGGTGACGCGCGCAACGTATGCGGCAAAGTCGATCTGTTTTGCCTTCATGCCGTAATAGGGCTCAAGGAGCTCCTCAATGTCCGCCTTCACCTCGCGGCGGAATGCGTCAATGTCCACCATTTCCTCGACCATGAACCCCATGTCGAGGTACTGCTGCACGAGCATGTCGAAGTCACGCCTCACGAGGGCGACGAAGACGTTGGAGAAATACTCCATGTTCTCCTCGGTCACCCTGCCCATGATGCCGAAGTCCACGAGGCCGATCCTGCCGTCGGACAGCACGAAGATGTTGCCCGGGTGGGGGTCGGCGTGGAAAAAGCCGTCCTGGAGCACCATCTGGAAGTAGGCCGCCGCGCCCTTTTTCGCTATGTCGGAAAGGTCGAAGCCCTCCTGCGCAAGGCGGGCGACTTCGTCGATGCGGATGCCGCCCAGCCTCTCGATGACGAGGACGCGCTTGCTCGAAAGGTCGGGAAAGACCTGCGGGATGTAGACGATGGGGCTTTTCTCGAAGTTTGTTCTGAGGCGGAGGGCACTGGAGGCCTCAATGAAAAAATCGAGCTCCCGGTAGATGGTGCGGGCGAACTCCTCCACGATGCCGCGCGGGTTATACACGGCCATATCGGGAACATAGGCCTCAATGAGCTCGGCAAGCCCGCGGAGGATGCTGATATCACGCGAAATGACGCGCTCGATGTTGGGCCGCTGGACCTTCACCATGACCGCGCGGCCGTCAAAGAGCGTTGCCCCGTGGACCTGGGCAATGGACGCCGCGGCCGCCGGCACGGGGTCGAACTCCGCGAAGATTTTGTCGAGCGGCGCACCGAGGTCTTTTTCGACAATATCCCGCGCTTCGCGGAAGGGAAAAGGAGCTACGGAGTCGGTGAGCTTGCACAGTTCCAGGGCGTACTCGGGAGGAAGCATGTCCGGCCTGCAGGAAAGCACCTGACCGAGCTTGATGAACGAAGGCCCCAGTTCTTCGAACACGAGGCGTAGCCGTTCAGGCGTGCTCAGCCGGTGTTCGGGAGGCGGCTGTTTTTTGAACGTGAGAATGCGCCTGCCGAGGGAGATGAACCGCTGCAGGCCGAGCTGTTCGATGATGTGGCCGAAGCCGTGCCGGGACGCCACCGCGATGATCTGCCGGATGCGCGGAATGTCCCGGTAGTGCCTTCTCCAGAAACTTAAGAGCGACATAGACTCGATGAGGCCGCGGACTTACGCCCCGCCTTCCCCTTTGCCGCCCTCAAGCTTATCGATCTTTGCGGAAAGATTCTGGACCTTCTTTTCCAGCTTTTCGATGGCGTCGCGCGACGGAATGTTCAGCTTCTCGAAGGCATTGGCAATGGCGTCTTTGACCTTGGTGTCCAGGTCCCTGGTGCTCTCTTCGGCCTTGCCGACCCATTCCTTGACGAGCGAGGCGGCCTCGGTCTTCGAGAGTTCTCCGGCCTTGACGAGCTCGTCGATGAATTCCTTTGCCTTTTCCTGCGCCCCCAGCCCTGCAAGCATTGCCTTCTTGATGATCTCCGACAGTGTCATGGCTGCCTCCTGTGGTAAGGTCTACTATGATTATATCAGATTTCGAGGCCGCTCATGGAGCGGGCGCTTTATTCTTCGCGGCCTTTTCCACAACACGGTACAGGGCCTCGAGCGCCGCGTCGAGCTTGGAGGGATCTTTGCCCCCTGCCTGGGCCAGGTCGGGCTTGCCCCCGCCCGTGCCGCCCAGGATCGAAGCAAGCTCCTTGATGATCGTTCCGGCGTGGAACCTGCCAATCAGGTCCTTCGAGACCATGACGATGAGATTCACCTTGTCGTCCTTGGCGGTCCCGAGGGCCAGGATGCCGCTGCCGAGCTTGTCCCGGAGCTTGTCGCCGAAAGCGCGGAGATCCTTGGCGTCCATGCCGTCTGCGCGCCTGGCCAGCACCCTGACGGCGCCGATCATCCGCGCCTCGCCGACCACGTCCCCTGCCTGGGAGGACTGGAGCTTATGCTTCAGGCCTTCGAGCTCCTTTTCCGTTTCCCTGAGCTGTGACAGGACCCGCTCGACGCGCGGAACGATATCGAGGTCCGAGGCCTTGAGCATGCGCGCTATCTCCTGAACGTCCTGCTCTTCGCGCTTGAAGGCGCGGTAGGCAGGCCTGCCGGAGACTGCTTCGATCCTGCGCACGCCGGCCGCGATGCCCGATTCGGACAGTATCTTGAACAAGCCGATGTCGCCGCTCGCCCGCGTATGCGTGCCGCCGCAGAGCTCCTTGCTCACGTCTTTTACCATCACCACCCGCACCTTGTCGCCGTACTTTTCGTCGAAGAGCGCCATGGCGCCGGTGGTCATGGCCTGCTCGATGTCCATGACCGTCGTTTCCACAGGGTGGTTCTCGAGGATGCGCTCGTTCACCATCTCCTCGATCCGCTCGCGCTCGCGCTCGGTGAGCGCCGTGTAGTGGGTAAAATCAAAGCGCAGGCGGTCCGGCGCCACGAGAGAACCCGCCTGTTTCACATGCTCGCCCAGTACCGACCGGAGCGTTGCGTGGAGGACGTGCGTGACCGTATGGTGCCTGGCCGTGTCGGCCCGCTTCCCGGCATCAACTTTTGCAAGGACGGCGTCGCCCGTTTTGAAGGAGCCTTTCCTGACCCGCCCGCGGTGGACGATGAGGTCTTCAGCGGGCTTGACCGTATCCTCCACCACGAACTTGGCCGCCTCGCCGCGGAACTCTCCCGTGTCTCCCACCTGTCCGCCTGAGGCTGCGTAGAAAGGCGTGCGGTCGAGAATGATCTCCACCTCGTCGCCGTCATGGGCCTCGGAGACCACCCCGTCGCCCTTGATGAGGGCGAGGACCTCGCCGCTGTCCTCGAGGGTGTCGTATCCCGTGAACAGGGGCTTTCGGAGCCTGGCTGCGAGTTCCTTGTAAACGGGCTTCACCTTCTCGGCGCCCGTGCCCGCCCAGGCGGCCTTTGCCCGGGTGCGCTGCTCTTCCATGGCGCGCCGGTATCCTTCTTCGTCGAGCTTCAGGTCCATGTCGCGGGCCATATCGGCCACGAGGTCCAGGGGGAACCCGAAGGTATCGTAGAGCTTGAAGAGAACGTCTCCCGTGATGACCTTGCTGCCCGCGGACTTCAGTTTGGCCACGGTCTCGTTCAGGAGGGCGAGGCCGGAGTCGAGGGTCGTGACAAAGCGCTCCTCTTCGAGGAGTGCAACCTTTGCCGCATGCTCCCGGCTGTCCACCAGTTCGGGATAGGCGTCGCGCATCTCGTCGACGACCACTCCGGTGAGTTTGTACAGGAACGGCTTGTCGATGCCGATAAGCTTGCCGTAGCGGCTTGCCCTGCGGATCACGCGCCGGAGCACGTAGCCTCTGCCCTCGTTGGAGGGCAGTACGCCGTCGGAGATGAGGAACGTCATGGCCCGCAAATGGTCGGCGATCACCTGGTAGGAGATGTCCGTCTGCCGGTCTTTATGATAAGGGACTCCGGCAAGGGCCGCGATCTGCTTGATCAGCGGCTGGAACAGGTCCGTTTCGAAGTTGCTCTTGACGCCCCGCACCACGGCGGAGAGGCGTTCGAGTCCCATGCCGGTGTCGATGCTCGGCTTGGGCAGGGGCGTGAGCGTGCCCGACTCGTCCCGGTTGTACTGCATGAAGACGAGGTTCCAGATCTCCAGGAACCGGTCGCAGTCGCACCCCACGGCGCACCCGGCCTTGCCGCAGGACATTTCGGGCCCCTGGTCAATGATGATCTCGGAGCACGGCCCGCAAGGGCCCGTGTCGCCCATCTGCCAGAAGTTGTCCTTCTCGCCGAGGCGCACGATCCGCTCGGCCGGGAAATTCACTTCCTTCCGCCAGAGGTCGAAGGCCTCGTCATCATCGCGGAAGATGGTGACCCATATTTTTTCCCTGGGGAGCTTGACCTTCTCCGTCAGGAATTCCCAGGCGTACCGTATCGCATCTTTTTTGAAGTAATCGCCGAAGGAAAAATTGCCGAGCATCTCGAAGAACGTATGGTGCCGGGCGGTGTGGCCCACGTTTTCGAGGTCGTTGTGCTTGCCGCCGGCGCGCATGCACTTCTGGATCGAGACGGCGCGCTTGTAGTCCCGCGTCTCCTCGCCGAGAAAAATACTTTTGAACTGCACCATGCCGGCGTTCGTGAACAGCAGCGTGGGGTCGTTCCTGGGGACGAGCGATGAACTGGGCGCCACCTTGTGCCCCCGTTCGGCAAAGTAGTCAAGAAACAGCTTTCTCAGATCGTTGGCCTTCAAATCGCGCTCCTTACTTTTATTATTGGACTACGATTCACCGCGGAGGACGCAGGGATCGCGAAAAAAACGAAAGAATTTTTCAGCCACGGATAAACAAATGGACACGGATGAATTCGTAAAGCACAAATGAAGATTGGATGCAGATGAACGGAGAAAAACCGGATTCAAAGCTGCGAAAATTTGAGGCCTCTGTGTAAATCTATACCCAAAGGAAGCTCTCGAATTATTGTATCCGTGTCAACCCGTGCTCATCCGCGGCAAAAGGATCAGCTTTTATCAATATTCTTCAAAACATCCCTTATCACGTCGTAGGAGAAGCCCTTCCGCTCCAGGAAACCTGCAAGCCGTCTTCGCCTGGTCTCGCGGTCAAAAGACTGCAAGGTCCGCAGTTTCCGTTCCGCAGTCTCTTTTGCCGTCGCCAACTCTACGGAGGGCGGAAGGACTTCCCCGAGCGTCCGGGTCACTGTTTCTCCGTCAACTCCTTTGTCCCGTAACTCCCGCTCGACTCGCCGCCTGCCGAAGGAACGGAGCCTGACCCTGCCTGCCGCCCACTGGCCCGCGAATTTTTCATCATCAAGATACCCGAGCCGATCCAGATCAGACAGCACGGCAGCGATAACAGGATCATTAAACCCTTTGTCCCGGAGCTTTGCCTCCATTTCCGCCCGGCTCCTCGGCCGGTACGTGAGAAGACGGTAGGCCGTGTTCTTCGCCTGAGCAAGTGTCTTTTCATCCACGGCATTCAATCCGCATTCCGCAATCTGAAATCCGCAATCGATTTACTTGTCCCCGAACCTCTCGATCTTGAAATCACCGGTCCCGGGAGCCGGCGCCTTGTACTCCTTGGGCTCCGCGGGCTTTTGGGCGGCGCCTTTCCCTTGCTTGCGCCGCTCGTCCTCTTCCCAGGTGAGGTCGCTCGTGGACTGGATGCCCTTCACCTTAAGGGCGAAATCGTCGGGGTTGCTCGCGTTCACGAGCGCCTCGTCGTAGGTGATGAGTCCCTTCTTGTAGAGCATGAGGAGCGACTGGTCGAAGGTCTGCATCCCGTAGTGGCTGATGCCGGAGGAAATGATGGAATGTATCTGCCGCGTCTTGTTCTCGTCGATAATGGCCTCCCGGACGGTCAAGGTGCCGAGCATCACTTCCACGGCGGCCACGCGGCCGTTCCCGTCGGCCCGGGGAACGAGCCGCTGCGAAACGATCCCCTTGATCACCGAGGCAAGCTGCATCCGGACCTGTTTCTGCTGGTACGGGGGAAAGACCGTGATAACACGGTTGATGGTTTCCGCAGCGTCGACCGTGTGGAGGGTGGAAAGCACGAGATGGCCTGTTTCCGCCGCCGTAAGGGCCGTGGATATGGTCTCGAAGTCCCGCATTTCGCCCACGAGGATCACGTCCGGGTCCTGCCGGAGGGCGCTCCGGAGCGCGTCGCTGAAGGTGAAGGTATCGCTCCCGATCTCGCGCTGGTTCACGATGCTCTTCTTGTCCCGGTGGAGGAACTCGATGGGGTCCTCGATGGTAATGATGTGCGCCGTACGGGTCGTATTGATATAGTCGATCATGGCCGCCAGGGTCGTCGATTTACCGCTTCCCGTTGTGCCGGTCACGAGGATCAGGCCGCGTGCTTCCTGCGCCACCTTCGTCAGCACCTGGGGGAGCAGCAGCTCCTCGAAGTTCAGGACCTTTGCCGGGACGACGCGGAAGACCATACCCACGCTTCCGCGCTGCTGGAACACGTTGACGCGGAACCGGCCGAGGCCGGGGACCCCATAGGCCATGTCGAGCTCGTTCTTCTCCTTGAACTTCGTCTTCTGCGCCGCGTTCATGATGCCGAAGGCGATGGCGAGGGTGTCCTCCTGCGTGAGCCGTTTCTCCGTCTCGATGGGGGTCAGTTTCCCGTCGATCCTGAGTACCGGCGGCACCCCTACTTTGATGTGCAGGTCCGATGCGCGCCGGTCGAAGGTTATCTTGAGCATGTCATTCAGGTTCATACCTTATGCCTCCACGTGTTTCTCCGTCTTCTGTGCCTTTGCGGATTTACTGCTCCGCTCAGCAGGCGGAGCGGTTTCTTTCTCGGCTGCCGGTGCGGGGTTCTGGGCAACGGGGACATTGGGGACCGTGAGACCGCTGGCCTGTCTTACCTTGAGCTCGATCTCCGACGCCATGTCCGGATGCTCGGCAAGGAACTGCTTCACGTTCTCGCGCCCCTGGCCGATCCTCGTTCCGCTGTACGAGAACCACGCACCGCTCTTTTCTACGATGTTCTTGTCCACGCCCAGGTCGATGATCTCGCCGAGCTTGGAGACGCCTTCATTGAACATTATATCAAATTCCGCGGCCCGGAAGGGGGGCGCGACCTTGTTTTTTACCACCTTGACCTTCACCCGTCCGCCGGTCACGTCCTCGCCTTCCTTGATGGCCGACACCTTCCGGATGTCGAGCCGCACCGAAGCGTAGAACTTGAGCGCGTTTCCGCCGGTGGTCGTCTCGGGATTCCCGAACATCACCCCGATCTTCATGCGGATCTGGTTGATGAAGATGAGCGTGGTGGCGGACTTGCTGATGGCGCCGGTGAGCTTGCGCAGGGCCTGGCTCATGAGCCGGGCCTGGAGGCCCATGTGGGCGTCGCCCATCTCGCCTTCGATCTCGGCCCGCGGCGTGAGTGCGGCCACGGAGTCCACGACGATCACATCAATGGCGCCGCTCCGGACGAGGGTCTCCGTGATCTCCAGCGCCTGTTCACCCGTGTCGGGCTGGGAGATGAGGAGATCATCGGTGCGCACACCGAGCTTGCGGGCGTAGGTGATATCGAGCGCGTGTTCCGCGTCGATGAAGGCGGCCTGCCCGCCTGCTTTCTGGGCTTCGGCGATGATGTGGAGCGCCAGGGTGGTCTTGCCCGACGACTCGGGGCCGAAGATCTCGACGATCCTCCCGCGCGGCACGCCGCCCACGCCCAGGGCGATGTCGAGCCCCAGCGAGCCCGTCGAGACAGCGGGGATCCCGGCCGGCATTTCTTCCCTGCCCAGCCGCATGATAGACCCCTTGCCGAACTGTTTCTCGATCTGGCCCACTGCCAGTTCCAGCGCTTTCAATTTATCTTTATCAGCCATGTTCCGTCTCCTTTCGCCGCCACGCGGCGCACCGAAATTTTGAACTGTGCGTTATTGTTACGGGTCTAAGGGGCAAGGGTCATGGGTCAAGGAACCGCTCAATCCTGACCCCTGCCCCATGACCCCTGACCCTTTAGTTAAGTTCCACCTTCCCGATCTCCGTATAGACCGCGCCCGAAGGCTTGAGCTCGCTCCTCATGAGGCTGATATGGTCCACCTCGAACCCCGTGAGCCGGATGTCCTTCATCTCATTCAGCGCCGCAAGCCATGGGTCGCGGGAGCGGATATCCTTGATCCTCCCTAACGTCAGGTGAGGAGTGAAGGCCCTGTCCTCGCGTTCCATGCCGAGCCCTACCATAGCCTCCTCAACAGCGGCCTGGAGCGTTGCCAGTTTGTCCCGGTCTCCCGAAATCCCCAGCCAGACCACGCGGGCATTCTTCGGATTCGGGAACGCTCCCGCGCCGGCGATCTCGATCCGAAACCCGCCGGTATTTCGAGCGGCGCCGGTAAGGGCGGCCATGATATCCGGTATCCGCGACTCTTCCACCTCGCCCAGGAATTTCAGCGTCAGGTGGATGCCCTCGGGCCTGGTCCAGCCCGCCTCCACACCCGAGCGCTTGAGCTGCTCCTGCGCTCTTGCCATCTCCCGTTTTATCTCGTCGGGGATCTCTATGGCGATGAAGGTTCTCATATTTCTGGACCAAGGCAACCGCGTTGCCGTTCCTGGACCAAGGCAACCGCGTTGCCGTGACTTTAAACGCCGACACGGTCGGCTCGCTCCATAACTACCCGATCAGATGCTTCCTCACCATATCGAGGGCCATCTGAGAAGCCTTGAGCCGTATCTGTGCCCGGGTGCCGAGATACTTGTGCTCTTCGACCTTGACGCCCTGCGGACTTGCAAGCCCGATATACACAAGCCCCACGGGCTTTTCCCTGGTCCCGCCGCCGGGGCCGGCAATGCCCGTGACTGAAAGCCCGTAGTCCGTACGGGCCGCCCGCCGGATGCCCTGTGCCATGGCCGCGGCAACCTCGCGGCTCACTGACCCGTGTTTCTTTATCAACTCTTCGGGCACGCCGAGCATCTCCGTCTTCGCCTGGTTGCCGTACACGACCGCCCCGCGTTCGAAATACTCCGAGCTGCCGGAGACGTTCGTGATCCGTGCGCCGATCAGTCCGCCGGTGCAGGACTCCGCCACCGAAAGCTTGAGCCTGCGCTGCTTGAGGAGCGCCCCTACCACCTCTTCCATGTCCTGGTTGTCGACGCCGTAAATGGCGTCACCAAGCCGTTCCCGGATGGCAGTCGCCGCCTTTTCAACCTCGGCCTGGGCGCGTTCGCTGCTGCTTTCCTCTCCAACGATGCGGACGTCCACGCCGGTCTCTTTTGCCGTGAGCCCCACTGCCGGACGGTCCTTTTTCAGGATGTCCTGAAGGGCCTGGTTCACCGCGGACTCGGACATGCCGCAGGTGCGCAGGATCCTGCGCCTGAGAAACACCCTGCCGCCGACGCGCTCTGCAAGGACCGGCTTGAGCTCCTCAAGGAACATGGCCCGCATCTCCTCAGGCACACCGGGAAGCGCGGCGATGAACTTGCCTCCCTCCTCAAAGAAAAAACCGGGGGCCACCCCCACGGAGTTCGGGAGGAGCCTCGCCCCTGCCGGGATCAAGGCCTGCCGGTCATTGGCCGTCATATACTCCTTGCCCCTGCCGGCAAGCACGGCCTTGATGGCCCTCAGGGCGTCCTCGTTCAGCACCAGCCGCTTCTTGGCGATCTTTGCGGTCACCTTGCGGGTGATATCGTCCTCGGTCGGCCCGATGCCTCCGGTGATGACGACCACCTCCGCCCGTTCCAGGGCCCGGCGGAACGCCTCCTCCATGTCTTTTTCGTCATCGCCTACAACCGTTTTGAACGCCGTAGCGATGCCGAGATCCAGGAGCTCTTCCGCGAGGAAGAGGGAATTGGTGTCGGGCATGCCCCCCGAGAGGAGTTCGCTGCCCGTTGCTATGATTTCAGCCCGCATGAGAAAATTTCCCTTTTGACGGGATAACAGGATTGACAGGATTAAAAAACTGTTTTTTTATCTTTATCTTGTTCATCCGGTAATCCTGTCTAAAGAAGCTTCAAATACGCCGCAAGCTGCAAAACGATATTCGTGTAGATCCCCGCGCCGATGTCGTCGAGCATCACGCCGGCGCCGCCGTGGAGGTCCTGGAGCCGGTTCAGCGGATAGGGCTTGATGATGTCGAATATCCGAAAGAGAAAAAAGCCCGCAACCACAAACCCCCATTGAGGCGGCACCATGAACATGGACAGAAGAAAACCGGCCACCTCATCGATCACCACCGAGGGAGGATCTTTTCTCTCGAGCAGGACCTCGGCACGGCCCGCGGCCCACGTTCCCCCGGCGATAATAACGGCGCACCAGAACAGATACCACGCCGGAGAGAGCCCTTTCATCGCGAGATAAAGGAGAACCCCGGCCACCGTACCTGCGGTGCCGGGAACTACGGGAAACCTGCCGGCATAGGCGCCCTGCGATATGAAGATGATAAGCTCTTTCGTTACCCTGTTCATCTGCCTTTTATACAGCGAACGTTCGGTCATTGTAGCATCCCCCAGCGCTTACAGTCAACGGAAATTGCCCCTACAAAAGCTCGTACACCCACATCGCTCCGTCGCTTCGGGCTTCCTCGACCCGCTTCACCAGCCGCTTCTTGTAGAGGTTCAGGAGCCGCGTGCCGCTCGTATTCGCCTCGATCTTCCTGGCGTCCGAAAGTTCCCTGGACGTGACCTTTTTCTTTTTGACGATAAAATCAAGGGTATCCTTGAGATAGTTATTCAGGTTCCCCAGAACCGCCCTGCTGCCGTCCCGCATCTCGGCCATGACCGCAAGGTCCTTTCGCTCAAGGGCGACCTCGATGTTCTCCTTCTGGTTTTCATTGAGGCCGGCAAGCATGAGGTACTTGTCCCCGTATTCGCCGCTCAAGAGCCGCGACACGAGCTTCGTAACGATCTCGTCGGCGCAAGAATAGTCGATGATACCGATCTTCAGGAAATCAAGCGCAACGACGGCCCCCTCAGGTTCCTTCCCCATATCGCGCTCGACCCGCAATCGGATCTTCTCTCCAGACGGACGCGTGACAAGGTCCTTGGAGCCATTGCCGAGTTCTTCTTTTAAAAATTTATAGAGATCGTATTTGATCATTTCCATTCTCGGAATTCTTCTTGCCATCTCCTCGACCGAACGTTTTATAGGCTGCCCCGCTTTCTTTAGCAAGGAACCCGATCTTTCTTTTGTCTTCCTCAGGCGGGATCATCAACTCACGAATAGCATCGAAGACCACCCTGAACTGAGCGTCGTATTTCTTTTCAAGCTCTTCCAGTTTTTTCGCAAGGTCTTTATGCGTTGCAATCATCTCCCGAAGCTTGACGAATGCCCGCATGATGGCAATATTGACCTGCACTGCTCGCTTGCTGTTTAACACGCTTGAAAGCATGGCAACACCCTGCTCAGTAAAGGCATAAGGCAGGTATCTGCGGCCACCACGACCACCTGTCTTTGATATTCCAAATTGGAATATCAAACATTCCGCCTCGCCTTTCGTGATCTGGAACATAAAATCCGACGGGAACCGGTCTATATTTCGTTTGACTGCCTTGTTCAGGTTGAATGTCTCTACGGCGTAGAGCACCGCAAGATCCCTATCCAGCATTACCTTCTGGCCGCGTATCAGGTAGATCTTGCGCTCTATTATTTCTGCGGTAATGATTGGCTTCATACAGCCTCCGGTATTCTTATTCCCCTCACCCCAACCCTCTCCCACAGGGGGAGAGGGATAACTCGTGTTCAATTGAATCTATTGAACCATAATTTCACCGTGTTGTCAAGAGGAATTTTTGGCGGGCTGTTCCCCCTTACGCCTCACGCCTAACCCCTCACGGCATTTCGCGCTTGTTTACACTTCCGGCAGGAGAATGTTGATCTGGGCGCCGGGGAAAAGAGCGAGGTTCCGTTCCTGTTCCCTGCCCCGGGCCCATGATGGAATAATGGAGAGTTTAGCTGTGCCTGAGCGGATGGAGAGCTTTCCGTTCCATTGATTAACAAAACGCCGGACAGCGGCAAGGCCATGGCCGCGGCCCTCGTCAGCGTAGCGGGACGCGCCGTGGAGAAGCGCCTTGTCAATGGCCTCGAGGTCGCTTCGGAGTTTCAGCCTGCCGGAGAGGGACTTTCGGAACCCGATGCCCACGTCCATGACCGCGATCTTGACGATGTTTTTGTTCAGGTTCTGGAAGCGATATTTCTGGATGCCTACAAATCCCTTGTTCTCGCTGTGTTCGATGATGTTCTGGCAGACCTCGGAGAGCGCAACGATGAAGCCGTTGATCGCCCGCTCGTCGTAGCGCAAATGGGTGGCGAGGATGGCTTGTGCGCGGTCACGGACCCTGCCGACGATGAAATGGATGTCGTCGGACTTCGTTATCGGCGTTATTTCAAGGAGCACGTCGGAATCGGGGCTCCGGTGGTACTGTTCCGACGGGTCCGGCGCAGAGGAGTCGAGCATAAAGTACCTGCGCGCGTGGGCGAAAAAATCCATCCGTTCAAGATATTTGCGGACCTCATCGGACTGCGGAAGGATAACGGTCTTCCGCACGTCTTCGAGCATGCAAAGCTCGCCGATCTCAAGCAGCCCCACCATGCCGTAGGGGTCAATAAAGGAAACGTCGCGGAGGTCGATCTCTTCCGAGCGGATGAAGGACTGGAGGGTCTGTTCGAATGTTTCTTCGGTGAGATGGGTCATGTCCTGAAGCGGCCACGGTAACGGTCACGAAGCCCGTTTCGTCGTTCGGTTACGTCGTACGTAGTTCCACACGTTGCCGTCACACGACTCACGATACGGGCCTCGTGGCCGCATTACGATCCCCGTTCTTCTTCAAGCTTAACCCCGCCGTCGGCGCCCTGGGGCATGCAGCATTTGATGGCATCGAAAGCGAGGAGGATGCGCTTCTCTTTTTCGATCCGCTCGGGGGACAGGGGTTTGGATTCCGTTTCGAAAAGGATGCGGAGGAGCTGCTCTTTAATGGGAATAGCGCCGAAGCCTTCGCCCGTCACCTTGCCCGTGGCCACGTCCAGGACCTCTGCGTTCTCCGGGTCCGCTACGACGGCAATGGGGACCGGCAGCGAGGAGATGACCCGGGCGGCGGCAACGGCCTGGCGCTCCCGGGACGAGAGGGAACCGGAGGAACACTTGATGACCATCGCCTTCCGGCCTTCCAGCGAGACCAGGAAATCCACGGCGGAATACGCCGTCTCCCGGCCCAGTTGCACCTCGAAGACGACGTTCTTCTGCACGTCTTCCGGCTGAAAGCCTTTCTTTTCCCGGAGAAGATAGCCGATGAGCTTCCGTGCCTCAGCAGCGAGGTTCTCGCCGTCCCGGATCTCCTGATCCAATAGGGAGAGTATCTTCTGTTGGCGGATGGGATCTTGCTGGTCCATGGAAATACCTACTTCTTTTTTCCTGTCTTTTTGGCTGCTGCTTTCTTCGTCTTGGTGGGCTTCGATGGTTTTCCAGCGGATGCCTTCACCTTGGACCCCTGCCCCTTGCCCCCTGCCCCTTGCTTTATCGCCGCTTTTTTCAGAGATGCCTTCGGGGCCTTCGCAGCAGGTTTCGGAGCAGGTTCGGCAGACTCGGGGACCGCCTTCTTCACAGCCTTCGCCTCCGGCCTTTCCGCAATAGCCTTTGGGCCGGTCTTGGCGATCGCCGTTTGTGCCTGCGAAGACGTGGCAGCGGGGATCCGGCGGGGGCTCTCCGTAAACCGCGGCCGGACAGGCCCCTCTGGCAGAAGGCCGAGAATGTCCCTCTCGCGCACGAGGATGAGCTCCTCCGCTCCAGTATCGTACGTCTGGCCGGCATAGCGCTCGAAGAGCACATGGTCACCGGGCTTCACCGTCGTGGGAATGAATTTCCGTTCCTTCTGCTCCTTTTTCTTCTTGCCGTACTTTTCCTGCTCATACGCGCCGGGGCCGATGGACTCTACCACGCCCTGCTCAGGCTTCTGCTTGGCAGTATCGGGTATATGGAGACCTCCTGCGGTCCGCTCGTCTGCCGCGGACGGCCGTATCACTGCCCAGTCATGGAGTGGTTTCAGTTTCATTGCGATCCTCCTGTATCATGGATGACGGAATCTATCGTAATTATACGAAAAAATCCGAAGAGTGTCAAAATCGCGCAGCTGCGGGATCATGCCCTGTTGCAGAAGCGGCAGAACCTGGTACCGAGCTCATAATACTATAATCGGGCCGTGCACGCAAGCGGTGACTTAAAATTTGCCCTAAAATTCGTATCTCACCTGAAAATAGAGGCTGTCATCTTTTGCAAACTGGCCGAACTGGCGCCACGGCTCGCCGCCGAAGAGATTCCCGCCGAGGGCGGCCCAGATAAAGTTTTACCTGGTAATTTGTAACTACTCAGGTCAGCCCCTTCGCTTCGGCGCAAGGCGCGCCAGCGTCCTATTGCCCTTCACGCTGTCGGTACCCGTACCCGCAGCGCTTTCGCTGCGCACGCGCTGTTTTGGCTGAGGTGGCGCTGCCATGACGGTCACGGCGCGCTTTTTTGCGCCTGTGCTCAGCGGCAGACCTGAGTAGTTACGGTAATTTTATCTAAAAACGGTTGACAATATAAATTTTGTAAAGTATATTAGCAACTACTTATATTCTTACCGGGGGGCGCCTATGAAGGAAGCGGCGGAACTTTTCAAAATACTCTCTGTCGATAAAAGAATAGAGATTGTCGAACTCCTAAAAAAAGAGCCCAGCAGCGTTAATGCCCTGGCTGAAGCATTGAAAATAACCCAGTCCGCTGTATCCCAGCATTTGCGCGTGCTCAAAAGTGCGGGTCTTGTCAAAAACGAAAGGCAGGGATACTGGATATATTATTCTTTAAACCGAGATACCCTTGAGAAATGTCGTCAAAGGCTTAACCGCATCTGCACCTGTGGTTGTTTAGGTCAGTTCGCAAGCGTGCAGAAGAATTTGAAATCAGCCAAGGAATGATTTTTTTTGTTTAAGCATATAAGTTAATACGCATAATCTTAATCAGATAGGAGGTGATAACAATGGTAAAAGATACGAAGGATCAAAAGAAAGAGCCTCAAGAAATAAGGCCTGATGTCAAGACCCAGACAAAGAGTTCCTGTGGCTGCGGTTGCATCCCGCCTGTCAAGACAAAATAGGCAAGATCAAGGTGGCGGATTGTATAACCGCGATCCGCCACCTCACCTCAACGTAAATTATAAGGAGGTCTGATGAAAGAGCTGATAATAGCATGTTACTGGATACATCTTGTTGCGACAGTACTTTGGATCGGAGGGATTATCTTCATTATTTTTATAGTGATACCGTCATCCAGGCAAGTTTTGGGGGCAGAGTCAGGTAAGCTCATGGGAGAAATTTCAAAACGTTTCACTCCATTGGCAAACTACAGCATAATACTGCTTTTCGTCTCTGGAATTGTGTTGGCAGGGCTCAACAACCAGTTTTCGGGGGTTAGGATCCTTGAAAGCAATTGGACCATGGCGTTAATCCTGAAATTGGTTTTGTTTTTCAGCATGACCGCGATTCATTTCTACAGGGGCTTGGTCTTAGCTCCTAAGATGATGCGAACAACAACCCAGACTGAAAAGACAGCGCTGCAAAAATTATCCATTAACCTGGTTAAGGTGAATTTTACATTAGGCTTGTCGGTGTTGCTGCTGAGCGGGGCTATTTCTGTTTTTCGAGGTTTTTAAAAATGGGAAGCAGGCTATCGTGAGACGAGAACGATGCGTGCACATAACTCCATGCCTGCATCTCTGTTCGCTTTCCGAGACTGCTCTAAAATTCGTATCTCAATTGACAATAGACATTGTCATCCTTTGCGAATTGTCCGAACTGGCTCCATGTCTTGCCGCCGCCGAAGACATTGCCGCCGACCGCTATCCAAACCGCATCCGTAAGATTGTACTTCACCTCCGGGTTGAGCAGATAGTCGCCATCAGACAGGCCGTAGAACGCAAAGAAGGAAAGCCTCATGGTCTGGTGCAGCAGAAATTGCATGAGCCGGATCGTGGCGAGCTGATGGAGACGCTTCTCTTGTGGGAACCCCGGGGGCGAATATTGTACGTACGCAGAATAATCTTCCATATATTCGCCGTAATACTGGAGTCCCAGGGTGAAATCCTCCCAGAGCTGTCTTTGATAACCGATCAAATAGCGAGTCTGTGAATTCGGGATCATCGGGTCCGTTCCGTCACGGTCCTGGCGCGAATCGTAGTAGCCTGCCTCAAGACTCAGGACCCCGTCCAGCGCCCTTCCTTGAAGGCTCGCGCCGTACACGGAAAGTTCGGGATAAAACAGGGTAAGCTTCGTCGGGGCCACGAGATTCATCGATGGCTGTCTCGAATAGCCGCGATAGTAATACAGCGAAGTATCGAATCCAGCCACGTCGCGGTATATGCGTAAAGCCGTCTCTGTTTTTCTCAGGTCTTTATAAGGATATTGTACTTCCCTGTTCGTAACAACGGACAGGGGATCATACATCCAGAACCTGGCCGGATCAGGGTAATTGTTCGGCTCGAAATACGGGACTGCAATGAACTCAAAAGACGCGAATCCCGGGTACATACCGACCTTTGCGCCGTCAACGCCTTTTTTTAGATATTCCATGGGCCTGCCGGAGAAAAAAGCCTCGTAGTCCTTGGGGAAGATATCATTGATGAACAGCAGGTCGCCGACACCCCAAGTGATGACCTGCCGACCAACGCGCGCGTCCCACTTCTCCGAGGTGTAGTCGGCATAACCCTCCCGCAATTCGAGCATGGAGTGTTTGTCGATGTTATCATGAAAAGCGTCACCTTTGATGAACAGGCGGAACGGCTCAGCCGTGGCTTCCAGCTTGATCTGTGCGCGCTCCTCGGACCACTTGAAATCCTTCCCGTCGGGATTATCCCCGGCCGTATTCAGCGAATAATTTCCCTGCACGAAACCGTGCAGGGAAACATCCGCAGCCATGGCAGACAACGGCAACAACGGAAGGAGCAGACAGCAGGCAGCCAATGCCGACAAGTCTGTCCTCTGCTGTCTGTCATCTGTCATCTGTCTTCTTCTCACTCAATCCACCTCTTGGGAGGCTGCTTGAGGTACCGCTCGGTAAAGAGACTGTCCTCTATGCCGACATTGTAATCCGCCTTCAGGAACGAGACCTCCGTCATATGTCCGCTCAAAATATTTTTCATCAATCTCTTCATGATCGTGGGATGTCCTTTTACGTCCTTGATCTCATCGGCGCTGAATACCCTGTACAATTCGCCCTTCTTGTCATAATATTCTTCCTTGATCGGCAAAAAGGTCGCCTTGTCGATCCATGAGAGCTTATAGCTGTATTCCATCTCCGCGGCCTTGGGAGCGCTCTTGATGACCGTGCAGTCACGGGTCCCGATCTTTTCATCTTTTACAACAGTATGGGTATCATCCTCCAGGTTCCTCCCGGAAATATCTTCGTACGTGAAATCGGAGCCGACGAAACTCGACCGCTTGTCCTGCGCCGCGATCCTCCTGACCATGTTGATGGCAGGCACGAAGAGCCACCGGTCGGCGTCCTTGCCGGGATATTTGTAGACCATGAACGTCATGTTCCGCACGTCGGCCGGCTGGAAGAAATACATGAAGTACTTCTGCTCGCTACGCGGCTCGCCGTAATTCTTCCTGAGCATCATCATTTCGCGCACCCGCTCCTGTCCGCCTTTGCTGATGAGCTTCATCATGACCCTGGCCTTGAGATCGGCGCCGGGGTAGAGAAAGGCCGCCTGTGACTTCTTCATGATCTCGTCCGCTGTCATTGCGTGAACACTATTAGATACCAACATGGCCACAATCACGACAGCCGGCAATGTGAGAAACTTTTTCATCTTACCCCTCCTTTGAATAACCAGCCCTGCGTCAACGTAATGAGGGCGGGCAGATACAGTATCGTCATCAGCGCGCTCAGCAGCATCATGCTTACGATGAACGCGCCGACGGTGATGTACGGCGTGAGCGGCGCAAAGAGCATGACCGCGAAGGCTGCGGCAAACAGGATCGCGTTCCTCATGATGCCCTTGCCCGGCCGCGCAGCGGTCCATAATAGAGCATCAGTGATGAGTTCAGAGTTTTTAGTTTTGAGTTCTTCCGCAGACCGCACTCCGAACTCAGAACTCTCAGTTAATCTCTGCCTGAACCTGCTGACAAAATGGATAGCGAAGTCCACGGCCATACCGAGGGAGAGGCAGCTCATGACCGAGATCGGCATATCGAAGTCTTTGCCGACGAACCCGACGACACCGTAAATGAGCAGGATCGTGAACAGGAGCGGGATATAGCCGATCATCGCCCATTTGATCGAGCGGAAGTCGTACGCGAGGATCGCGAACACGGCGATAAGGGCCAGGATCAGGCCTTTTACCATGTCCCAGAGGACTTCATGGTTCCAGACCAGGTTGAAGTACGCGATGCCGGCCGGTTTGAACTCCATAGGCGTCG
>CAKKPG010000103.1 GCA_919901555.1 Nitrospiria bacterium | reverse complement strand
AACAGCGCTTACACCATCTTCTGCATCCAGACAACGTCGAAATCCTTGCCATGCTTTCTGCCGATCTTCTTGAACCGCCCGCATTCCGTGAAGCCGTTCTTCAGATGGAAATCGATGCTTCGTTCGTTGAGTGAAGATATGTTGGCCAGGAGAGAGTCAATGGAGAGCTTCTTCGCCTCGTTGATAAGGCGTCCAAGGATCGCTTTCCCGATTCCCTCTCCCGTGTAATCAGGGTTCAGAAAATACGTTATCTGGGCGGTCCGTTTGAATGCAGGCATTGGATGGTAGGCGTGCAAAAACGCGAAGCCCATAAATTCGCCGGCATCGGTCTTTATGGAAATTGCCGGATATCCCTTCGTCATGGTGAGGATTATATCGAAAAAATCATAATACATCTTTTCTTCGGGATAGGCGGCAAAGCTGTTCTCGATGTAATAATTGAAGGCGTCGATTACCGGCTTCCGGTCTCGCGCGGTAAGGGGTTCAAAATGATAGTCCATGGCCATCTCGACCTCGGCTGGTCCTCATCGCGGTCCGCTCACTCCGGGAAATTACCATTGAATCGCCGGGCTTACGCGGTGATCAGATGAAGGGCCTTCTCGATCCTCCTGACCGTCTTCTCCTTCCCCATCACCTCGATCACTTCATAGATGCCCGGGCTCACGGTGCCGCCGGTAAGGGCCACGCGCACGGGCTGGGCGAGTTTGCCGAGCTTGATGCCTTTGGCGGCCACGAGGTCGTTGAAGGCCTTCTCGATCCCGTCGTGGGTGAAGGGTTCGAGCGTCCTGAGCGTTCCTGCCAGTTCGGTCAGGAGCGGCGCCACGTCCGGCGTCAGGTGCTTGGCCGCGGCCTTCTCGTCCATCTGGATCTCCTCGGCGATGAAGGGGATCGCGGCATTCTTCATCTCAACGAGCGTGTGGCTCCGCTCCGTGAGTATCTTCACGAGTTTCTTGAGCCAGGCGGCGTCGGGCTCCTTGCCCTCGATAAGAATGCCATCTTTCCTCAAGAGATCGAGGACGAGCCCTGCGAGCCTGCCGGCGTCGGCCTGCTGAATGTAGTGGTGGTTCAGCCAGAGGAGCTTCTCGGGATTGAAGACCGAGGGCGCTTTGCCGACGCTGTCGAGAGAGAATTTTTCGATAAGCTCCTGGCGGGAGAATATCTCCTGGTCTCCCGATGACCAGCCGAGGCGCGACAGGTAATTCACGAGCGCTTCGGGCAGATATCCCAGGTCGATATACTCGGTCACCGCGGTAGCGCCGTGGCGCTTCGAGAGCTTGGTCTTGTCAGAGCCGAGGATCATCGGCAAATGCGCGAACTCCGGCGGCTCGTACCCGAGCGCCTGATAGAGCTGGATCTGGCGCGGCGTGTTGTTCAAATGGTCGTCCCCGCGGATCACGTGGGATATCTTCATCGTAACGTCGTCCACAACCACGGCAAAGTTATACGTAGGGAGCCCGTCGGAGCGCCGGATGATAAGATCATCGAGCTGCTGGTTCTCAAAGGTCACCGCCCCGCGGACCATATCGCGGACAATGGTCTGGCCCTCGTCGGACGAGAGGAACCGCACTGCGGGCGTCCTTCCTTCGATCGGCGCCTTGAGCGTCCTGCACTTTCGATCGTATTTCGGAGGCTTGCCGGCCGCCATGGCCTCTTTTCTGCGCGCCTCAAGCTCCTCGGGCGTGCAGTAGCAGTAATATGCCTTGCCTTGCTTGAGCAGCGTATCAACATGCTGCCGATAGATGTCCATCCGTTCGGTCTGGCGAAAGGGGCCTTCGTCCCAGTCCAGCCCCAGCCATTTCATGCCGTCCAGGATGATCCTGATGGACTCGTCCGTGGAGCGGGTCTGGTCCGTATCCTCGATCCTGAGGACGAACGTGCCTTTATGATGGCGCGCGAACAGCCAGTTGAAGAGCGCGGTCCTCACCCCGCCGATGTGCAGCGCTCCGGTGGGGCTCGGCGCGAAACGGACGCGAACAGGATTCATGCTGGTTTCGACTCCCTTGGAAATAATTTCCCTATGCGGCTGTAACGTAAAACGAATTATTATACCGCAGAACGGTTGCAATCGAAAGGAAAAAGTGGGTGGCGGGGCGCATGAAAAAGGAACGAGGGACGGTTTAAGCCGTCCCTCGTTTTTGGGTGTTGAGAAGATGCTCCGGTAGGGTCGCGACGCTTTGATCAGGCTTTCATGAAAATAATGACCAGGGTGTAGATTGCCAGCGACTCGATCAGGGCAAGGCCGATGATCATGGTGGTCATTATTTTTGCAGATGCCTCAGGATTGCGGGCAATGCCTTCCACTGCCCTGCTGATGCTGAGTCCCATGCCGATGCTGCCGCCGAACGCAGCGATCGCGATGGCGAAGAGCGCAGCAACTACTGCAGTCAGTCCGGTGGCTGCCTTTGCTGCCTCAGGCGCCGCTTCTGCAGCTGCGAACGCCGCTGATGCGACCAGAATCAGGGTCAGGGTCAGCAACATGATGGTAACGATTTTTTTCATTAATTCGCCTCCTTTCTTCAAAGTGTAAGAGTTTCTGGCCGGATGTCGACCGGGCTACTACCTCCCGGGTACTCCCTCGTGCTCGTGGGAACCCTTTCCCCGGGGTCAATTGCTTAGTGGTGTTCGTTCCCGTGTGCTTCTTCAATGGCGCCAGCCAGGTAGAGCATGGTCAGAAGCGTGAACACGCCCGCCTGCACGAAGGCGACAAACAAGCCGAGCGCCAGCACGGGGAATGTCGGTACGAACGCTGAGAGTGCCGCCAACGCGAGGAGCAACTGGTGCTTCGCAACCATATTGCCGAAGAGACGGAACGAGAGCGAGATCGGTCTCGCCAGATGGCTGATAATCTCGATGGGGATCATCAGCGGGGCGAGGAGCGGCATGGGTCCGACGAAATGCTTGAAGTAAGAAAGCCCGTGCTCCTTCACGCCGATGATGTGCGTTGCCGAAAAGGCCACAAGCGCCAGCGCAGCCGTGGTGTTGAGGTTTGCCGTGGGTGAGTCAAAACCGGGAACCAGGCCGAGCAGGTTAGAAACGAGGATAAAAAGGAACAGGGTCGCAATTAACGGGAAGTATTGCTTTCCCGATGGCCCCATCAGTTCCTCAATTTTGTCATCGAGAGCCGCGACCACAACCTCAAAAAAATTCTGAAGGCCTGTAGGCGAAGACTTCCTGAGTCTGGCACGTGCCGCCACTGCGAGCCCGAGAAGCACGGCCATGGCAAACCACGCGTAAGTAACATGCTCGGGCACGTTCGGTATGTGCAGTAACAGCGGTGCTTCTTTCATCCGGGGCTCCTTTGGAAACAGACGTTATACAGGAAAAAATTTACAGTAACACAGGTTTTTTGTCAAGAAAAAATGCGGGAGTACCGCATAAAATTTCCTAATGATCATATAGGTTTTTGCTAATAAAAAGACGTTCCCCGCGCGAGGAATGAGGGGGAACGACGAAGTCTCCGTGCAGGCAAGCAATACTTATCGCGGCGGTACTAATTTTTCATGGAGGAATGCTTTTTTGCCGCTGCCGCCGCTTCGTCGGCACGGACGGCATCGCCTGCGGCCCGGTACGCTTCTGCGAGGTGGGTGTATGTCTCGGCGAGCAGTTCCGGCTTGTCCTTCGGGAGGCTGTCCGCCGACTCTTTGAGCGCGGCCACGGCTTCCTGAGACCGCGCCTGCTTTATGAGGATGACGCCCCGCGTGTCGAGGTAGTACGGTCGATGATCGGGCGTAAGGGAGAGGGCCTTTGTGATGAGCGCTTCCGCCTCCTCCAGGTCCCTTTCCTGCTTGAGGTGAACCCACGCGAGGTTATTATAGATGTCCCCGTTTTCGGGTTTGAGCTTGATGGCCTTTCTGTATGCCGCTTCCGCGCCATTCCAGTCGCCCCGGACGTATGAGATGTCTCCGAGCAGGAGCAGGGACGGCACGTGCCCGGGGTCTTTTTTGAGCGCGGCCTGGTATTGCTGGAGGGCAAGGTCCTGTTTTCCCTGGGACTCGTAGATGCGCCCGAGGCGGTCATGCTCGTCAACGGACAAGGGGTCGTGAAGGATGATGATCCTGGGAAGGCTGCAACCGGCCTGGAGCAGGACCGCTGCAGCAAACAGAGCACTGAAGAAGAAAGGTTTTTTCATGGCACGGAAGTTCACGGCAGGTCCTGATCCTTTTGGGGTTTGATCACAAGCATCCACCTGCCGGCACGGGCCCAGGCGTGGTCGAATTTTTTGAAGGGCATGACGCTGTCCCGCGTCCTGCCGTCATGCATGATGATGACCTGGTGGACATCGTCGAAACCGATTGCCGTGACATAGTGCGGCTGCCGGTAGATGCCGAACCCCAGGTCGACGAGGCAAATAACGGGCAGATTGTTCCTGACGGCCGATTTGAGCGCTTCCAGCGTTCCGGACGAAGACCGTGCAATGAAGCCCATCTCGCCGGCGTAGCGCTCCATGTCCACGGGAAGCGTTCCCTTGAGCTGCGGCAGGTAGATGGTCGCAGTCATCCGGTCCAGGTCGACGATATTCCCCCAGAAGGCAAGCACGCCTGCCAGGGCCGAGGGGCCGCAGTCAAATTCCTTCTGCTCGTAGAACGGCACGCCTTCTATGTAGGCGCCACGGGTCTCGATGCCGCTGCGAAGCTCCGAAAAATTTTGTTCTCCGCACGCCGGCGCGAGGGCCGCCGTGATCAGGGACAGGAGAAACAAAAACAGGCCGGGGCCAGGAAGGTTCCCGGCTGCGGCCTGTCCGTGATTTCGCGTCATGCTCTTACCTTCGTTTGATCTCGATGCGGCCTTCCAGGAGGTAGATCAGGAGCACCACAAGGAGCGCAATGATCAGGAGCCCCACCACGGCGCCGACAGCGTCTCCTCCAGCCTGAAGAGAATCGGCGTTCGCGGCGAGCTGATGGACCTGATCATCGGAAAGCGAATTAATCTTCGCCATGGCCTCGTCGGGCGAGAACCCGTAGTCCATGAGCTTCTGCTGCAGGGCCTTTGATTCCAGGGCCGTCTGTATCTTGTTCAGGTCCGCAGTACGGTCAACGGCCGGAAGCCCCGGCCCCCCAACGCCTGCATTTCCCGCAGCGGGCATGAACATGGCCTCTGCCGGCCCCGCAAGGGTAGAGATCGCCAGCAGTGCCGCCGTGAGATAGATGGCGAGAGGTTTTGCATAAAAACTTCCGAGCATTCGTTTCATGGACGTTCTCCTTTCCATATTGCGCGCTGAATGATTTTATCTCTTATAATGTAACTACTCAGGTCAGCCACTTCGCTTCGGCGCAAGGCGCGGGGGCGTGCTATTTCACAGCAACGCCGTCGGTACCCGCGAAGGCCCTTTTTGGGGCCTTAGACGGTCATGATCTCTTTTTCCTTGTGCGCCAGCAGGTCGTCGATCCTTTTGATGGAGCTGTCGGTGATCTTCTGGACCTCGTCCTGGAGCTTCTTGGTCTCATCTTCCGAGAGGTGCGTGTCCTTGCTCTTTTTCTTGATCTCGTCGTTGATGTCCCTGCGGATATTGCGGACGACGACCCGCCCGTCCTCGGCAAGTTTTTTTGCGTGCTTGACGATCTGCTGGCGGCGCTCCTCGGTGAGGGCCGGGACGCCGAGGCGGATGATCTTGCCGTCGTTCGTAGGGGTGAGGCCGATGTCCGATTTCAAGATGGCCTTTTCAATCTCACCCAGCATCTTCGTCTCCCAGGGCTGGATCGTGATCAGCCTCGGCTCGGGTACGGAGAGATTGGCCACCTGGGTGAGCGGCGTCGGCGTGCCGTAGTAATCCACGGTGATACCCTCAAGCATGCCGAGGGAGGCCCTTCCGGTCCGAAGCGTGGTGAACTCCTTCTTGACGGCCTCGAGCGCCTTGTTCATCTTCTCTTCTGCTTTTTTTCTCGTCTCGTTAACCATTGTTCCTCCCGGTTACCAGCGTTCCTATCGATTCGCCCTCCACGATGCGTTTGATGTTGCCGGGGACGTTCAGGTTAAATACGATGATGGGAAGGTTGTTGTCCATGCACAGGGAGATGGCGGTGGCGTCCATGACGCGGAGGTCCTTCTGGAGCACTTCAATATAGGAAAGGCTGTCGTACTTCTTCGCCGATTTGTCCTTCATGGGGTCGGCGCTGAAAACACCGTCGACCTTGGTGGCCTTCATGATCACGTTCGCCCCGATCTCCATGGCCCGGAGAGCAGCGGCCGTATCGGTGGTGAAATAGGGGTTGCCCGTCCCCGCGGCGAAGATCACGACGCGTTTCTTCTCGAGGTGCCGCACCGCGCGCCTGCGGATATAGGGCTCGGCGAGCTCCCGCATATCGATGGCGGACTGCACCCGGGTGACGACGCCCCTGTTCTCGAGGATGTTTTGGAGCGCCAGGGCGTTCAACACCGTGGCGAGCATGCCCATATAATCCGCGCTCGCGCGCTCCATGCCCTTGGCCGTTGCTGCGAGCCCGCGGAAGATATTGCCGCCGCCGATGACGATGGCGATCTGGACGCCGAGATCGAATACCTCCTTGATCTCGGAGGCGATTTTCTCCATCATGGCCAGATCGATGCCGTATCCCTGCTCTCCCATGAGCGCCTCGCCGGAGAGTTTGAGCAGGATGCGTTTATAGGGGGGCTGCGTCATGGTTATTTGAGCTGAGCCGCCACTTCATCGGCAAAGCTCACCTTTTTCTTTTCAATGCCCTCGCCGAGCTGATACCGGGCGAATTTTCGGACCGCGACGTTCCCGCCGCTCTTGGCGGCCATCTGCTTCAGGAGGTCCTTGATTTTGAGCTTGCCCACGGGGTCCTTGATGTACACCTGGTCCACGAGGCAGGTGTCGGTGTAGAACTTTTCGATCTTGCCTTCGACGATCTTGCCGATGACGGCGGCGGGCTTGCCCGATTCCTTGGCCTGGGCCTCGAACACGGCGCGCTCGCGCGCCAGATCGTCGGCGGGGACCATCTCCCGCGAAAGGTAGAGGGGATTTGCGGCGGCGATATGCATCGCAAGGTCCTTCCCGAGCTGCTCATCGCCGCCCGCGTACTCCACCATGACGCCGATGCGGGTGCCATGCAGGTAGATCGCCAGCGCGTGGTCGGTCTGGTAGCGCACGAAGCGGCGGATGGCCAGGTTCTCTCCGATCTTCTGCACGAGCGCCTGGCGCTTCGACTCGACATTCTCGCCGGCGATGGTGAGCAGCGCGAGCGCCGCGACGTCGGCCGGGTTCCGGGCGGCCACGACTTCGGCGATCGCTCCGGCGAACTTCTGGAAGTCCTCGTTCTTCGCAACGAAGTCGGTCTCACTGTTCACTTCCGCTATCACGCCCACCTTGCCGCCCGGGCCGACAAAGGAGCTGATCACCCCTTCAGCGGCCACACGGGCGGACTTCTTTGCGGCGGCGGAAAGGCCCTTCTTTCTGAGGACATCTACCGCCTTTTCAAAATCGCCGCCGGCCTCCTCAAGCGCCTTTTTGGCGTCCATCATGCCGGCGCCGGTCTTTTCTCTCAGGTCCTTTACTGCATTCGCAGATATTGTTGCCATGACGAAAAACTCCCTTCGCTATCGTTTCTTTGCAATCGTTGTGTCTTCCACGTCTTCCTCTACGCCCGGGTCTACGTCCTCCACGGCGGGTTCGGCCGCTTCAGGAGCGGCCGGGGCAGCCTGTGCGGCCGCTGCGGTTTTTGCCGCCGCTGCATCGGCTTCCTTCACGATGGCCTGCCTCCCTTCGATCACCGCGTCGGCGATCTTTGACGCCATGAGCCTGATGGCGCGGATAGCGTCGTCATTGCCCGGGATGACATAGTCAATATTGTCGGGGTCGCAGTTGGTGTCGACGACGGACACGACGGTGATGCCCAGTTTGTTCGCTTCGTGGACCGCGATTGCTTCCTTGCGGGGGTCGATGATGAACACCACGGAAGGCAGGTCGGGCATGGTCTTGATGCCCGCGAGAATCCGTTCGAGCTTGGTGCGCTCCTTTTCGAGGCCGGCCACTTCTTTTTTCGTCAGCTTGTCGTAGGTGCCGTCTTCCTTCATCCGCTCGATCTTCTTGAGCCGGTCGATGCTCTTTTTTATCGTGGTGAAGTTGGTGAGCATGCCGCCGAGCCAGCGGTATGAGATGTAATACATGTTGCACCGCTTGGCCTCCTCGACGATTGCTTCCTGGGCCTGCTTTTTGGTCCCGACGAAGAGGACGTCCTTCCCCTGAGATGCGATGTTCCGCACAAACTCATAGGCCTCCTTGAACAGCTTGAGCGTTTTCTGAAGGTCAATGATGTAAATCCCGTTTCGCTCTCCGAAAATGTACTTCTTCATCTTGGGGTTCCACCGCTTGGCCTGATGGCCGAAGTGAACCCCGGCTTCCAACAACTCCTTCATCGTTACTGCAGACATAGTGCTCCTCCTGATGGTTTTTTCCTCCGCACCGATCATCCCCCGGCAGATCCCGCCCCGTTAATGGAGGCGGGACACCCTGCCGCGAGTCCCGATGCGTGTGGATTTTTTTGCCCGAAAAGGGCGACCCATAATTTACCATAGGCGGACAGGCTTTTCAAGGAAAATCTGCTCAATATTTTGGCGTGCAAATGTTCCAGGGAGGAACAGCGCGCCGTCATGCACAATGTTAATGGGGGGCAGCGTGTCCTTTGGAACCACAATCAAACCCCGTTCTTTTGCAATTCTAAAAAGAGTATACCCATTTTCTTACTTCTGCAAAACAGTTCTATCCTGTGATGCATGAAAATTCAGTTACTTGCACTTTG
>CAKKPG010000102.1 GCA_919901555.1 Nitrospiria bacterium | reverse complement strand
TCAGCAAGGTAGCCACCGAAACCGTCAAGAGCGTCGTCGACCCCCTACAGAACAGGGTCATCACGAATACTTACGATAGTGTAAACGGCAATCTCCTCACCACAACCGAGACCGGCTTCCTCGGAAACAGCACGCCTTACTCCTACTCGACCACATACACCTATGATACAAACGGCAGAATCAAAACCGTCGACGGCCCGAGGACCGACGTAAGTGATGTGACCACCTATACCTACGATCCCATAACCGGATTTCTCACTGCCGTGACCCAGCCCCTGATCGGCGCGACGACGTACTCAAACCATGATTCGCTCGGCAATCCCCAGACCGTCACAGACCCGAACGGAAACGCTACTACCTATACCTATGACACGACAGGCCGGGTTCTCACCGTCAAGGCGCCGGGCGACCTCAATCCGATGCAATATGTCTATATCACAGCAGGCTGCACCTCCTGCGGGAGCGGCGGGGCGAACAAGATTGACTACATTATTCTTCCTGAAGGCAATAAGATAGACTATGACTATGATTCCTTCGGCAATCTCACCACCATCAAAGACAGCCAGAACAACAGCATCAACTACGCCTATGACAGCGAAGGCAATCGCCTCAAAGAGGAGATCAAAGACACCCTCGGCACGCTCCAGAAGACGCTCTCGTATCAGTACGACGCGCTTAATAGGCTGAATAAGACGGTCAATCCGGACAGCACGTTTGCCGAATACGGCTATGATTTCCGGAGCAACCGGAAGAGCGTAAAAGACCCGAAGGGGAACACCACGGCGTATAGCTATGATGCTTTAAACCGACTGATCGCGGTGATTCAATCGGGTAATATCACCACTTCGTATGAATACAACTCGAACCAAAATTTAACCAAGGTTATTGACGCCAACAACAACGCGACGGTTTACAAATACGACGACAAAGGTAGGGTCTATCAAGTCGTATCCCCGGATACCGGGACGACAACTTACTCTTATGATCCCGTAGGAAACCTCACGAGCAAGGCGGATGCGAAGGGCGTCACGATCAGTTATGTTTATGATGCTCTGAACCGACTTACAAAAATCGATTTTCCGGGAACGTCAGAGACGGATATCGAATATAGCTATGACAAGTATGTTGATAACAGCGCATGTCAAAACGGAAAAGGCCGACTTTGCGAAATGAGAGACGCTTCGGGCTCGACAAAGTACGAATACTCGCCAAAAGGACAAGTCAAGAAAGAGGCGAAGACTATTGACAGCATTCAGTACGTCACACAATACACTTACGATCAAAACGGAAATCTTAAGACGATGACGTATCCGAGTGGCCGTGTAATCACGTATAACACGAGCAACGATAAAGTGGTCAGCGTCCTCAACAACGCCGCGAACCTCGCCACGAATATTCAGTACAGGCCGTTTGGTGGCATGTCATCGCTCACGTACGGAAACGGTCTCGCCGGATCGATCAGCTACGATAATCAATACCGCGTCGCAAGCATCACGGCCGGGACAGTGATGAACCTCACCTATGCCGATGATGCCAATGGAAATATCACAAGCATCACGAACAACCTCGACCCGACGAAGAACAAAGCCTTCACGTACGACACTTTTGATCGCCTATCAACGGCGACCGCTTCAGGCATTTGGGGCAGCTTTGGCTGGACCTACGACGGAGTCGGGAATAGACAGACAGAGGGATCGAACACCTACGCCTATATCCCAAATACCAACAAGCTCAGTAGCGCAAACGGAAAATCCTTCGGATACGACAACGACGGCAACACGACCACAGAGAACGCAAGGCAGTACACCTACAACCAGAATCAACGGCTGATCCAGGTTGTGGACGGTGCTATGACTGCGGGTTATACCCATAACGGCAACGGCCAACGTGTAAAGAAAATCGTGAACGGCGTGGCCACAATCTTTCATTACAGCCTGAACGGCCAACTCATTGCAGAATCAAACAGCGCAGGCGCAACGACTGCGGAGTATGTGTATTTGAACGGCGCACCCCTTGCCAAGATCGAGGGGACAGAGGTATACTATTACCACAACGATCATTTAGGTACCCCGCAGAAGATGACAGATGCTTCTGGGGCAGTTGTGTGGGCTGCGGACTATAAACCGTTCGGTGAAGTCAACATCACGACCAACACAATCACAAACAACCTTCGATTCCCTGGGCAGTACTACGATGTAGAAACAGGACTGCACTACAACTACTTCAGGGACTATAATCCAATTATCGGAAGATACATCGAGGCGGATCCAATAGGTATAAGGGGTAGCATTAACCTGTATCTCTATGTTATGGCCAATAGTATAAAATATACTGATATTCGTGGACTAGAGCCTGGTGGTGGTCCAGATGCGGCATTCAGGAACCCTCCAATACCAGAATTCAGGAACCCACCGCCGCCACCGCCAGTACCGCCTTGCTACAAATTCAATTACGATAAATATTCGCAATGTTTAAAAGACCACTCACTCAAAGAAACCTTGTTTCGTGATATAGCGCAGTGTTTTGGTAGTAAGGGTAAGAATGACAACGCTTGCAATTCTGCTGCATTTAGTTTATATCTGAATCTCTTCGGGTGTTGGACAGAAAGTTTCGACGAAGTGCCACGAACCAAATGTGGACATTGCCCTGAGGGGTCCTTCTCTTGAAGCTGGGACGGAGACTTTTTTTCTGAGAATTCCTTGAGCGCATAATATTGTATTGAGTGTGCTTCTAATTTTCCTCGTGCAACAGGCTCGTTTGTAAATACGTTTATGGGAGGATCATGAATACATTTCTGCAAAATCTATTATTAGGCGTCACAAGACCAAAAAAATTATATTCGATGTTATCTGAGAAATCTAATTTGAATAACGCTATCTGGATTGCATTAGCTATAGGAATTGTACATGTATTACAGCTAATACATGATCAAACTTTGGCATCCTTTTTTCAAAAATTGAAACATCCTAGTTTGCTGGGTATGGTACTTTATGCAGTTATAGCTGGTTTGTTGTATTTTTTGCAAACTGGTTTTCAAGTGCTTCTAAACGTTGTGTGCATAAAAATAGTATTCTATTTTTTACATATCAAATCAAATATAAGAGTCTTAGTGACGGTGCTGACATTTACTTTGCTTCCACTGCTTATTAGAGAGTCTATTCGAGCATTATGGACCGATTACGAGGGGGCGCTTGGTTTTGGCGGGCAATATAAAATATCTTATTATAAAACGAGTTTGGCGCAACTAGTTGCTAATAGTAATTTCACTCATAAAATTGGGTTTTATCTTTTATCAGAATTTGACATTTTTACGATCTGGAGCTTTATATTAGGAGCGATAGCAGTAGCAGTAGTGGGTAAAGTTTCATATAAAATAAGTTCATCTATAATGCTCTTCTCTTGGATAGTGTCCTCAATAGTGTTTCTGATATCTACATAATATTACAGCTATGGAACACATAGCAGTAGGTCGGGTTAAGCGAAGCGCAACCCGACATCACCCCGTCGCTATGCCGATGTTCTTCTGTACGAGCGCATCGAGATAATGCAGGAGAGCCTTCCAGTCCTTTTCCGGAAGGCCCTCTCCGGCTGGGAACATGATCAGCAAGACCGATGCGAAGGCCGTCATGATCTCTTACGTCTACGACGCGAATAACAATCTGACCTCCGTGAAGGACGCAAACAACAACACGACGACTTACAAATACGACGACAAAGGCCGCGTGTATCAGGTCATCTCGCCTGACACCGGG
>CAKKPG010000101.1 GCA_919901555.1 Nitrospiria bacterium | reverse complement strand
CTCGCACCTTTCCCGCCAAAGGCCAAGTTCGCGTCCTGAGCATCGACCTCGGGACGACGAACTCGACAAAGATTCATTTGATGGCGATGACCCGATCAGCAGGCCGCTGGAGGGGCTCTACCTGCGCGGATCCGCTGTACTGCTGAGCCTTATTGTCCATGCCATCTCATCCATTCCCTGCCTTCTTTCTGCTCCTTCTGTTGCAGGACATGCCGCTCCTTCCCCATGTGCATCCTCATTAAGCGTCCGGGTATTGACAGCGGTGTTATTATGGATGTAGGAGGATGCACCATGAAAAATGTCCTGGAGCCTGTAGCACATACCGGCGTGAACGGTGAGGACCGGGGCGTTAGCGTGATCCTGTCTTCCGGTAACGGAAAGCCCGCTTCTTCGGAGCGCGCACACCCTCGAGGGTGGTGACAGCCATGTTTGTTGACAGACGAGATGCAGGAAGGCAGCTCGCCGGGCTGCTGAAAAAGTACCAAGGCCGGGAGGGCGTACTTGTGCTGGCCCTGCCGCGGGGCGGGGTCGTTGTCGGCTTCGAGATAGCCGCACAGCTCAAAGCGGACCTCGACGTTCTCATCGTCCGGAAGATCGGTTTTCCCCGGCAGCCGGAGCTGGCGGCAGGCGCGGTTGCGGAAACAGGGACCGTCGTTCTCAACAAGGAAATCCTGTCCTCCTCCGGCGGCGCCACGGACGCCTATGTCGAGCAGGAAACGGCCCGGCAGAAAGAAGAGATCGTCCGCAGGGTGGCGCTCTACCGGAAAGGCGCGGCCATCAAGGCGCTCAAGGACAGGACCGTCATCCTCGTTGACGACGGCGTCGCCACCGGCGCCACCATGAAGGCGGCCATTGAGGCCTTGAAGAAGGAAGGGCTCAGGAAGCTCGTGATTGCCGTTCCCGTTGCTCCGCCCGTGACCGCCGAAGAACTCCGGGGCATGGCCGACGAGTTCATCTGCATCGGGACGCCGCCGGATTTCATGTCCGTGGGCAACCACTACCTCGACTTCACCCAGGTCACCGACGAAGAAGTGGTGCAGCTGCTCGAGAAGGCAGGGGCCGTCGAGGGGGGCAAAGCCGCATGAATGGCCATGTTGCGGCCCCTACGCTGCTCATCGGGGAGAAGCGCTGCCTTAAGATAAGGGTTGGGGAGTCCGGTAGTTAACGAGTTGAGGAGGTGACTCTTCAACCCTGGCCTGCTAAATTTCGGCTTGACAGAGAAGCATGAGTAGGTGTATTTTATTCAAGCTTTGCTATGAAGGCACCGTGCCGAAAGCCCCTATAAAAGGGGCTTTTTTTCACATTGATTAAAATTTATGCAGAGGTCGTTTGTAGGCTTGTGAAGGGTTTTTCCCGCCTGGCAGCAAAGACCGAACACAACGCAAAGAGCAAAGAGCAGAGCGCATAGAGTAAAGATTTAGGCACGGCGCCATGCTCCATGCCCTCTGCGCTATGCTGCTTTTTCGTAGAGGAGTAAGCCATATGTGTCGTTTAAGTGCGATCACGTCGAGCGAGTATATCTCCCCCATGGAGAACATCCTGTCGCTCGAAACCATGAAGGAAGGCCATGACGGCTCGGGCCTGGGCCTGATGCTCAAGGACCTGGGCGGGCCCTTCAAGGACCTCAAGGACTTTCCCATCCTCTCCACCATCTGTTCGAACAAGGGCGTGGAGGATCTCACCGCGTTCATGAGGTCCCGGGGGTTCGCGGAGAAGTTTTCCTGGGAACCGGCGATCAAGAACGTCCCCGGCGTCGAGCGCAGGGACCACTACCTCGTCAAGGTCTACGACTATCCCGCCGAATACCGGGACAAGCCGAAATCGGAGAAGGAAGACCTGCTCATGAACACGCGGCTCGCCATCAGGAAGATGGGAGAGCCCGACGGCTCCATCTTTGCCTTCTCCTTCTATCCCGACGTGCTGACGCTCAAGGAAGTGGGCGACCCGCTCCAACTCGGCGAGTTCTTCAATCTGGACAAGTCCGACATCAAGTCGAAGATCGTCCTGGCCCAGGGCAGGCAGAACACGAACTACGCCATCTACCTCTACGCCTGCCACCCTTTCTTCATCCAGGGCTACGGCACCATGACGAACGGCGAGAACACGGCATTCGTGCCGATCAGGGAATTTCTCATGGGCCGGGGCAACCCCGGGTACATGGGCTACAACTCGGACTCCGAGGTCTTCACCCACATCGCGCACTACGTGAACCGCTCACTCGGATATCCGCTCCACTATTATAAGGATGTCATCACGCCGCTCAAGGAGAAGGAGATCGATACGCGCTCCGATGCCCAGGCCATCCGGCTTTTGAAGCGCTCGCTCCGGCCGCTCTGCATCGACGGCCCGAACTGCGTCATCGGGTTCACGCCCGACGGCTCGGTCTTCATGGTGCAGGACGCGAAGAAGCTCCGGCCCGGCGTGGTCGGCGGCGTTCCCGGCAAGTACGGCCTCATGTCCGAGGTCTGCGGCCTGGATTCCGCGGTCCCGCAGCGGGACAAGTCGACGGACATCTTCCCCATGAAGTACGACATGGTGATCATCGCGCCCGGCGCGCGGGAGGTTACGGTATGGAACCAGCTTCACGCTTAGACCAGAACCACAAGCTCTCTCTCAAGGAGTTTCCCTATATCATCCGGTGGCGCGAGGACCGCTGCACCCGCTGCGGCCGCTGCACGGCCGTCTGCCCGGTGAAGGCCATCGAGCCCGCGGTCAACATCCAGCGGACCGTGACGTCCGAAGGATCGAGCCCTGAGCCGAAGGTGACGCGCAGGCTGACCCACGTGGTGAAGCAGTCAACGGACATCGAGCGCTACTGCATCGGCTGCGGGACCTGCGCGCTCGTCTGCCCCACGGAGGCCATCTTCCCTGAGTACAACTTCCAGCACAAGTTCTACCACTTCAAGAACAAGGGCGGCATCCCCTATATGCGCGGCGGACGCAGGAACGATCCCTCGGTCTCGACGCTGGACAAGCTCAAGTTCACGCGCATCTCCATGCTCACGGACCCGGCCCTCGACGCCGGCAGGCACGAGTTTCGCATCCGGACGCTTTTAGGGAGAAATCTCAGCGCCGACCATCTTCCGATCAAAGTAGAGGGGGACAGGCTCACGGTCGATCCGAACGTATTTGTTCCGCCGGTGCGCGAGATATACCCCATCCGCATCGGCAGCATGTCCATCGGCGCCCTCTCTCCCCATATGTGGGAAGGCCTTGCCATGGGCATCACGTATCTCAACGAGGTCGAGGGGCTTCCCGTGGTCATGTGCTCGGGCGAGGGCGGCATGCCGCCGAGCATCCTGAAGTCGAGCGCCATAAAGTATTTCATCCTCCAGATCGCGTCAGGTTACTTCGGTTGGGACGAGATCATTCATGCATTGCCTGATATGATCGAGGACCCCTGCGCCATCGAGATCAAGTACGGCCAGGGCGCAAAGCCCGGAGACGGCGGACTGCTCCAGGCATACAAGGTGCTCGGTCTTATTTCGAAGATCAGAGGCGTGCCCCAGTTCGTCGATCTTGCCTCTCCTCCGACGCACCAGACGAAATACTCCATCGAAGAGGCCGTGGCAAAGATGATCACCTCCATGTCCATGGCATGGGGCTTCCGCGTCCCGGTCTATCCCAAGATCTCGGGCACCAAGACGGCCCGGGCGGTGCTCAACAACCTCGCCCGGAACCCCTACGCAGCGGCGCTCTGCATTGACGGCGAAGACGGCGGCACGGGCGCGGCCTATAACGTGTCCATGGACAAGATGGGCCATCCCATCGCGTCGAACATCCGCGACTGCTACCTGGACCTCGTGAAGCAGGGCAAGCAGAACGAGCTCCCGCTCATCGCCGCCGGCGGCGTGGGCAAGGCCGGCAATCTGGCCGCCAACGCGGCGGCGCTCATCATGCTCGGCGCCTCTGCCGTGGATATCGGCAAGTACATCATGCAGACCGCGGCAGGCTGCTTCGGCGACGAGTACAACCGCTGCAATGTCTGCAACCTCGGCAAGTGCCCGCGGGGCATCACGACCCAGGACCCGAAGCTTTACCGCAGGCTCGACCCGGACAAGGTGGCCGAGAGGGTGGTCGAAGTTTTCAAGGCCGCCGACGTGGAGCTCAAGAAGATCTTCGCGCCGCTCGGGAGAAGCACCGAGCTCCCCATCGGCATGTCCGACGCGCTGGGCGTGGGGGACAAGGACATCGCGGACCGGCTGCAGATCAGCTACGTGTGTTAGAAAAGCGGTAGACAGCATACAGTAGGTAGCATACAGGGAACGGGAAGAGAAAAAGCAGTAGGCAGTATGGAGTAGACAGCATACGGGGAAATGCGAAACCGTAATTCGTTTTCCCTGTCTACTGTCTACCGTCTACTACCTACTATCTTTTGAGGGAACAATGATCATCAAAGGCAATGTTAACGGAAAACGGGTCTCTTCCAAGGACCTCGATGAGCAACTGCAGAAGGCCGTCAAGGAAGGCACCCGCGAACTTACCATCCAGGCTAACGGCCAGCACGGCATCGGCGGACGCATCTGGCCCCGGGGCGAGAAGGTGAAGGTCACCATCGAGGGCACGGCAGGCCAGCGCGTGGGCAGCATGGGCATGGAAGGCACGGAGATCACGGTCAAGGGCTCGTCCTCCGACGACACGGGCTGGATCAACTGCGGGGCCGCCATCACGGTGCTGGGCGACGTGGCGAACGGCGCGCACAATGCCGGGGCCCAGGGCATCCTCTATGTCCAGGGCGGCGGCGGCGCGCGGTGCGACACCATGACCAAAAAGAACCCGCGCTTTCCCGACCTCCAGAGCTGGTATTTCCGCGACATGGGCGACTCCTTTGCCGAGTTCAAGGCAGGCGGCATCGCCGTGGTCTGCGGCGTCAATCCCCGGGACCCCGAAAATATCCTCGGCTACCGGCCCTGCGTGGGCATGGTGGGCGGCACCATCTACTTCCGCGGCCCCATCAAGGACGAGTACAGCAAGGCCGACGTCCGGGTCGTGGACCTCACGCCCCAGGACTGGGAATGGCTCACCGCGAACATGAGGCCCTATCTCCAGGCCATCGACCGGATGTCCCATTATCAGGAACTCACGAAGGACATCAACGCCTGGAAGAAGATCATCGCCTATACCCCTGCTGAGAAGGCCAAGGCCAAGGGCAAGCTCAAGATGGGCCTGACCGAGTTCAGGTTGAACGTGTGGGAGAAGGAAGTGGGCAAAGGCGGCATGTTCGGCGCCTACCTCACCCACGACCGTTCCGTGCTTCCCTATATCACCACGGGCGAAGAGCGGCGTTGGAAGCCGGTCTGGAAGAACGACAAGTATCTTCCGCCCTGCGCCTATGCCTGTCCCTCGCGCATTCCGTCGCACAAGCGCGCGACCCTGATCCGGCAGGGGAGGACCGCCGAGGCCCTGGCGCTCGTGCTCCAGTACAGCCCGCTCCCGGCAACGGTCTGCGGCACGGTCTGTCCCAATCTTTGCATGACGGACTGTACGCGCGGAAGGATCGACCAGCCCCTCAACATCAAGGAGTACGGCGCTGCGGCGCTCAATCTCAAGGCCCCGAAAAAAGCAAAGGCAACAGGACAGAGCGTCGCCGTGATCGGCGGCGGGCCGGGAGGCCTCTCGGCTGCGTGGCAGCTCGGTCTCAAGGGCCATACGGTCGATCTCTACGAAACATCGAGCAAAATCGGCGGAAAGCTCGAGATGTGCATTCCGAGGGAGCGCCTGCCCAAGAGAATACTGGACAAAGAGCTCTCGCGCTTCGCCGAGATCGGCGTGAAGGTCCATGTGAACTCGGTCGTGGACAAGAAGAAGTTCGAGAAGATTTACAAAGACCATGACGTGGTCGTGATTGCCGTGGGCGCCCATGAAGCGCGGGTCATTCCCTTCCCCGGCTCCGAAAACGTCGTTGCCGGTATTGACTATCTCAAGGAAGTGAACTTCGGCAAGCCGAGGAATTTAAAAGGCAAGAAAGTCGTCGTCATCGGCGCGGGCAACGCGGGCATGGACATCGCCTGCCAGGCCTATGACCACGGCGCAGAGTCCGTCATCGCCGTTGACGTGCAGAAGCCGGCCAGTTTCGGCAAAGAGCAGGAGATGGCAAAAGAGCGAGGCACCCAGATCCTGTTTCCTAAAGTCACGGAGAAATACGACGCCAAGGCAAAGAAGATCTATTTCATGGACGGCACATCCCTCGACGCCGATATGGTCATCATCTCCATCGGCGAGAAGCCGGTGCTCGATTTCCTGCCTGCAGATATCCACGCCGACAGGGGCTACATCGTCGTGAACGACCTGGGACAGACCTCGGACGTGAAGGTCTTTGCCATCGGCGACGCCACCAAGCCCGGCCTCGTGACCCACGCCATCGGCCAGGGCAAGATCGCCGCGGACAAGATCAACTCCCTGCTCATGAACTACGACTACGTTCCCGAAGAGCGGACCGTGATCCCCTACGAGCGGGTCAAGACCCAGTACTACGAGGTCTGCAGGACGGACGTCAAGTTCACGCCCCGAAAAGAGGCTGACCGCTGCATGTCCTGCGGCTCCTGCAGGGACTGCGGCATGTGCGTGGAGTCCTGCTACTACGGCGCCATCACGCGAAAGAAGCTTGCGAACAAGTCCTACGAGTACGTGGTGGATGAAAGCAAGTGCATCGGCTGCGGGTTCTGCGCCGGGGTCTGCCCCTGTGGTGTCTGGGAGATGGCGGAAAACGTCTAAACCCAAGGCTAGCCACGAAGGCACCAAGGCACGAAAAAAGCTTAGGAAATTGAAAAGCCTGTCAGAAAAGAACCTGGCGGGTTTTTTTGTTGTCCGCGGACCCCCGCTTTCCCGGGTTCCTTTAATTTGACACTTGACAAGACGGCGACTCTGGTGTATAGTTTGTTTAGAAAATTCTAAACGAACAGAACAAACAGTCGGGAGGTGTTATGGGCGGCCAACTGGATGAAGTACGGCACGGCATCATGGATACGCTCGGGCGGATCACGTCATTCTGGGGATTCAGCAAGATCATGGGCCAGCTCTACGGCATGTTGTATCTCTCGGCCGCGCCGATGACGCTCGATGATATGGCCGCAAGCCTTGAGATCAGCAAGGGAAACGTGAGCATCAATATCCGGGCGCTGGAACGGTGGAACATGGTCAGGCAGGTCTGGGTGAAGGGGGACCGGAAGGATTTTTATGAAGCAGAGACGGACTTCTGGAAGATAATCCGGGGTGTGTTGAAGGAACGGGAGAAGAAGGAGTTTGATCAGGCCCTTGCCGGAATAGGCCGTATCCGGACAAAGTCCGAGGAAATCCTTAAAAAAGAAAAGAGCGTTGATACGGCATTTGCCCTCGATCGGCTGAAAAAACTGGAGGACTTCATCAAGACGATGGACCAGCTTGTCGGCGTTCTGCTGACCCTCGAGGACCTGAAGCGGAACTTTTTGGGCATCGTGAAGAAGAAATGATGAAGAGTCACTGTGGCCGGGAGGTGCTTATGACGTCAAGAGAGATTCATATGGTTACCGGGGCGTTCGGATTTTCCGGTAAATACATTGCCGGAAGGCTGCTTGATGCAGGCCATGAGGTCAGGACGCTCACCAACTCGCCCGATCGCGAGAATCCTTTTGAAGGGCAGGTCAAGGCCTACCCGTACAATTTTGACGATCCCGAAAAGCTCGTCCAATCCCTCACGGACGTTTCCGTTCTCTATAATAATTACTGGGTGCGGTTCAACTATAAGGATTTTTCCTACAACCATGCTGTAGAGAACAGCCTGAAGCTGTTTGATGCGGCAAAAAATGCCGGGATCAAGAGGATCGTCCACATCAGCATCACCAACCCGTCTGAAGACTCTCCTTTCGAATATTTCAGCGGGAAGGCAAAACTGGAGAAGGCATTGATCGGGTCGGGATTGTCCTATGCTATCTTGAGGCCTGCCGTACTGTTCGGCAAGGAAGACATGCTGATCAATAATATCGCCTGGTTCCTGCGAAGGTTCCCGGTCTTCGGGGTGTTCGGCGACGGCAAGTACCGGCTGCAGCCCATCCATGTTGATGATTTGGCGGAGTTAGCGGTGGAACAGGGCCGAACAGTGAAAAATGTCATTCTTGACGCAATCGGCCCCGAGACATTTACTTACCGCGAGTTGGCGCAAGCAATAGGTAAAACCATAGGAAAGCGAAGACCGATCATCTCAATCGCACCGGATATGGGATATTTCCTGGGAATTTTTGTGAGCTTTCTCCATCACGACGTGACGATTACCCGTGATGAAATCGAAGGACTCATGGCCGATCTTCTCTATACCGGCTCACCGCCAGCGGGAAGGATAAAACTGACGGAGTGGCTCAAGGAACATGCTTCCTCGGTCGGGAGACATTACCGTAGTGAGTTGGCGAGAAGAAGGGATAAAGTGAAGTCGTATGATAGGCTGTGATCACGGACGGTGAAGGGCTCTTTTTTTGGAATCCCTCAGTTACGGGGGGAGCAGCCCTTTCGCTCTGCCGCGCAAGCGTGCACAGTGGGCAATGGTTGCACAAGGATATACGTCCTGTCCCCGCAGCACGTACGCTTCGCACGTGCCTGCTTTGGGATAAGTGGTTTTACCATGATTTGCGGGGCACTTACAAGCGCGTCTATCGCTCAAGAGCTGCTCCCCCCTGCTCATGTATCCCCGTCACTGAGGGATTACCTTTTTTTTGAATTAATAATTGACAATAAGTAAATTTAGCATTACTATTGCTGACGGTAATACCAAATTATATTGCAAGGATGGTGACTGATATGCCGGAAACAATGAACAGCGCCTCAAAAGGCCAGGTGGCGATCACGATGGCCAATCTCCCGCCCGTCGCCGGGCTCCCGTCGAGTGAGTTCGGCCTCGCCATCGGATACGTCCTCGGGCATCACCTCCTCAACATCCGGGACCTCCACTACGGCTACTGGCCGGAGGGCCTGCCGGTCGAGATGCAGAACCTGGCCCAGGCCCAGGCGAACTATACCGAGCTGCTGATGTCCAAGATCCCGCAGGGGGTAAAGACGATCCTCGACGTCGGATGCGGGGTGGGAAACACGGCGCGCAAGCTGCTGGACCGCGGCTATAAGGTGGACTGCGTGTCGCCGAACGGGTTCCTGACGAGCGTGGCGAAGCAGATGCTGACCGGGCGCGCCACGGTCTTCGAGACCAAGTTCCAGGACCTCGCGACCGACCGTCGCTACGACCTCATCGTCTTCAGCGAGAGCCTGCTGTTCATCAGGCCGCTTGATGTGGCGTTCACCAAGGCGCTGAGCCTGTTGAACCCCGGCGGGCACGTGCTGATCACCGACATCTTCGCGGTTCCGGCCGAGGATAAGAGCCCGATCGGCGGCGGGCACAACCTGGTGGAGTTCCGGAAGACGATCGCCCAGCACTCATTCAAGCAGGTTGATGATATCGACATGACCGACGGGATCGCACGCACCTTCGACCTGCTCGACCAGACCTACCGCGAGGCGTTGCAGCCCGCGTATCACATGCTCCTCACCCGGATCGCCGACAAGTATCCGTTCTTGATGCGGCTCGTGCGCTGGAAGTTCCGCAAGAAAATGGAGTACTACGAGAAGAAGCACTTCAGCGGCCGGCGAGACGGGAAGAACTTCAAGAAGTACAAATCTTATCGTCTGCTGCTGTTCAAGCGGACGGGCTGAGCATGACGGCGCCCGCGGAACCCTAAGCCACGAAGTGAAGCTTGGCGCCTGGTGGCAATAATCAGCGGCGAATGTGCTCGAATCAGCGCGAATACAAAAAGCCCTTTGTCTGAAACATGGTGAAGGGCTTTTTGCTTTGTGCCCGGACGGGACCCGTAAATCTCTTGCCTTTTTTCCCGTTCTGTACTATTTTTGAGTCATGAAACGGATTTCCGAACTGGGAATAGTGCTGTAGGTTTTTGGGCATGGGAATGACACCGGACTTGAAAATTAGCCTGAGTGCGAGGAGATTACTCTGACGGAGGTCCTGCAAACATGAAAATCAAAACGGTCCTGCTTCTGCTCTTTTTTGGTTCCCTGGCGGCATTGTACAGCTATTTCATTCCCGACACGGTCCAGACGAGGATAACCGACGCCCAGATGACGAAGGTGGATGGGCGGTTCATGATCGCCACGGAATACCGGCCTCTTGTCAACGAGGACGCCAAGTACCGGCTCAAGTTCGATTCCGGCACGGTCCAGAACGAGGCGATACGGTTAAAGGGGAAGAAAGTCATAATCAAGAAATATGGATGGCGTATGGCGCTTTTCTCCATGTACGAGAATGTCGTGAAGATCGAAGCGGTGAAGTAGGGACCCGGTAGTGCACTTGGGGCCACCCTTGCCCCGGCTTTCAAATGCACTCGGAAAAACAGGGAGGAAGCTGATGAAGATGACAGGTCAGTATCTCCGGGGCACGCTTTCTCGCCTGCGGGACCGGATCGGGTCGTTCGCCATATTGAAAAACAAAAAGGAGGGCGAGAAGGAGCTCATCATCCGGACGGCAATTGTGGCGGTCCTCGTACCGCTCGTGCTGTTCATTACCGCGGGCGTTCTCCTGTATTCGAAGGGGGGCATACTGTATTTCTCCGGCGTTCTGCTTATTTCCTGCGCCCTCGTCGCGGTCTTTACGGACGTCACCGCCGGCCTGGGAGTGCTCCTGTCCCTCCTCATCGGCTTGTTCGGAGGAATATTCTTCGTCGTGCTGTACCAGTATGCGATCAGGCACAGGGAACTCACCTCGCAGGGTCTGGCGGTTATCCCGGCTTATATCCTTGTTGCGGCCGTCCTCGGCTGGCTGACGGTCCGCGCGGCGAAAAAAAGCGCCGGCCGCCGCAACGATGTTGCGAAGAGGCAGGCGGTGCGGATCATCCTGATCGGCAACGCCGTGATCGCCGGTATGGCGATGACGCTCATGATCTATTTGTCGATACAGGCCGGGGTCCTGTAAGCCGGGGCAGGGCGCAGAGAGCGGCGCCGCGGCCGGTTGATGCATGAGGCGGGAAACACGACGACGGCGCGCTTTTTTGCGCCTGTGCTCAGCGGCAGACCCGAGTAGTTACGAGTTTTTTACGGCCACGTTTCAGAGCGAGACGAATAAAGCCCCAAGCCGACCACCGGCTCAGGGCTTTTTGTTGTTTTCAACTGATTCACCGGGGCTGCTCAGGTTTTTTTCCTGCCCATCCTCGTTTTCTTTATTCCATAGTTGAAATAGATCACGAGGCCCAGCGCCAGCCAGATGAAGAGCCTGATCCACGTGTCCCGGGGAAGGCCCGACATGATGTAGAGGCAGGTGAGGATGCCGAGGATGGGGGTCGCCGCGCCCCCCGGCGCCCTGAACACCCGCGGCGCCTTGGGATCGGTGTACCGCAGGACCAGAACGCCTGCGCAGACGATGGCAAAGGCGAGGAGCGTGCCGATGCTCACCAACTCTCCCACGATGCCGATAGGAAGCAGGGCGGCCGCGATTGCCGTAATGATTCCGGTGATGATGGTGTTGATGTAGGGCGTTCTGAACCGGGGATGGATCTTTGCCGCGAAGGGGGGCAGGAGGCCGTCCCTGCCCATGGAGAAGAATATCCGGGTCTGTCCGAGAAGGAGGACGAGGACGACCGAGGTCAGGCCGGCGATGGCGCCGATCTTCAGCAGGGGAGAGAACACCTGGAGATTCATGGCATCGAGAGCGACCGCAAGGGGCGCCGGCGTGTTGAGCTTTGTGTAGGAGACCACGCCGGTCAGGACCAGGGAAACCGCTACGTAGAGGATCGTGCAGATCAGGAGGCTGCCCAGGATGCCGATGGGCATGTCCCTTTTCGGGTTCTTCGCTTCCTGGGCGAGGGTCGAGACCGCGTCGAACCCGATATAGGCGAAGAAGATGACGCCTGCTCCCCGGAGAACGCCGCTCCAGCCGAAGACGCCGAAGACACCCTTGTTTTCCGGAACAAAAGGATGCCAGAGCTCGGGCTTGATGAAGAAGACGCCGACCAGGATGAAGGCGAGGATGATAGCTACTTTGAGAAAGACGATAAAGGCGTTGAAGGAAGCCGACTCCCGTATCCCGATGACGAGGATGACGGTGACGAAGACAACGACGAAGACCGCCGGCAGATTGAAGAGCGCACCGGTGAAGGCCCAGCTCTGCGTCTCTACGTTGTACAGGAAGGGCGGCGACGTGAGCGCTTCGGGGAGAACGATGCCGAAGCCCTTCAGGAAGCTCACGAGGTAGCCTGACCATCCGATGGCAACGGTCGTTGCGCCGAGGCTGTATTCCAGAATAAGGTCCCAGCCGATGATCCAGGCAACGAACTCTCCCAGGGTTGCGTAGGCGTAGGTATAGGCGCTGCCGGCAACGGGGATCATGGAGGCGAACTCCGCATAGCAGAGCCCGGCAAAGACGCAGGCCACCGCCGCGATGATGAAGGAGAAGGTAATGCCGGGACCCGCGACCGCTGCGGCGGCATGGCCGGTGAGCACAAAGATGCCGGCGCCGATGACGACGCCGATCCCCAGGAGTATGAGGTCGACCGGGCCGAGGGACCTTTTCAGCCCATGCCGACCCTCATCAAAGGCCTCGACCGTCAACTCGGCAAGGGTTTTCTTTAAGAACAGTCTCTTCATCGTTCGGGCTTAATAATGTCATATTTTGGCGGAAAATGCAACCATGTTTTTTATTGTTTTTTATTGTGTCGCGAAGGCGGTTGACAGCCCCGTCGTCTTCTGCTACTCTCGTTGCATCCGGTAAGCCGGAACGGAACCTCCGGCGTCGTCCGGATTTGTTCTTCGCCGAAGCGCAATTCCGGCGACGATCGGATCGGGATCAGAAGGGCCGGCACGGCCCTTACGTTCAGGGGCGGGGCGTGATGAGCGCATGAAGATACCTCCCGTATTTGACAGTACGGAAAGAATAGGCGCGGCCCTCCTGTTCCTGACCGCCGTCATTGTTGCTGCGTTCCTTGCGATTCCGCCCGGCCTCTCGTTCACCGGGCCCCTGCTTCCCGGCCCGGGTGATATCCATCGTCTCTCGCGAAACCCCGATCCGCCCCCGCTGCCGGAACCGGACCAATTCGACGCGGAGTTGTCAAAGGGAAAATTTCTCGTAGCGAGCCGCAATCTTGGCGACCCCCGGTTCCAGGAAACCGTCGTCCTCCTGATCAGCTATCACCGGCTCGGCGCGGTGGGATTGATCATCAACCGCCCTACCAGGTTATCGCTTGCCGAAGCCTTTCCGGACGTCCCTGCGCTCACGAAAAAGACCGACGACCTTTACTTCGGCGGTCCCGTAGAGGGACGTCAGGCCCTGTTGCTCATCCGGTCCCCGGGCAATCCCGGAGAGTCCGAGCGAGTTTTCGACGGCGTGTACGTCAGCTCGAGCATGGCAGTGCTCAGCCGCATGATCGACAGGCAGAGGACGGGGAGGCACTTCAGGGTCTATGCGGGGTATGCCGGTTGGTCGCCGGGGCAGCTTGAACGGGAAGTACGGCGGGGCGACTGGCACGTGGTTCACGCCGATGCAAAGACCATTTTTGAGAAGAAGGCCGGAAAAATATGGCCGGAGATGATCCGCCGGGGAACCGAGCTCCTTGTGCGGGACCCAGGGCGCCTCACGCGGATGGTGCTCTCAGGGGAAGCCGGACAGTCACGAACGCGTGAGAAGAGAAAAATGGTGTCGCTCTTTTATAGCCCTGGACCATGATCTGCAAATGGGCGAGGCCTTCCCCTGTCCCTCATTCCCGTTGGTCCGGGGCCTGACATTTTCTCTTTGTCTTCGCCAAAATTTGCTTGATTATCGCTGTAAATTATATTATCTTCTCAGGGTAAGCGGCTTTCTGAGACAGATCAGCCCACGAGGAGTTTCGAACGGAATGATGTCCTTTGCGAACAAACGGGTATTGGTGGCCGACGATTCCCAGACAATGCGCATGTTCCTCCTGTTTCACCTCATCAAGATGCTGCCGGGCGTCAAGATTACCGAGGCCGTGAGCGGCGCCGATGCATTGGAGAAGCTCAGGAAACAGGACGTTGACCTTATCCTGACGGACATGAATATGCCGGAACTGGACGGGGCCGGGCTGATCAACGCCGTCCGCAATGAGCTGAAAAGGGACACGCCCATCATCGTCATCACGACAAAGGGCGAGCAGGTGGACCGGGAGAAGTGCCTTGTCCTCGGCGCCAACGGGTACATCACGAAACCGCTCAACCCCCGCGAGCTCAGGGAGACGATGCTGAAGTTTCTCTGGAAAGCGGAATGAAATGAGAAGCACGGCAAGGGACACGGTCGCGGACAGGGGAAGGGAAAAGGCAACAACAGGGATTAGGGTCCGGGCAGAGCGGGGACGTCGTATCAAACCTTATAAGGACGGTGGGACCCGGGATGGGTGATCATGAAAAGGTCGTGGCGAGATTTAACGACAAGAGGCTGCTGAAGGGATGTGTCAACGGGTTTACCGGTGATTCAGCGGTTGTCATCATTGAAGAGGCGGCTACCGGCAAAGAACACGCAGTGCCTGTTGAGGATCTGAAGGCCCTCTTTTACGTAAGAACCTTCGAGGGCTCTAAAGATTACCAGGAAAAGAAGGTTTACCGTCCGGGCAAGAAGCCGGGGCGCAAGGTCTTTATCAAGTTCCGGGACGGGGAGAAACTCGTGGGTTTCCTGGAGGCTGACGTGGCCCCCGACAAAGTCATCTCCTTTTTAAAGTCCGGCGGCAACAAGGCGGGCTTCTTTCTGCGTCCCGTTGACGCTGACTGTAATAACACACGGATCTTCGCCGCATGGAATGCAATCGATGATATAACCACGCTCCCGTGATCCTTCCACAGCTTCTCCCGTTCTCTATCCCGTGATGACGACTTTCTCCAGGGCCGAGGAAAGACAAAAAGGTCGGCTCACCAGGAAGGCAGGGAAGGGACAGGACATGCCGCACATAATATCTGCAAGCAGGCGGACGGATATCCCCGCGTTTTATTCAGGCTGGTTTGCGGGCAGGCTGAAAGCAGGCTTCACCTTCGTGAAACACCCCTATTCGGGAAAGATGACGCGGGTCTCTCTCAAGCCGCAGGACGTAAGCGCCATCGTCTTCTGGTCGAAGCATTACGGACCTCTCCTCAGCAAACTGGAATTCATCGAGAAGACCAGCAAACAGCTCCTCTTTCACTTCACTATAACGGCAAATCAAGAACTGGAGCTTCATGCGCCCGGGTACAGGGAGGCGATAGAGGACTATCATTATTTGGTCAGGAGATATTCGGCCGAGCAGATTATCTGGAGGTATGATCCTCTCTGTATTACCGACAAGCTGTCCTTCGAAGTTCATGAAGAGCGGTTTATACAATGTGCCGAGATGCTGAAGGGACATGCCCGCGCGTGCTCCATCAGCTTCGTTTATCCTTATAAGAAGGTGATAAACAACCTGCGGAAATATACCGACCATTCACTGATCGAGATGTCCGTGGAAAAGAAAAGAGAATACGCCGGCCGCCTGGCCCGCAGGGCCGAAGCCTGCGGAATACGATTATACGCCTGCTGCAACGATCATCTTCTGTCCGAGATGGTGCACAAGGCAAGCTGCATAGACGGGCGATACCTCGCGGAAATTTTTAACGCCCCCATTGATACCCGGGTGGCATCCACACGAAAGGAATGTGCCTGCACGAAAAGTGTTGATATCGGAGCTTACGATACCTGCGCCCATGGATGCGTCTACTGTTATGCCACTACCGATAAAGACCGGGCGATGACGGCCTTTCTGCGGCATGATCCGGAGTGGAATGCTTTGGGCAGGCAGGTGGATGATGGAGAGAATGAAACGACCTCAGAACAGCAGCCGTTATTCAGATGATAGAGCCATGAATTGCGTTGACAGGTAATGCGGGAGAAATACAAAAAGGGCAAACAGGCAGGCCCCGAAGGGGCGGGGCCTGCCTCATTCGGAATTCAGGCGGCTGAGCGTTCCCTCTTTACCACGTGGGCCGCTTTGGGGCCCTTGGGGCTGTCAACGACCTCGAACGTAACTTCCTCGCCCTCGGCAAGGGTCTTGTAGCCTTCACCCTCGATCTCGCTGAAGTGTACGAAGACATCTCCCCCGTCTTCCCGGGCAATGAACCCAAAGCCTTTGGATTCATTGAACCATTTCACGGTTCCTTTTACTGCCATTGTACGGTCCCTCCTTTTCATGAAATAGAAGAGTGCGGAAATTCGCAACAAAAAAGCCGCGAAGTTGAGAGTCTTCGCGGCCATTCATAGGGCAAATAAAGCTTCCGAACTTCTACAATATATAATCGCGCCCTCCGGCCCGGAAGTCAAGGGCCAATATTATCGCGCCCCGCGTCATTTTCCCTGTCTTCCAGTCTCAGCTCTATTGACACAGAGGGCTCCGCATTCTGCGCTCTGCTGAGATATTTTCCTTTACTCCCTCCCTATGCTTTTGATAGAATGATGGTGCTTATGTATTTTGGTCCGCCTTCAGGCAGGCTTCATGGTTGAGCGTATGAAAAAAGGGATTTTAGCACTGTTCGTTCTGTTGTCCCTCTTCGCCTGCGCCCGTCTGCCGGTGACGAAGCCGGAGGATGCGCTTGAACAGGTCTCCTGGTGGCGGGGAGTAAAACCCCGGGACGATCTTGAATTTAAGGATATCGCTTCCGCGGTGCGGCAGAGCCTGGAGTATTACAAGAAACTTCCTCCGGAGACCCGGTTCTCCCTCGGGCCGGACCGTGTTGCCGTTCTTGACATGGTCGTGACGCTCCAGAATTTTCTCCTGATAATAGAGAACAGTTCACTCACCTATGATCAAAAGGTAAAACAGATCAAAAAGGACTTCGTCCTCTACCGTTCCGTCGGATCGAACAACAGCGGCAGGGTGCTGTTCACCGGATACTACGAGCCGGTGCTTACGTGCAGACTGAACGCCGATGACGTGTACAAATATCCTCTCTACAAAAGACCGGAGGACATCATAGAGATAGACCTCACGCTGTTCGGCAATGGCTTTCCAAAGAACAAGATCTTCGGACGGCTCGATAATAAAAAGGTCATTCCCTACTACACGCGCGAGGAGATCAACCACAGGCAGGCCATCGCAAACAAGGGCATGGAGATACTCTGGTGCAAGGAGCCGGTGGACATCTATTTCCTCCAGATACAGGGCTCGGGCAAGGCGGACCTCGGCGACGGGAACATCATAAGCGTGCTCTATGACGGCCAGAACGGAAGGCCTTACCGGAGCATCGGCAAATACCTTATCGACACCGGCGCCCTCCCGAAGGACAAGATGTCCATGCAGGCCATCCGCGATTACCTCCGCGAGCACCCCGACCAGCTGTTCGAAATTTTGAACCAGAACCCCAGCTATGTCTTCTTCCGCGTCGACACCGGCCCCTCCCTCGGGAGCATCGGCGTGCCGCTTACCCCGGGGCGGTCCGTCGCTACGGACGGCAAGCTTTTCCCGAAAGGCGCGCTGGGGATCATCCGCACGGAAAGGCCGGTCATCGAAAACGGGGCCATCAAAGAGTGGATGCCATTTACCCGGTTCGTGGTGAACCAGGACACCGGCGGCGCCATCAAAGGCCCGGGCAGGGTGGACCTCTTCTGGGGCCAGGGGCCGGAGGCGGAGATCGCGGCGGGGTACATGCAGCAGGAAGGGGAGCTGTATTTTCTGATGAGGAAAAAGTAAAAAAAGATAATTTTGATGAAGTCGTAAAAACTAAAAATCCACCGCTGAGGCGCTGAGGCGCTGAGACGCTGAGAAGAACGTATTGAAATTTAGGAGCTTTTCTCCGTGCCTCCGCGTCTCTGCGGTTTAAAAATGACTTATCACGAAACCATCAATTTTAATTTACTCCACGGCGATCCGGCTATCGCTGCTCTTACTCGTAAACACACCTTGAATTTTACGGAATTTTGGTGTACCTTTACAATAATGATTTCCGAGAGTCGTTGCAGGGGTCAGGGTCAGTACCGACGCGTTTGACGCCCCATGCTGCATAGCTTCACTCTTGGCCTTTGGACTTAGTGCCAAGGGTATGTCCCCCTCTGTGAAAGGAGAGACGCATGACCATCTCTGGAAGGGAAAAAAGGCGCCAAACAAGGATAAAAAGGGAGCTTAGAGTCGAGGTCAAGACCGGTACGCAGACAATGCAGATTTATTCAGTCGACCTTTCAGAGGGAGGTATAAAAGTTGGAGGTGCAATGCTCAAGCTCACCCCGGGCGAGCAGGTCGAACTCGCAATAGAGAAAGACTCAGAAAAATTTACATTCAACGGCCAGGTCGCGAGAGATGACGGTATTCACCACATCACTCGCATAGGCCGCGATGGGAATGCATATTTCGTCAGAATACTCGACGAGCGCTTTTCCGAGTTCGTAAAAGCAATTTTAATGTAAGGTAACGGCGCTTGCGGCTATTTACCGGCGGGTCCTGACCCTTTTCGGGACCCTCTCCTGCATGACCCAGGCGGCGATGATTAGGCCGAGCGTAATGACGGTGAACACCAGTTTATTCATGAGCAGCCGCTCAAACTCGAGCGGGCTGCCCGCAAACCGGAAGGACGGGCTTGTCCACCAGATCGTTTCGACGATGCCGGACACGATGAAGGCCATGCCCGGCCATTCGCGCCCCTTGACGAGCAGTATCGCGCCGGCGAGGAAAAAGGCGAAGCCGAACAGCCAGAACACGCGAAGCTCATAGATCTCCCTGCTCCGTTGTTCCCATTCCTGGATCGCTGCCTTCAAGTCGGACTCCCGCTCATAGTCTTCCTTATGCTCTTCTCCGAATTTGTCGCGTAAGACGTCCCGGTCATCCTTCGACTTGTTCGCTTCGGCCTTTTTTCTCTGTTTGTCAAGCTCATCAATGCGCTTTTTGGCGGCATCATAGCGGGACACCAGCTCGTCGAGCGATGCGGCGCCCTTGATGGCCTTCTTGGTTTCCGTCTGCTCGTAGGTGTCCAGGACCGAGCTCCGCGGCTCGAGATACCGTACGTAGATATGCCGGACAAACTGCGTGGTCAACACAAGTACCGCCAGGAGAAAAACCGTTATCTTGAGAGCTTTCATCGTGTTATCCTTTCTCTTAGGGGTTTCGGCCTGACCGGGGTATCGGCGGGCCGAGAAGTCCATGTGTTTCCGTATAGTTTAACAAAAGTGATGGCGGAAAGTGAAAGAATTTGAAGATTCGTTTTGCTCGGAATGGAGTTGGTAGTGCCGGCAGGGCCCCTGGTCCTCCCGAGCGGAGAGAGGGGATAACGCCGCCGTGAGGGGCGCGTTCCTCAGCGACCCACTCGACGGCGTTGTTGGAATTACCATGTTCTCTGCTACATTCTCGACAGTGTGAATCAGTATTTTACCTCACTGGTATTCAGAATACCCTCTATCTGCTCGACATTTTTAAGCGCTACTTTCGATAGCGTCGTTTTTTGACCAACCGGGACTTTTTCTGCGGTATAGATCTCATTGAGCGCTTTTTTTAGGACATCTTTGCTCAGGGAGACGTCATATTCGGAGAGCACCCGCGTGCTGGCGTCAGGGAAGATGGTTTGGTTCTTCATCCTGTTTTGCTCCGTTTTCAAAATGAATGCTATGTTCGCCTTCTCAATAGCATTCATCTGGTCCGGCAGAGCATCAAAATCTGCAGGACTGTATTTCGTATTGATCTTCAGATACCATGCTTTGGAATAGAACCATTTGTTCAGCATCGGATCTTTAAACTGTCTCCCATGGCGCGCGAAGATCTCGTTGCGTGCGATCCTCATCTCTGCGAGTGAAAGCGGTCGGAGCTCCGTTTCTGTCACTTTTACATTCGAGCTGTTGGGAAAGATGAAATCACTGTTCCAGTAGGTGCCGGCGAATGACGTGTTTACATCAGCGTTCGGAATATACTTTCGCTCAGAACCTATGGAAAGCGCCAATAGGTTCTTTCCTGTGATCGCAATCGATCGCTGGGCGCTTCTTTCAGCACCGTCGGAAACGGTGTACTGTATCGCATACCGGTTCTTCTGACGTTGAAATATGTCGTGGTACACCTCGGTCAGCATCTGTTGCAGATTGACCACATCGACAAAATAGTATCTTCCGAGCATCTTGGACGCCAGGTCGGAAAGGTCGTTCTGCGCCACATCTCTCCCGATTCCGATGATGTACACCGGGGTGTTCATGATACTCTGAAGCCGCAGCAGATCCTGCCGTGTGTAGCTGCTTTTATTCTCCATTCCATCGGTAAAGACGACAACACATTTGGGACCAGTCTGTCTGTCTATGCGAAGCAGGGCTGAATAGATCGCATCATAAAGAGCCGTCATCTTGTTGACCCCGATATTCCGAACAGCTCGCTTTACCTGCTCATAGTCGGTCGTAAATTCCTGGTCAAGATAGACATAGTCGTTAAATGAGGCCACCTCAATGGTGTCTTTCTTCTGTTTTGCGATCTCATCGATCAAGTTCAAAATAGCTGCTTTAGCGTCGAAAATTTTTGAGCCATCCCCCATGCTGCCGCTTTTGTCTAGGACCAGGCTGAAACTAATCTTTTCTTTCTGAAAGACCTGATACAGATCATCGATTGTGACCTGGACCTCTTTTCCGGTGCTGTCCTTTTCCTTGACTTGCAGGGCACCCGGGTCCACATTGGTCACGAGCTTTCCATTGACGTCGTAAATGTCAATGTAGATCCTGATCTTGGGGTATTGCGAGGTGTCGATCTGTCCGATATTGAGCTCGATCGTCGGGTTAGTGCCGGTTCCAGTGGTGCCGGAGCCTGTGCTCTGTCCATAGACTTGACCAGCTGCCAGCAAAAAAGCCAGACATAATGCTATCCATGATTTTCTCATTTCCACTCTCCTTATGGTTAATTTCTTCCTGATCCTGCTCTTGAGAATAGATGCTTTTTACCTACTTAACCGCGCGTGCATGTTCAACGACTTTCATGTACGCAATAAGTTCCGGACGATATTCAAAGTGCATCGTGTCGTAGTGGTACCACCATCCTCCCCAGATGAAACCGTGACGCTCGAATACTTCAACGATCTTTGCCGGTATCCTGTTCTTGTAGTCAAGCCGTGCCTCCTCGTCCTGATTGACGTTACGCCAATAGTTCGATTTCTCGACGTTGATGTCCACGGCTGCTCCAAAGGAATGCACGCTCAGACGATTTGTCCCGGCGATGGGTCTCCAGGTGAAGCTTCCTCCGGGTCGAAGAAGGTAAGGCCACAGCTCGGGCAGTTTATCGAGTTCATCGGACACGGCCTGGAGTGCCTTGTTTACGCCGTTGATCGTGGTGACCATCATTGTTGGCCCCTTTCCAGAAGGAATCCATTTTACCGGGGCAAGTCTTTGTTTCACGGCTTCTTCGGTCGAGCCGTACATTTGTTGAAAGAAGTTTTCATTGCGGATCCGTCCGGGATCTGCAAGATAGGGCAGGCTCATTGGCAGGGTCAAAGCTCCGTCGTTCGGATCATGTACCGCTGTACCGGTGGTTGCCTGAGGACCCTTTCTTTGGGCAAGACTTGGATAGCGATAGAAGAACATGTCGAAAATGTCGGGAGCATCGAGAAGTGCCTGTGGTGATCTATCAAGTCCGTCATCAAAGGGGAGTGAGGTCCCGTCCGGAAAAACCAACTTGCCGTTTACCAGTTTGAAGTTGAAATCCGGATATGCGGATCTCAGTGCTTCGAAGGCAAAGGAACGCAACTGATCGACCGTGAAGCTTTCGCTGTATGCAGGTCGCTGGATCGTCGATTGAGCGACCGGCTTCTTTGCTGGCGAAGCAACCTCGGCAGGCAGAGTGGTGGGCGCGAGCAGACCAAGACAAAGCAATAACAGTAATGTTTTCATAAATGAACGGAGACCCATTGTACCGAACTCCTTTTACAGATTTTAATGAAATTCAACACCCCGGGTGAGCGGCTGACCCCGCAGGGGTCAAGTCCGTCTCGAACCGGCTTGATATGCCGCGCTTCGCGGCATATCAGGTTCGGCCGCTCACCCAGGGTAATATACCGCCGCGAAGCGGCGGTATATTACGCGCGTCACTCGCCGCAAGGCAAGTCGATGTGGATGCGCTCGTTAGCATCATCGTCGGGCTTTACTTCGTTCTGTCCGACCTGTCCGCTCATGCATCTGAATTACATCTGAATTTCTCGAACCGGTCTTCGTCGAGCAAGTAGGTCGTGTCGCAGTAAAAGTCTCCGCCGCCCGAAGTGCCGAAGAATATGTGCAGCCATTGGGCCCGGGGAACCTGAGACCTGTGCATCAGGATTAGGGATATCTTTTTTTCGCCTGCCGGTGACCGGTCCGGAGTGTACCACCGTCGATACGACGACAGCTCGTTGCCTATATGAGGGTCCAGCTCAGCACGATTGCTCTCGATAAAGGAATGCAGACGGCTTTCCAGCTTTCTCACATCGTGATCCCGGATGTCCCACCAGCGCGCATTCCCTCGGGGGGACATGTCTTCAGCGAAGACTTTGCTCACGATAATGCCTTCAAAGCTTTCACCGCGGACCAGGGTCCCCAGCAAAGGATAATAGAAATGCAGCCATCCCGAGACGGCAACGATCACAATGAGCAGCGAGGCAATTATCGCCCGCTCTTTCAGCCCGAGCTGCCGTTCATCGGCGAGCCGCTTCCGATAGAGCTTCGCAGCCAGCGCGCTGAAAACAACGAAAGATAAGGCAAGAAAACCATAGGCGTAATATTCCAGCCAAGCGAACCAGGGGTTGGGAATGCGCGAGTGCATCAAGAAATGCAGGCCCAAACCAACTGATATCAGCATGGCCAAGAAAGCAGTCATTCTGCGGAAGATGCATCCGAAAAGGGCCCCGCAGAACAAGGACGGAAATAGCAGAGCAAGAGTGCACGTAGCACCGCTGACCACCTCCTGCCAGGGAGTGTATCGATCTCTCGGCACTATTTTCAGGGGCCATACGATGAATCGGTTAATTATCGGTTCTGCCGTATCACGGGCGAACATGTAAGCAGCGATAAGCGACGCCGCAGATAGAATTGCCGCTGCTATCCGGATAGGTGATTTAGGATTATACATGGTCAAAGCACCCGATACAAATGCAGCAAGATAAGATAACGAGTCTGTAGAATAAGCCATTATTCGTATTAAAATGTGCCTTAAATCAGATAGTTACGGGCAGCAAATTTGCCCAAAATGGCCTTTTCCTACAGGTTCAACACGCGCGTCACGCGCCGTCCTTTGGCGCGTCGCTGTGGACGCGCATGTTGGACTAGTGCATTGTAAAAATAGTTGTTGATAGTTTAGGCTCTTTATGGCATAATT
>CAKKPG010000100.1 GCA_919901555.1 Nitrospiria bacterium | reverse complement strand
AATCCGTGGTAAAATGGTTTTTAGATTTTCTTGCCATTTTGAGAAGAATTTGATTCTTAACTAACTATGGAAACATTTATCACATTCATATCTGATTTCTGGCCCCTCCTGGCCGCGGCGGCCGGGTGCCTTCTGCTGGCTGCGTTCCTGGCGGCTTCGGAAACGGCCATTTTGTTCGCGAACAAGGCGAAACTGCACAAGCTCGCCGAGGCGGGCAACGCGCGGGCCGATGCCGCGCTTCGGCTTGCGCTCGCGCGGGACCGGCTCCACAGCACCCTTCTCCTGGTCGAGAATTTCTTCATCGTCCTTGCCGTTGCGCTGGGCACCGTGGCCGCCACGGAGCTGTTCCGCTGGACCTCCGCGGCGGTGGCCGTGACGGCCGTCATCATGAGCATCGCCGTGGTGATCTTTGCGAAGCTGGCGCCCAAAGGGCTCACGTCGAGGAACCCGGACCGGTTGGCCCTGATCGTGGCCCACCCCATGCTGTTCCTCCTGAAGCTGGTATCGCCCCTGGCCCGCATCGTGGCCGCGACGGCGGACTTTTTCGCCGGGCCCACGGCGTCGCGAGGACTCTCGTGCACTGCGGTGGTGACCGAAGAGGACATTAAGGCAATGATCAACCTCGGCGAAGAGGAGGGGGCGCTCAAGGAGCAGGAGAAGGAGCTCCTCCATAAAGTATTTGAATTCGGCGATACGCTTGCGTCGGAGGCCATGCGGCCGCGGACGGAGATCGTGAGCTTATCGTCCGATGCGGCCATCCAGGCCGTGCTCGCGCTCGTGTCGGAATACGGGTACTCGCGCTACCCCGTCATCGAACGGACCGTAGACTCCGTTGTGGGCATCCTCTACGTAAAAGATATTCTGGTGTCCATGGCGGCCGGCGAGATCAAGCGGGAAGACAGCATCCAGCAGTTCGTAAGGCCGGCATACTTCATTCCCGAGAACAAGCGGGTGAGCGAGCTTCTGTCGGAGATGCAGCGGGAGAAGTTCCAGATCGCCATCGTGATCGACGAGTACGGGGGCACCGCCGGCCTTGTGACGCTGGAAGACCTCATCGAGGAGATCGTGGGCAGCATCCACGATGAGCTCGACACGGCCGAAAAAGACGTGGAGATCGTGGACGAGAAGAACTTTGTCGTGTCGGGCCAATCGGCCCTTGACGAGGTGAACGAACTGCTCAGCGTCAGCCTCCAATCCAGGGATTTCAACACCATCGGCGGGTTCGTGTTCGGGCTCTTCGGCAGGATGCCGAAAGTGGGCGAGCAGCTCAGGTACAAGGACCTCAAGTTCGAGATCATGGAGCTTGAGGGCAGGAAGATCGAAAAGGTGAAAATCACAAAACTGTAAGGGTGCATAGGACGGAGAGCATAGGGCAGAGGGCAGAGAGCAGAGAGTTCTACTCTATGCTCCATGCCCTATGCACCATGCTCCATGCGCCATGCTGATTGAGGAGGTAGGAACGTGCGAAGCAAAGTAACGGTAGTCGGCGCGGGGAACGTGGGGGCGACCCTGGCGCAGCGGATCGCGGAGACCGATCTTGCGGACGTGGTCCTGGTGGACGCTGTGGAAGGCGTGCCCCAGGGCAAGGCCCTGGATCTTATGGAATCGGGCCCCATTCTGGGGTATGATACATTGATAACGGGAACGAACGGATATGACGCGACCGCCGGGTCCGATGTCATCGTTATTACCGCCGGGCTCGCGCGGAAGCCGGGCATGAGCCGGGACGACCTCCTGGCGGCGAACGGCGATATCGTGAAGAAGGTCGCCGAAGAGACCTCGCGGCGTTCTCCGAAGGCCATTATGATCGTCGTAACGAATCCCATGGACGTCATGGCCTTCGTGGCCATGAAGGCGAGCGGGTTCCCGCGGGAGCGGGTGTTCGGCATGGGCGGCGTTCTCGATTCGGCCCGCTTCCGGACGTTTATAGCGATGGAACTGGCCGTCTCCGTGGAAAATACCCACGCCTTCGTGCTCGGCGGCCACGGCGACACCATGGTCCCGCTGCCGCACTATTCGTCCGTTGCCGGCATCCCCCTGACGGAGCTCCTGAAGAAGGAGCAGATCGACCGCCTCGTGGAGCGGACGAGGAACGGCGGAGCGGAGATCGTGTCGCTCCTCAAGACCGGGAGTGCCTATTATGCCCCGTCGGCGGCGACGCTGGAGATGGTGGAGGCCGTACTCCTGGATAAAAAGAAGATACTCCCCTGTTCGGTTTACCTGGAAGGAGAGTACGGCGTCAACGGTGTGTTCACCGGCGTGCCGGTGAAGCTCGGCGCAAAGGGCGTGGAACAGGTGATGGAAGTGAAGCTCGCCGCCGGGGAAAAGGCGGCGTTCATGAAATCGGTGGACGCGGTGAGGGCGGGATGCGCGAAATTCATGTAGAAGAGATCAGGGACAACGTCGCGCAGATCTGTATCGATGCGGCATACAACCTGAACGAGGACGTCCTCGCGGCCTTTGCCCGCGCCCAGGAGACGGAAACGTCGCCCGCGGCAAAGGAAATTCTCGGGCTCCTGCAAGAGAACGCGCGGATCGCGCGCGAGGACCACATACCCCTCTGCCAGGACACGGGCATCGCCATCTTCTTCGTGGAGCTCGGCCAGGACCTCAGGATCAAGAACGGGTTCATCGTCGACGCCATCAACGACGGCGTGCGCAAGGGCTACCGCGAAGGATATCTCCGGAAATCCGTGGTCGACCCCCTGACGAGGAGGAACACGGGCGACAATACGCCGGCCATCATATACACCGAGCTGGTGCCCGGCGACAAGCTCAAGATTTCCTTCATGCCCAAGGGCGCGGGCAGCGAGAACATGAGCTCCATCAGAATGCTCCGGCCCACGGAAGGCGTCGAGGGGATCAGGAACTTCGTGCTCGAATGCGTGCGCAGGGCCGGGGCGAACCCCTGTCCGCCGGTGGTGATCGGCGTGGGCATCGGCGGCGATTTCGAGAAGGCCGCGCTCCTTTCGAAAAAGGCGCTCCTGCGGCCCGTGGGGAGCCCCAATCCGAAGCTGGAGCTCGCGTCCCTGGAGATGGACCTCCTCAAGACCGTGAACAGGACGGGCATCGGCCCCGAAGGCCTGGGCGGCAAGGTCACGGCCATGGCGGTCCATGTGGAGAGCTTTCCCTGCCACATTGCGAGCCTGCCCGTGGCGGTGAACATCAACTGCCACGCCGCGCGGCACAAGACGATAATTTTGTAAACAGAAATCCGCCACGAAGGCGCGAAGACACGAAGTCTAATGAATGCAAAATGAAGAGTGCAAAATGCAAAAGTCAAAATGAAGAGATATAAATCATGGCCTGGGGCCATACCACAATTTTGCACTTTGCATTTTGAAATTTGACTTTTTCATTTTCTTTCTATGCCTTAGAGCTTGGTGACTTAGCGGCAATATATAAGGTGTGAAATGACCGATCCTATAAAAATACAGCCGCCTCTGACGGACGATGTTATCGAAAAGCTCAAGTCCGGCGACCGCGTGGAGATCACCGGCGTGATCTATACCGCCCGTGACATGGCGCACAAGAGCATGGTAGAGGGGCATAAAAAAGGCGAGCCCCTGCCCATCGACCTCACGGGGCAGATACTCTACTACACCGGGCCCACGCCCGCCCCGCCGGGGAAGCCCATCGGCTCCGCCGGGCCGACCACGAGCTACCGCATGGACAAGTATACGCCCTATTTGCTTGAGCTGGGGCTCAAGGGAATGATCGGCAAGGGCCCCCGCGGGCCCGAGGTGAAGGCGGCGATCGTGAAGCAGAAAGCGGTGTACCTCGCGGCCATCGGCGGCGCCGGCGCGCTCATCTCCCGGTCCATCAAGAAGGCCGAGGTCATTGCCTATCCGGAGCTCGGCACCGAGGCGGTGATGCGCCTTGAGGTCGAGGACTTCCCCGCCATCGTGGTGAATGATGTGTACGGCGGAGACCTCTATCAGCTCGGCGTCGCTGAGTACAGCGAAGAATGGGACAGAGACGGAGAAACCTGCTGAATAAAAGCCTTTGACAGGATTATAGGATTGACAGGATAAAAAATCAGATTTTATCCTGTTATCCTGTCTAATATATTTAAGGAGTGATTATGCCGATTAAGTCAAAGATCAGGACCATACCCAACTATCCCAAGAAAGGGATCATGTTCCGCGACATCACCACGCTCATCAAGGACCCCGTGGGGTTCCGGCTGGTCATCGACAGCATGACCCAGCGGTATATCCACGATGACTATGATTTCAACGTCATCGTCGGCATAGAGTCCCGGGGGTTCATTATCGGCGGCGCGCTGTCCTACACGCTCGGAAAGGGGTTCGTCCCCATCAGGAAAAAGGGCAAGCTCCCTGCCGAGGTCGTGTCCCAGGAATACGAGCTGGAGTACGGCACGGACCGGATAGAGATCCACAAGGACGCCATCAAGACGGGCGACCGGGTGCTCCTGATCGACGACCTCCTCGCCACCGGCGGCACGGCAATGGCCGCCGCCGCCCTCATTGAAAAGCTCGGCGGCAAGGTCGTGGAAATGGCGTTCATCGTGGACCTGCCGGAAGTCGGAGGAAAAAAGAAGCTGAAGGAGAAGGGATATAAGGTCTTCGCCCTGACGGAGTTCGAGGGGGAGTAGTTGTCAATAAATATTCATGCACGAAGTCTGTTTTGGCGGTGGAGCTATGGAGCCGATCTCCCGTAAAGAAGTGGAAAAAAGAATTCAAGCCTGGGCAGAGATCACACAGCTTTCTCTTGAACTCAAACGCGCGGCGTTCAGAAATAATCATCCTGATTTTTCGGAACAGGAGTTGAGCGATATGATCCGGGAAGAATCCGCGCAGTATAAGGTCAGCCGGGATGAGTGAAAACTCACCGATCCAGTCGCTCAGAGAAGTATGTTCCTTTCTCGATTCAGCGGAGATAGGGTATGTACTCGTCGGAGGGTTAGCTGTCAGTATTTGGGCCGAACCCCGGGCAACCGTCGATATCGATTTCCTCGTGTCTCTCGACCGGAAAAATTTTTCCGTCCTCGTGCGGCGACTCCACGAAAGCGGCCAGTTTGTGTTCATCCATGACAAGCCGATGATATTCAAGAGAATATCATTTCTTCGCGCAACGCTCAAAAACAATACCGATGTTTCCGTTGATTTTCTTTTTTCAGATGACGACTTCAAGGCCGAAGCACTGAAAAGGAGAGTATCCGTCAGCGCGTTCGATTTTTCCGTGCCCATTCCAACGCCGGAGGATTTGATTCTCCTCAAGCGGCTGAGCGGCAGACCCCAGGACATCGTTGACGCTCAGAAGATATTGGCAACAAGAAAAGACGAACTGGATATGGATTACATCCGGAAGTGGGAGAAGAAGCTGGGGCTAACGTGAGCCTTACGTCGAATCCGCCGAACAGCATGACCATTCTAAGCGATATTCTCGATCCTCTTCGAAAAAATCTTCAGGAACGATTCCAGGACAATTTAAAGGCATTGATTCTCTACGGTTCCTGGTCCAGGGGGACGGCGCGGGAGGATTCCGACGTTGATCTCCTCGCTGTCTTCGAGAAGGTGGATCCTGACGCGAGAAAGAAGGCGGACGACATGGTGAGCGATCTCCGCGCGGAGAAGATGATCACCCTTGTGTGCGCGGGGCTTGAAGAGTTCCGGAAAGAGACGATACCTCTTTATACGGCCGTAAAAAGGGAAGGAAAGATCGTCTGTGGAGACGTGGACCTCTCAATCGCGCCCGATGCCCCCGAGGTTAAATACGCCGGGTTTTTCAAGAAGTCCTACGATTTAGAGCGGCAGAAAATAGAGGCCGCCGAAGAGCTTTTGCAGAGGGGCATGGGCTCGGGAATAGCGGATTTCTGCTTCATCGCATCTAAGCACGCCATCCAGGCCGTTCTTGCCATGCACGGCGAGGGGTATTCGAGCAAGGTGTCGGTCCTTCTTCCGCTTGCGGAGAAGCGATTGGGGAAAGATATCGCCGCGACTTTCAGAAAACTGTTCGAGCTTGACATCCAGTCGGAATACGGTCTGGAATCTCTTGCCGAGGAAAGAGGGACGGGCCGTGGAATATGCAAAGCGGATTTTTTCAGTGTACGCCGAAGCGGCGAAGTAAAAATTGCCTAAGGTCTTCGCCCTGACGGAGTTCGAGGAGGAGTAGGGTTTAGAAATAAGGACGGTTCAGCTAAAAGCAAGGCGTTGTCGTGAT
>CAKKPG010000099.1 GCA_919901555.1 Nitrospiria bacterium | reverse complement strand
CAAATTGCAAATTGAAAATTGCGGTAAAAATCAAGACATTGAAGAAATATTCTTCTCATTTTGAGAAGAATTTGATTTGTAACTGACTAACACCGTAATGCGTATTGTCAAGAATTTTGACAGTACCATCAGTACGCGACTTGTTTCAGCATGCGTTCGAACCCCGGGAAGGATGTCTCGACCCACTCCGTATCACGCACCACCGTCTCTCCCCGGGCCGCCAGTCCCGCCACGGCAAGGGACATGGCAATGCGGTGGTCGCCGTGGCTTTCGCAGACGGCGCCGGCCAGGGACTCCGCGCCCGTTATCTCCATGCCGTCGGGCAGTTCCTTTACCGGCGCCCCCATCTTCCGGAGCTCTGTTGCCATGGCGGCGATCCTGTCCGACTCCTTCACCCGCAGTTCCGCGGCGTCTTTGATGACCGTCGTTCCCGCGGCATAGGCGGCGGCAACGGACAAAATGGGGATCTCGTCGATGGCCCGCGGGATCACCTCGCCTTCGATCCGGACGGCGCGGAGCGCGCCGGAGCGCACCCTGATGTCCGCCACGGGCTCACCGGCCTGCTCCCGGGGATCGTCCAGGGTTATGTTCGCGCCCATCTGCTTCAGGATGTCGATGACGCCGGTCCGCGTGGGGTTCACGCCCACGTTCTTGATGAGGATGTCCGAGCCGGGCACGATGACGGCGGCCACCATGAAGAACGCCGCGGACGAGATGTCCGACGGGACCTGGAGCGTTCCCGCTGCGCGGAGCTTCTGCCTGCCCTGTACGCTTACCCGGAGGCCCTTTTCTTGTATGTCCACGCCGAAGAACCGGAGCATGCGCTCCGTATGGTCCCGGGACTTGTGGGGCTCCGTTACCGAGGTCGCGCCGTCGGCGTACAGGCCGCAGAGCAGGAGCGCCGATTTTACCTGGGCGCTCGCGACGGGCGAAGCATATTCAAGGGGCCTGAGGTTCCCGCCGCCGCCCCTGATCGCGAGGGGCGCGTACTTCCCGCCGGAGCGGCCGTCGATGACCGCCCCCATCTGCCGGAGCGGGTCCACGACCCTGGCCATGGGCCGCTTGACGAGATACCGGTCCCCCGTGAGTATGGAGAAGAAGTCCTGCCCCGCGAGCAGGCCTGCCAGGAGCCGCATGCCGGTGCCTGAATTTCCAAGGTCCAGGACCCCCGCGGGTTCCGAGAGTCCGTCGAGCCCCTTGCCGTGGACAACAAGCCTGCCCGTTTCCGCGCCTTCCACGGAAATGCCGAGCGACTGCATGGCCCGCGCCGTATTGCGCGTGTCCTCGCCGGTGAGGAACCCCTCGATGAGCGTTTTGCCTTCGGCAAGAGCGGCGAACATAACGGCCCGATGGGACAGCGATTTGTCCCCCGGCGGCGTTACTGTTCCTCTCAGACCGCGCGAGGATCGTAGTACAAGGTCGGCCATGGCGTTACTTCAGCCCCCTTCGCACGTCGCTCGCCAGCGTGAAAATCTTCTCTATCTTCACGCCCTCGCCGCGCTGGATCGCCTTCTTGAGCCGGTTCAGCGAAAACTGGTAGCGCTCGATCATTTCAACGAGGTTGGCGCTGTTCATAAGACAGATGTCTTTCCACATTTCCGGCGAGCTGGCCGCAATGCGCGTAAAGTCCCTGAACCCGGCGCCGGTAAAACTGATGTAGCTCTCCGGTCCCGCGTTCATCTCCGCCACCGTGCAGACCATGGCATAGGCGGCCACATGGGGCAGGTGGCTCACGGCGGCGAACACGTGGTCGTGGACGTCGGCGTCCATGGTTACCACCTGGGCGCCGGCAGCGGTCCAGAGGGACCTCACCGTCTCGAGCGCCCGGGGATCGGTCCTGTCCGTCGGGGTAAGGATGCACCTGGCGCCGCGGAACAGGGACTCCGTCGACTCCGACACGCCCGATTTTTCCTTGCCCGCGATGGGATGACCCGGAACGTAGTGAACGCCGGGCGGGAGGATATGCTCGATCATTTTGACCAGCCCGCCCTTGACGCTGCCCACGTCCGTGAGGACGGCCCCCGGCTTCATCCGCGGCCCGATCTCGCCCACGATCTGCTCAAAGGCCCCCACCGGCGGGGCAAGGACAACGAGGTCCGCGTTCTCGACGGCATCGGCTGCGCTCTGCCCCATGTGATCGATGACGCCCAGCTTCAGCGCCTGCTCCAGCGTCTCCCTGCTCCTGCCCGCGCCGTGGATCTCGGCCGCAAGCTTCTGCGCCTTCATGACCCTGGCAAGGGAGCCGCCGATAAGGCCGACGCCGATGATGGTGACTTTGTTAAAGTGAAGCATTTTCCCTGTCTACTGTGTGCTCTATTCTGTCTACTTTCTTTATATTTCCCTTCCCACGGCCCTGGCAATGGGCCGGAGCTCGTCCATCAGCTGCTTGAAGCTCTTCGGCTTGAGCGACTGCTCGCCGTCGCACAGCGCTTCTTCGGGGTTCGGGTGCACCTCGATGATGAGGCCATCGGCCCCCGCGGCGACGGCGGCCTTGGCCATGGGCGCCACAAGGTCCCATTTGCCCACGGCATGGCTCGGGTCCACGATGACCGGCAGGTGCGTCATCTGCTTGAGCACCGGCACGGCCGACAGGTCAAGGGTGTTTCGCGTCGCCGTCTCGTAGGTGCGGATGCCGCGCTCGCAGAGGATCACGTTATGGTTGCCGCCGGCCATGATGTACTCGGCGGACATGAGCCACTCCTTGATCGTCGCCGAGATGCCGCGCTTCAGGAGCACCGGCTTCCTGCACAGCCCCACTTCCTTCAGCAGCCGGAAGTTCTGCATGTTCCGGGCGCCGATCTGGAGCACGTCGGCGTATTGTGCGATCATGGTGATGTCGCGCGGGTCCATCACCTCCGTCACGACGGGAAGGCCGACGCGGTCGCGGGCCTCGGCGAGGTACTTGAGCCCTTCCTCTTCGAGCCCCTGAAAGGCATAGGGCGAGGTCCGGGGCTTGAACGCGCCGCCGCGGAGAAACGAGGCGCCGGCGTTCTTCACCTCTTTCGCGATCTCCACGAGCAGCGTCTTGTTCTCCACGGCGCAGGGCCCTGCCATGACAACGATCTTTTTTCCGCCGATGCGGGCGTTGCCGACATCGATGACCGTGTCCTCCTTCCTGAATTCCCTGCTCGCCAGCTTGTAGGGCTTCAGGATCGGGAGGACCTTTTCCACGCCGGGGATGGCCTCGAGGGGGACGCTCCGGAGAATCGCCTCGTCGCCGATGGCGCCGAGTATTGTCCGCTCCGTGCCCTTCGAGATATGGACCTGGAGCCCCAGCCCCTTGAGCTTCTTGATGATGTGCTCCTGCTGCTCTTCGGTCGCATCAGGACGGAGAACGATAATCATGGTTTTCCTTTAAAAAACTATTTGACCGCAGAGAACGCCGAGGGTAAAGGCAAAGCGCAAAGGGCAGAGGGTTTAAACACTATGCGCCATGCGCTCTGCTCCCTGCGGGACCGGAT
>CAKKPG010000098.1 GCA_919901555.1 Nitrospiria bacterium | reverse complement strand
ATAGACCTGACCCCAACGCCCAGGATACACCCCGTTAGAGCAAGGACTTTCTTTTTCTGTGTTGCCACGAAGTCATTTTATCTTTTTTGCGCCGCTTATCTGCCGAGCAGCTATCTGCTCCCTGGCCAGACGAACGGCTTCATGCAGCTTGGCCTCCAATATTTTACGCGGAGGCAGTTGCGTCATGTATTCTGCAATCCGAATCCCGTTCTTTTCCAACTGTAAAAGCTCCACGTGCTCTGCGGACTTGCCGGCGCAAAGGATGAGCCCGATAGGCGGTTTCTCGTCTGCCTGTCGCTCGTATTTATCGAGCCACCGCAGGTAAAGTTCCATCTGTCCCTTGTCCGCTGACTTGCACCCCGTGGGGGTCACACCCCGTGGGGGTCAGGTCTACTTTCTTGCCATTCTCACTACTTCAGACTCAGCCCCCCTCACGGCAGCTTGCACTGCGGGTTCTCGATCCTCTTGTTCCACGGCATCAGCTTCAGCACCAGCACGATGCCGCAGCGGTCGAAGAACACCACCATCGCCGTGCCCACGATCAGGAGGGCATAGCAATAGACCCGCCCTGCTTCCCAAAGACCGAGCAGGGTATAGGCGAAGTATGCGATCCGCACCTGGGAGGGAAAGGAGACTGGGCTGCCCGTTCGCAGGGAAATGAATACCACCTGCACGGCGCTAACGATGATGACCGCCAGGTAGCCTGGCGTCCACCCTGCCACGGCCGCGCTGATAATCACCAGCGTTGCGGTCCAGAACCACCATTCGATGCTCGTCACGTCCATCTTTAGCTTCATAGCGAGAACCCCCTCACTGTCAGGTCTTTCCTTTTGGCGTTACCATTACTTCAGAGTTCAGAGTTCAAACTCCTGAGCGCAAACTCCTGAGCGTCAGGTCTTTTATTTTGGTATTCACCGCTTCCTGGCCGTTCGATACGCCACCCTGCTTGCGCTCAAGGACATATCGCGGGACGTTGGTTTTCTCCGTACTTTCCGCTGCCCGGCTACCGGCTTCCTCCAACAGCAAATTCATGATTGCACCCCTGAGTGTCAGGTCTTTTATTTTGGCATTCATCGCTTCCGTGTCGTTCGATACACCGCCCTGCTCTCTTTGATGAACCTACTTTCTTCACTTCCTGAACCGGCG
>CAKKPG010000097.1 GCA_919901555.1 Nitrospiria bacterium | reverse complement strand
AAAACCCTGTACTCCGGGTCAGGGGGATATATGCATTCCCATTACTTCATACAGCTTTGCGGATCTCGACACGGGTGTCCTTCTGGTTGCCGGTCGGACCCCAGTAGTTGAGCTTGAACTTAAGCTGGCCGTAGCCGCCCGCCAATTGCGTCGGCTTGATGCGGATGGTGTTCGGGCTCTGCCAGCCGCCCTTCTGGAACTGGTACCGCTCCCACCCGTGATACATCTGGGCCATGCCGTCCGGCAGCCTGGGCGAGACGCCCAGATGCGCGATCATACTGCCGTGACCGTTATAGATCTCCACCTTGTCGTTGTCCACCAGGCCGCGGGCCGCCGCTTCTTTCGGACTTAAATAGACGATCGGCCTGCCGCGCTGGAGGCGCAACTGGAACTTGGCGTCGCGCCAGGTGGAATGGATGCTCCAGCGGCCGTGCGGCGTGATCCAGCGCAGAGGATAGGCGTCGGCGTCCACCGGCGGCTTGTTTACCGGCAGCTCCTCCTGCAGATCCAGGAACCACTGATGGTCGATGTAGAACTGCTGCCTGCCGGCGAGCGTGTGGAGCGGGTGCTTGAGCTCGAACATCCTCTGGAAGCCGTAGTAGGCCACGCCCGCCTTGATGTCGCTGGTCCACTCCTCGCTCGTGGCCGCGAACCGCTTGGGCTGCGCGTTGATGGCGTCCATGGTCATGCCCTGGGTCTCCACGGCGTTGTCCAGGATGTACTGCGCGGCGGCTTTGTCCGCCGCGATCGCCCCGTTGTTCGTGAAATCGTTGACCATGGTGGAGAAATTGCGGGTGATGCCGAACTTCGCGTCGGTGTAAGAGAATCCCGTCGCCTGGAGCGCTCCGGCGAGCGATTGCCATATCTGCCAGTCGGTCTTGCTGTCCCAGAGCGGGGTGACCACCGGCGTGAAGGGATGCATGAAGCTGTGGAGATCGGAGCTGTTCAAGTCCCATTTCTCGTAGAAGCTCGCCGCGGGCAGCACCACGTCCGCGTAGCAGGCCGAGGTGTCCATGCGGTAGTTGACGTCCACGATGAGGTCGAGCTTGGGCCACAGGGTGGCCAGCACCGATTCATATCCCTTGGACTGGTTCAGGTAGTTGGCGCCCCAGATGAACAGGACCCTGGGCGCCTTGCCGCTGTCCAGCGTCCCTTCGGGATAGAGCGGCATCCATCCGTTCGTCACGCTGTCGCGTATGTACTGGCTGAGAGGCCGGGGCAGCAGGTTGTCCGTATCCGATACCACGCCGGCGTGCACGTAGGTCCACAGGGTCGTGTTCTGGAACCGCTGCGTCGCGCGGCCGAGCGGGTAGGCAAGTTTGATGAACCCCGCCTCCGGCCATATCTTTTCCTGACCCACGTAGTGGTCGAACCCGCCGCCCGGTTTTCCCACATTGCCGGTCAGGGCAACGAGCAGGATCTGGGCGCGGTTGATCAGATCGTTGTGGTAATAGTGGTTGGTGCCGGCGCCCTCGATGATGCGGCCTGGTTTGGTCTGGGCGAACTCGCGCGCGATCTGGGCGATAAGATTCGAGTTCACGCCCGTGGTTGCGGCCACGGTCGAAGGCGTGTAGCCGGCGAGTTTTTGTTTAAGCATGGAGAAGACCGTCGTGACCTGCACCGCTCCCGCAAGGGTGTTGACCGTGAAGGTCCCTTCCAGCGCCGGGCTGATCTTGCCGAGCTCGAGCGTGGGGCTTGCGGTATTGCCCAGGGTCCCCGGGGCCAGCACGGCCTTGGCGGTCGCGGTGTCCCAGAGATAGAGCTTGTCCGCCGAGCCGCCGGAGAGCATGTCGGACTCGCGCAGGAACTTCTTGTTGTCCGTGCGCACGAGCATGGGGAAGTCCGTAAACTGCTTCACGTAGGCCGCGTCGTACAGGTTTTCGTTCACGATCACGTAGGCCATGGCCAAAGCAAGGGCGGCGTCCGTGCCCGGCTTTACCGGCACGAAGATATCGGCGTGGGTGGACACCGGGTTGTATTCCGGGAAGATCGCGACGATCTTCGTGCCGCGCATGCGCGCCTCGGTCATGAAGTGCGCGTCGGGGATGCGCGTCTCGAGCAGGTTCGCGCCCCAGAGGATCAGGTACTTCGAGTTCACCCAGTCGGCGGCCTCGCAGGCGTCGGTCTGCTCGCCCCAGGTGATCGGCTCGCCGGGCGGCAGGTCGCAGTACCAGTCGTAGAAGCTGCACATCACGGCGCCGGTCAGGTTCGCCAGGCGCGCGCCGCCGGCGAAGGTGACGAAATGCTTGGCCGGGATCGCCGAGTAGAAGAAGACCGAGTCCGGGCCGTTGGCGGAGATGTTGCTCGTGATCTTCGAGGCGATGAGGCTCAGGGCCTCGGCCCAGGTGGCCTTGCGCCACTTGCCCTCGCCGCGAAGACCGGTCCGGATCAGCGGATACTTCACCCGCTGCGGGCCGTAGACGTACTCGATGAAGTTTGCGCCCTTCTGGCACCCGCGCGGGTTGTACGTCGGCAATACGCTGTTGATCGCCGGGTAGTCCGCGTACTGCTCCTCCTTGAAGGCGATGTTGTTCTTGACAAACACCTTCCAGGTGCAGGAACCCGTGCAGTTCATCGAGTGCGTGGAGCGGGCCGTGTAATCGTAGGTGTACAGATCGCGGTAGAGCGTCTCCCAGCCGCGGTAGGGGTAGGCGCCCAACGGGTCTGCTACCGGCGCCAGGAGATCGAGGGCCAGCGCGTCCGTTGCCACCAAGGTTCCCGCTGCCGCTGCCGCGGTTTTTAAAAACTCACGTCGTGTCCATTTCTTCATACCGATCCTCCTTTCAGTAAATGTATCCTGACAAGAGACATTAGGAACGTTTTTTCTCCCCGGTTAAAGACAGCTCACCTCCCTCCGTATATGAAATGTCTGTTCCTGAGAGCGGAGATGCCGCTCTGATAATCATCCTGCCGCCTTGATAAACGTATCGACAGGGACCTTCCGGTTGACTCGGTAAACGCACAGTGAAGTTTTGAAGCTCAATCGTAAGCTATGCAGCGCGCTTCTTTCAGTAACTTGCGTCACACGATACTATCTTTTTCGATCGTCTTCGGGAACGGGCAAATCACCAATATTTTGGGGGAGCGCAAATGAAACGTGGTTATTCCGCTCCGCGAAGGAGCGCGGGGAAGTATGGTATGGGAAGGAGGCGCGGAAAGAGAATATCACCCCCCCCTTCGGCAAAGAGAGTAGGGGGACGTTACAGGGGCTTGCCGGAAGACGTTTTTCTGCTCAGGAAGTCAGTCAGTGTTTTCTTATCCACCACGAACCCTTTGGGGCCGCTCTCGAGAACGATTTCCTCTTTTTTGAGCCGGGACATCGTCCGTGAAACCACCTCTCTCACCGTTCCCGTCATGGACGCGATGTCATGATGGGTTACGCCCAGGCCGACCCTGTTGTCTTCGGCAGATTTTTCGTCGGCCAGCCGCAGCAGCGTCAGCATGACCCGTTGCTCCACGTCCTTGAACGTAATATCTTCTACCAGGTTGGACAGGGTCCTTATTCTGGCGCACATGCCTATGATGACCTTCAGGCCGATGCCGCTCAGCCCGCTGCTGATTATCTCCTTGAACGACTCCGCCGGGATCATGACGAGGGTCGAATCTTCCAGGGGCACGGCGTTCACGGAATAACCGCCGCCCCCGAAGGCCGGCGCGCAGCAGAAGTAATCACCCCGCTGCATGACCCGGATCAGAAGCTCCCTTCCCTCCGCGGAGGTCTTGTACAGTTTTATCGAGCCCGAGGCCACGATAAAGAAATGCTCTGCCCGGTCCGACTCGCCGAAGATGACCTCGTTTTTTCGAAACCGCTTCCGCACCGCCGCCGCACCGACGGCAGCAAGGTCCTTGTCGGCCAAGCCTGAAAGACACGGCAGCATGCGCAGGTCCTGGATTATCTCTGTCGCGTTATGCATGGTTCGTCGGTTTCCCGCCGGAAAGAGGATGCTTCTTCGCGGGCAGGACGTTATCCCTTCTCCTTTTTCGAATCCTCTCAGGGTGCGAATAATTCAAAAAGCCGTGATTACGAGCGGCATTGTCTCCTCTGCCCGTGCATCTCTGAGCCGGAGAGCGCTTCGCCGGGGGGCCTCGGAGAAAGTCCGACCAGCTCCCGCTCGGCGATCCGCTATATTATAACCTCAATAATGGACGAATGACGGAGTCGCGTATCCATCCCTGCCCCTCTCTGCCTGAAGCTATAGCGCACCGACCGCTCTGGGATAGTATGAACGTACTATAAAATAATGGAAATGTAAAGAAAAATGAAAGATCGGCAGTAAGCAATGCATTACTTCAATTCGAGCTGATGCCTGAATCCTGCACACTGAAAATAAAAAAGATAAAACCATACGGGTTACACTGATATAATGCGGTTATTTCGCGGACAACCCATCATATCAGGAGGCAACCCATATGGTTAACGATAAAAGAAGCACAGCGCAAAAAGGGGCATGAATCAAGGCCAAAATGAATATGACAAGCGGGCGGACTGCGAGAATCAGATCGGCGAGGTAAGGCGGGAGGGGCTGTCTGCGATTCCCATGGCGAAATATATCCCATTCAATGTAAATTTGCTGTTAATTTTTGCCCGCCACCGCATGAACGGTAAAAGCATCGGCATTGCAAATATCAGGTTCAAAATAGTCATTGCCGAAAAACCCCGGTGAAACGCTCACCGCGTGAGCGGGGCAGAAGTCGCTACACAGACCGCATCCGGTGCACAATGAAGAATTAAAAAGCAGACCCGAGCCTTCCGCGTCTTTCTTGATCTTCAGAGCGCCGGTGGGACACATGCCGACGCACGCAAAACAATTCGTGCACGACGATCCGGCCTTCACCGTGAAAGCATAATTGCGCAAAATGTCCGTGGCCGAATTGCCGTTAGCGCGCTTCCTCACGAGGGTATTAAATATATCACGCTTCACAGGAAGTCTTTTCGCCGTATACGACACGGGTATTTCGGCGTCGTTTTTGACGATAAGCCCGGCAACCTGCGTAAAGGTCATTGTCTTAAGCGCCTTTAAAAACCCCCTCCGGTCCACGGAAACATCCTCAAAAACCAGGTCCGCTTTTTTTTCGGCCAATATGATTCTTTTCCCGACATCGAGGGATGTTTTCGTCCGTGCGCTTTGAATGCGTTCCTTGAGCATTTCAACGATGAACGAGTTCCTGCATCCGCCGCAGGCAGTCAGGTTGAGAGAGAGCGGCTTATCGAGATATTCCGTTAACGCAATAAGATGCTCTTCCGACAGAAAGCCCAGACATCTGGTTTTTTCGTGGGCCTCCGTGTCACGGGCTTGTTTGCAGCCGAGCACGGGATTTGAGACGGAATTTTGCGTTTTTCGCAGCTTGGAAAGAAGGACGAAAAAATCCTCGTCCGCGACAATAAAACAGCCCGAGGGACACTCGGACACGCACAGCATGCACTCCGTGCACTTTCGCGCTTCAACGGCAATGCCGTCGTCGATGGATATTGCCCCGCTCCTGCAATTTGCGGTGCATATCGAACAGGTGTTTTTATTAAAACGCATCCTTACGCAACGCGCCCTGTCTGCTGAAATCAGCGGATCGACGGCGCCTAAGGCCATATTGATGATCTTGTCCTGCAGCATTGTTTATATTAAACTCTCGCCAGGTTTTCCCGCAACTCTTCCGGCATGGCGCAACGGTCTGTTTTCGTCATAAAAACGGACACGCAGTCGGCAAGGGCCTGATAAAATTCGTTTTCCGTACCCTGCCTCATCTTTTCACAAAAAGGAGCGACCCATCCGTCCAGATATGTCCGCAGGAAGTCTTCCTGTTTATTCAGAAAATACAAGGCCTTTTCCCTATCGTTCTTCTCAAGAGCTTCAACTTCATGGTAAGCAAGATAATACATGAATTCCATTTCCGCCGTGATATGGTCCGGCAGATTTTGAAACTGTTCGTTCATGGACAGACCTTCCGCCTTGTAGAATTCCATGACCCTGGCCGTGGACTCGCCCATCACTTTTCTGCCTTGTTCCAGATATACGGAGCCGTACGGAGGAGCCAACAGCTCGTTGGGCCCCACAAGGAGCCGCGCGTACTCCACCAGCAGTTCCTCTTCATCGTATTGCACTACAGACGTTGCCATTTTTTCAGAAAACAATGCCGCTTCCGGGCAAACGCGGGTCAGCAGATTGCCGAGTACCGTAAAAACGTTCTCATCCAAAAACAACTTTTTTTGCGGCTGATAAAAACAGGCCGCGAGCACTTTATAGCAATCCCGCCGTGCCCGCTCGAATTGAATGAATTGTTCGATATCCATGCATACCCCTCTCGATTTTTCCATCAGGGTTTCCGGACCAAGGTGAAATAACGGAGCGATGGGGACCGGTCTTCAAGCCGGTCTCCCATCACTCCACGACGCAATTACAATTTACGCTTTCCCGGCTACAGGCTTGTAGCTCCTGACATAAAACACATTAGGCTTCGTGCTTTTCTCACCGGCCTTCAAAAGCGCGCCCTTGTTGTTCTTGAGCTGGACCGATTTGTGCTTCTTGAGGACCTGACTGAGCTCGCTGTTCGGATCGTTCTGGTCGCCGAAGATGCGGGCCTTTGCCGGGCAGGAAACCACACAGTAGGGCTGCTCGCCCTTCTTTACCCGGTGTTCGCAGAAGATGCACTTCTCCGTAATGCCGCTCTTCCTCACGCTCTCATATTCCGGGTGCTTGTAGAGTGTGCGGTGCGGAGGAGTGTCTCCAGCCGTTTTGGACACCTCAGCGCCCGAAGAGGTGCAGCCGGGAATGAGCTCCTTTGAGTCCCGGTAGAAAGGATGCGTCGCACCGCCGTGCGCGTTGAAGCTCAGCACGCTGTACGCGGCCTTGCTCTTGTCCACGTCCGTGGCGCTGTAGGGACACGCCCTCTGGCAGTTCTGGCAGCCGATGCACCGTTCATCATTATGCATGGTAATGCCGTCGGGCGTCTTGAACATCGCCTTGGGCGTTACCGGGCAGGCCGCTACGCAAGGGGCGTCGGTGCAGTGATTGCAGAGCACCGGCATTGTGCTGGCCTTTGCGTTTGGGAACTTCCCTTCCTCTTTCTGGATGTAATCGGCCCAGTTAAAGGTCTGTCCGTCCGCCCTGTCCTGTGTGTTATTTTCCGTTTTGCAGGCGAGGGCGCATGCGCCGCAACCCACGCATTTCTGCAGATCTATGACCATTCCGTATTTAGGCATTTATT
>CAKKPG010000096.1 GCA_919901555.1 Nitrospiria bacterium | reverse complement strand
GCCATCAAGATCATCACCGACCTGGAGCGCATGGGGGACCTGGCCGTGGACATCTGCGAGCGCGCCATTGAGCTGAACGACGAGCCGCCGCTCAAGCCCTATATCGACATCCCGCGCATGGCCGATGCCGCCCAGCGCATGCTCAAAGACAGCCTCGACGCCTTCGTGGCCAGGGACCCGGACCTCGCCCTCCGCGTGTGCAAGGACGATGACTTCGTGGACAATCTGAACCACCAGATATTCAATGAGTTGCTCCTCTTCATGCTCCAGGACGCCAAGACCATCGCCCGCGCCGTGCGCATCACCTATATTGCCAAGTACATCGAGCGCATCGCAGACCACGCCACGAACATCGCTGAAATGGTGGTATACCTCGTGAAAGGCAAGGTCATCCGCCATATGGAATGCATGGGCGGGCCCGAAGAACCGGCAGGCCAATGAGAGACCGCCTCGTCTCCCTCCTGAAGGGCCGTCTTCTCCTCTGTTTAAAAAAAACCTTTGCGAACTTCTTGCCCCGTTAGAGATCGCGTCAAGCGAAAAATCTCTAACGGGGTAAAGCTTTGCGCGAGAAGCTTTTGTTTCGTCTTTTTTGACCTGAGCAGTTGCGTTTTTCATTTCCCTGTCCCCCGCCCTTTACCTCATGTCTCTCCTGCTGAACGCCGCAACAAAGATGAAATTCTTTTTGACATTCCCGCGATATTTCATTATAGTAACGGTATCACAATAATTTTAAGGAGAGCCATCAATGATCCCTACCGTTGAGTGGAAGAACGGCATCATCCGGATGCTCGATCAGACCAGGCTGCCCCTCGAGACCGCGTACAACGAGTGCAAGGACTACCAGACGGTCGCCCGCGGCATAAAAGAGCTCTGGGTGCGCGGCGCGCCCGCCATCGGCGTGTCCGCCGCCATGGGACTCGCCCTCGGGGCGCGCCAGATCGATGCGTCGTCCTTTGACGACTTCTGGCCGCGGTTCGAAAAAATCTGCGCGGAGCTGGCAACGACCCGTCCCACGGCCGTGAACCTCTTCTGGGCCATCGACCGCATGAAAAAATTCGCCCTCGACAACAAAGACAAGGGCCTGGACGCGCTGCGTTCCCTGCTCGTGGAAGAATCGCAGCGCATGCTCGACGAGGACATCGCAACGAACAGGAAGCTCGGCGCCTACGGGGCCGCATTCGTGGCTGACGGGGACACGCTCATCACCCACTGCAACGCGGGCTCCCTTGCCACCGCCGGCTACGGCACGGCCGAGGGCGTCATGCGCGCGGCCGTGGAAGAAGGGAAAAAGATCCATGTGTTCATCGATGAGACCCGGCCCGTGCTCCAGGGCGCGCGCTTGACCGCGTGGGAGCTCATGCAGGAGAATATCCCCTGCACGCTGATCACGGACAGCATGGCGGGGCACTTCATGTATCATGACATGATCGACCTTGCCGTCGTGGGGGCCGACCGCGTAGCCGCCAACGGCGACGTGGCGAACAAGATCGGCACCTACAGCCTTGCCGTCCTGTGCAAAGAGCACGGCATCCCCTTTTACGTCGCGGCGCCCCTTTCGACCGTCGACTTCACCACGGAATCGGGATATCTGATCCCGATCGAGGAGCGCGATCCCCGGGAAGTGACCCACGTCTTCGGCAAGATCCAGATCGCGCCCGACGGGGTCGTTGTCGCAAACCCGGCCTTTGATGTGACCCCGGCCCGCTACATCACGGCCATCATTACGGAAAAGGG
>CAKKPG010000095.1 GCA_919901555.1 Nitrospiria bacterium | reverse complement strand
AAGCTGGGTTGCCGCGCCTTTGACAAGCGTTCCGGCCCATCCCATCAGTACGAAGGCGATCGGCATGATCAGCACGCCGAGGGGACGCACCTTTTTATTGGTGAACTCGAAGATCAGGAAGATCAGGACCGCGCAAAAAATACCGAAGGTGATGGACTCGGAAATGGTGATAAACGGGCTGATTCCCGTCTCCAGCCACCGGAGCGCTATAACCAGGACATGCGGCACAAATCCGGCAAGGGCGCTATACAGACCGAAGGAGAATATTTTGTCGTGTTTTGATATGAGACCGAAAATATAACTGAATGCGCTTACACCATACAATACTACGGCAGTCCACAACAACACGTATTCGGTTTTCATAGGGCCTCCTGGAAGTAGATTGATAATGACGTATCTTAGCATCCTCAACCCAGTGTGTCAACGATTCCCGGCGTCAGGCGGAATTACCCTTGTAGCCCCTTTGCCCTTCCTCATCCGGCCGATGAATGTGATTACCATCCCGGACAGCCCTACCCAGAGGCTCACGAGCACAATCAGCTTCCCTGGTTCGTAGCGAACGTTCATCCCGACCCAGTAGCGGACCTCCTTGACCGACAGGTAATAATCACCCGTTTTGACCTTTTTCCCGATTGGCGCCCTGCCTTCCGCCATGAGTTTTATTCTATCACCGACCGCCTGGTCAAGCTGCCAGACCTGAAACACGGCGTCCCCCGCCCCCTCCTTAAGAAAGGCGGGATGATAGGCCACCTGAAGAGCGAAAAGAGGGTTCAGCGGGTACTGTGGAAACGGAAAACTTCCCGGACCGTTCTTTGTGCCGGTCGTGTAGAGGTAGCGATCGCCCTTTTGCTTCAGGCTCTGGAGCGGAATGTAAGCGCCGTAAATCTCTTTCCCCCGCTTGTCATAGAGAAGAATCAGGAGGGAATACCCCTCCTTGTCGCGGAAATAACTGAAACCATTATGATCAAGCTTGTGCGTGATGTAGATAATTCCCTGCTTTTTCGAGTACCCCTCGCCGACAGCAACCTCGTATGCAACTCGCTTATCCGCGCCGCCTGTTTTGTAGCCTTTATGCATTTTGATCAGCGTGGTCTCGCCCTTCAGCTTCGAAAAGTCAAAAAAACGGCCATAATCAGCGTAGTCATAACTGCCGGGCTCGCCGCTCGGAAGGGTCTCCCCTTCCGTGAGCCGTATCAGCCCCCGGAAATAGAACTGGCTGTTATATATTATTCCCACCAGCATGGCGACGAAGCTCAGATGGAACAGGATCATGCCGAGGGAAACGAACGTAATCCGCCGGCCCCAGATCCTGCCGAAGAAGCAGAAGGCGACGTTCACGACCAGCAAAACAAGAATCCCATTGAACCAGACCGTGTTAAATATCAACAGCCGTGCGCGGTCTCCGCGAAGAATCGTAACGCCGGCGACGCTGCAGAGAAGAATGACTATCAACATCGCCAGCGCCAGCTTCACTGAGGATAGAAATTCGTAGAGCTTACGCCAAATATTCAAGAGCCGTCCTTTCTAGAGTCAATTGCACAGCTGCTCCACCTTCCAGATGAGCTTGTTCCCATCCTTCACGCCATAGGCGACCGACTTCCCATCATCGGTAAACACAGGCTGGAATACCTGCTCATAGGCCGGATGCCGGCTGATGGTCTTACCGTTTGCATCTGCCACAACGACAAAGCGCTTGCCGTTCTTTCGGGCACGATAAACAAGGTGTTTATCATCAGGAGTGAACACTGGAGAAACAACCATGTCATAAGGTGGGCCCACCTTGCCATTTACCACGATAAATACTTTCTTCCCTTTCTTTGCCACATAGACATGACGGCTCGCATCTTTGCTGTATATCAGATGGGCTGCCTCATCGTATACCTTCCCCGCTGTTGACTTATTACGAGCATGCTGATAGAGATAAGAACCATCGAGGGAGTTCATAATCAAGCCTGCAGCATCCTTATCCGGACGAGCAGTGATGAACTCGACCACGCCTTTTATCGGTATCTTCACCTCCTTTCCATTCATCACCAGATAACGCTTTTCTGAACGTTCTACTATATATACAACTGAATCGCCGGTCTCTGTGAACGCGTATCGAATGATGGAATCATACATAGGACTATAGGTAACAGTATCGAGCCTGCCGACATCGCACATTGCCAGCCTCTGTTGCCCATTTTTCTCCTCAAGTATCACCATCTTGGTTCTTTCTTTATTAAACCCGAGATTTTTACCCTGTGCGTTAATAACGTTGAGCTGCTTTAGGCCAAGACTACTGACAACAACCCGATAGGTATTGTGGTTTTGCTCTGTGCTTTCGACTGTGATGATGTTATTAGAGTCGCTACTGAAAAACTTATCATGGTAAAAATGGTTTCGTCGGCTTTTAAGATACTTATTTCCATCTATAATAAGGCGCCAATTATTGTCAACACGAGCTTCATACGCAACATGCCTGCTGTCTGGACTGAAAATAGGGCTGCCGATTTCGCCCTCGGCCGGATATTCCTTTTCATCGACCACAATGCGCCATTTATCATTATCGAGTGCATTGTATGCTACTCTCTGTCCGTCAGGACTGAGTACCATCGTACCAACGGATTGATAGAGTTTTCCCGGTTTACCATTGAGCACGACACGGACCTTGCCCGCCGATTCCTGCACAACAGCGACACCAGCCCCTGTGAGGCTGAAGTCGATCCGGAACAGATTTTGGGTGTTATCAGGAATAATTGCCAGTACTCGGCCCGCCGCCACGTTCTTATCAGGCGCCATCACGACTGAGTCGCTCGCAGTTTCCTGCCGGCACCCGATAAGTAAAATAGCACCCAGAGTTATTCCAGCGCCAATCAGTACAAACGCCTTAGCGGCAAACCTTCTCATTACTCACTCACTCCCTCATGCAGATTGCGGTTCTCAAAACCCATAAAAAAGCCCCACCCTTTCGGGCGGGGCTTTGATCGTCCCTATGTTTATTGGCTGCTAATATGCGCCGCCAGGCGTATATGTTTCAGTACCATACGTCATGTTATCGTTACATGGATTACCGCTTGCACCGCCGCCGCAGGTGGCCGCACCAGCAGGCACTGTTGCGCCGGATAAGGGTTTCCATCCAGTCATATGCATTCTGAAGAATGCATATGGCTTGCTGTTCGAGTTCCCCCATACCGAGCCAACCGTTCCGGCAGTCCTGTCATCAAATCCATGGACATCCTCAGCTCGTAACGGCCGCGAAGTGCTCGTCGCCAAATTCGTTCCGTTTGCCGGAGCATAGGCATGGCAATACGAACAATTGCTGAAGTAAGTATTCATTACATTGGCGCCGCCGGCACCAAACGCCGAGCCAGTACCATGATTGTCATTAGCGGTCTGGCTGTATCCCGTCGCATGACAATTAAGACACAAATTCGCTGAAGCTGTTGTACCAGCCGCACGTATAGTTCCGCGTAGTGTGGCTGCGGCACCATGGGCCGTTACGGTGTTCGTCAGGACGCCTGACGCAGCGACAGGAGCATGGCAGTCCCAGCAGGAGACCACATAGCCGAATTGAGTATTGTTGCCGGTTGTTTTGGTCATGTTCCACGGCGCCGCCATCATGCTCCCCTGCGTATAGCTGTTGTTCCCCCTTCCTCGTACAGGATGATAGGAAGCGTTCGTTGTAGCAAAACTTTTGTTTACGTCGACAACATTGCCCTGTCCGTTGCTGTCGAACGGCGCTACATGACCTGTAATGGCGGTTGCAAAGGGCTTGAGTGCAGAACCGCCCGGCACCCGCGCCGACACGCTCTGCGCGCCGTTATTATCATGACACTTGAGGCACTGATTAACCTGTATTGCGGTAACAACCTGCCATGCGGCATCGTTCTCAAGGCGTACGCCAAGGTTACGACTGAACTGGACAAATGACAACGGCGCAGCAGTGGAAGAATAGCTGCCCGCTCCATTATGAGGCGTTGTTTGGTTCCAGGTGCCGTTGCTTTCTGTAAACGTCACCCCCATAATCTGCGAACCGGTGTCAGGATCACGCAGTTCTATACTTCCGTTCCCATGATACGAGAAATCCGCGTTTCCTGTGCCCATACTGCCTTCCATATGGCAGACGATGCAATCATACTTGGAAACCACCGTGTTCGCGGGAACTCCCCCCGCCGTCGAACGCTTGTGGCTCCAACTGTTCTGAAATTCCGGGACTATAGCTCTCCTCTGAGTAACTGCGGCATTAAGCGACTGAGCCACCGGAGAGTTGATCGCAGCATTATGGCACGTGGTACAGTCTTCGCTTCCAACACCCCATTGTAAAGTAGTCCCGCCTCCATGGCAGCTGTTCGTCGAACAGGTGCCCGTTAATGGGTTGTTCGTCTGGGCAAAGCTGCTGCCCCGGCTGTATGAGCCGCCTGCGATGGTCGTCTGCATCTGAATATTTCCATCTCGATGCTTGAAGTCCGCACTCGTCGTTGTGGCAGGTACGACATGACAGGTCGAGCAGACGGTAAGATGCTCCTGATGATCGCCTTCTACAGCTCCCGTTGCACCGCTCCGCGTACCGTCATAGGGCGGATAATTATGGCAGGAGCCGCAGGAATACAATTGTCCGGTCGGGACGACCGTCAGCGTTGCGGAGCTTGTGTCATCAACCGATAGGTAGTCCGCCGACGCAGTTACCGCGGTAACTTTGGCGGTCAAGGTCTGGCCGGTTGTAGGAGCGGACGAAATATTATAGGTAATGATATAATTCGTCGGTGTCGTGGCGATGGTTTCAGAAAGTCCGGTAAAGCTGGCGGTTGCGCCGGAAAACGTGGCGCTGCCAACCAGTGTGTCCGTGCCCGATTCATATGTTCCCAGGACGCCGTTGTCCACGTAAATATTCACCGCCGAAACGTTCGCCGTGTTCGTCCCCGTGACCGTTATCGCCGATACCAGGGCGGTGCTCTTGTCAACGGCCATGGTAAAGCCATCAACGGCTCGGTCCGCAGCACTCTTTACGACTTCGGCATTGACCGGATTCGTACCGTCTGCCACCGTAAGCGTCTTAAAAAGATCCTGGCTGAACTCAAACCAGCCGGTAAGTGTTGTCTCATCGCCGGCCACCGTCAGGTCAGCACCCGTACCGCCGTACCACAGAGTGCCGGTATAACTGGTAGTGACGGTATTTCGAGCAATGTAGCCGACTTCGATCACGACTCTGTCGTTATCCTGGGCAGTCACGGCGGCAAGCGTTTTCGCGGATTGCGCACCCCATCCCTGGGCTGTAGTTGGAAACTCGTTTGTCGTGTTCTCTGCATTATCCGCGAGCAGCGTACCCCTTACGGTGGCGCCGTTATTACTCACTACATACGCATGAACCGCCCAGTAGTCGTTTGCCGCGGCGTTGCTCTCTAATGCTCCGATGACCCAATTGACGGTCGAACCTGCTTCTATTATCTGGCCCGGTATCGGTTCGCTGACGAACTTTAACACCATGGCGTCATAGGTATTGGTCGCGTTCGTCTCCGCGACGCCAAGGCTGGTTATCGCGCCCGACTTGGTCCGGCTCATTACAAGGGTCGGAGCACCGGTTGTATAACTCCACGCGCCCTGGTTGGTCGTTGTAACGCCGGATGTGGCATTCTGCAGATAAAACCGTGTCGGGGCAGCGCCGGCATCGGCCGCTATGACCAAGCCTGCGATGAAGATCAGTACTCGACTGACCCGCGCCGGCCATCTTGAGGAGTTTATCGTTTTCATAGTATTCATTGTCATACTGACCTCACCGTCATGATTTTTCATCCCGCTCATCATACCATTCCGCATAACCACCTGTCACCCCCTTAGTACGCCGACCAGACAGGAGTGGTCTGGAAGTGACAACTGATATTCGAGCAGGACTTCGGGTTCACGCTCGACGAGCTGCCGGTTACACCGCTGTAAGCCGGATTGCTCGCGCCGAAGACGAAGCTGAATCCGGCTGCACCGCCCTCTTTGTACGTCCCGCCGCCGAAGTCGATCAAGCGGGTGCCGCCTCCGGTCGTATGGTTCGCGCCGGCGTTCGTATGGCAGGTGCCGCAGACCGCCGCTGCCGCGCCGGCCCCGAAGGTATCTGTATTCGGATTAAGTGTCACGGTAAACCTTGCCTTGATATGATCAATGTGCTTCTGGTGAGCGCCGAATCCCTCAACCGCCTGGGCTGTGAAACCTGTCCCCCAGCTGATACCGATACGCGTGTCATAGTCGTGGCATCCGTTACAGCCTACACCCTTGAAGGCGTCCCCATTATATGTGGTGTCGGCGCCGTGTTTGTGACACTGCGTACAGACCGTCCCGGAGTTATGGTTGTCCGTGAATGGCGTTGTATTGTAGTAATGCACCATCTTGTTCGGATCAGCCGCCTTATAGGTATGGCAGACGTTGCAGATCTTCGTTGCAACGTTTGATCCATAGTCTGACGCAGCAGACCGGGCAGTGAAAGTAACCGCATTTGACGTTTCTGTCGTAGGAGCTCCGGTAGTTGCGTTCGATGCCTGTGCAGGGTTCAGATGGATCATTGCGATCGGTCCTGCTATAGCGCTTGTAGAGTCGCCATGAGGATCGTGACAATCCCAGCAGAACAGCCCGCCGTTCAGCCCAAGCGGGTCGGAGTGCTGTGTGCCGAAATGGTACTTGTCGACCTTCTTTGTGGCCGACTTGTTCGCATAGACCGTCCCTGCGCCGTCAGGGTCAACGCCGGTCTGTCCGGTGCCATGGCATGCGAGACAGTTGCCGTTCTTGCCAAAGGTGGCATGGCTGAAGTTCCTCAGCCGGAAAACGTTCGTCGTGTCGCCGTGCGGCACGCCCGTATTGTCATGACAGTAGAGGCAGGGATCCCCGGTTCCGGCTGCTCCCGGGAGGTTCGCGGCCGGGTTCAGCGTTACGTCGTAGGTGCCCGCGGCCTTCCCATGGCCCGAATAGCCCCACTCGGTCGAGTCGATCCGGGCGGCAGTGCCCGCATAGTTGCCCCACGTATAATCGTTCACATCGCCCGTGCCGACGTGGCAGGCGCCGCAGGTCAGGGAAGCGCCGCCCCACTGGGGCGTTCCCGCGCCATGGCAGGAAATGCTCGAGCAGGTCTTGTTGGTCGAGTTGTAATTATCGGAATTCGTTCCGGCGTTCTGGTCGAAGGAAGCGGCAAAATTCACGTTCCTTGTCTGGTTGATGTGCAGCGTCGAAGCGGCCTTGATCGCCGTGCCCGTCGTCGTCGTGTCGGTGTGGCAGATGCCGCAGTCGGACGCCTGGTTCACGTGCGGGGCATGGCTGTTCGAGGTCGTCTGGCCCGTGCCGACGCTCGTATAGTCTGGCATGCCGGCGACCGTGGCGGTCTTGCCGTGGCAGGAAGCGCAGGTGAGCGCATCACCCCACGTCACGGTCGAATAGTGGGTCCCGCTATACGCCGCGGGAAGCTGCGCCGTCGGAACGTCAGCCGCCTTGCCCGTCGAATGACAGTACACATTGGCGCAGGTCGTGCCGGAGTTCGTTGCCAGGCCGCCTACGAGGGTATCGGAAGTATTCAAGTTCACGTCCCGCGTCTTGTTCATCACGTGTACGGTCTTGTCGGCGATCCCCGGTTTGGTGGTGCTGTCCGCGGCCGTGCTGTCAACGGTCACGCTGTGGCACTTTTTACAACTGAACTTGTACACGGAACTGCTTCCCACGTGTTTGGCATGCGACGCTGAGGAAGGCAGCGTGGTCGCGTCGGCGCCGTGGCAGTCGCCGCAGACGACCGTGCCGCCCCACACCGGGGCCGTATACGTCGGTATTGCCGTGCCGGTGCTGTGGCAGTAATTCGTCGAACAGGTCCCATACCCCTGGCCCGGTGTATGAGTGCCCGTGTTGGCGGTATCGCCGCCGTACGTGCCGCCGTAGTTCGCCTCGATGGCAACGTTGATCGTGTAGTTAACGTGAGAAGACGTGCCTGAGCCCGCGACGCTGTGGCAGGAGGAGCAGGGCATGGAATAACCGCTCGATGACACGTGTTTTGTATGGGTCCCCGAGGACATGATGACGCCCGTATGCGCTGCGCCGGCCGTCTCGGTGTTGTCGTTATGACAGCTTCCGCAGATCACGTTATTGGGCAGAGCGTTCGTCCACGACGGAGTCTTGTACGTCGGCGCACCCGTGCCGCCGAGACCCTGGACCGTGCTGTGGCAGTAAACGGTGCCGCAGGTCAGGCCGCCGAGTTTCGACGTCGTTGTCGCAGGCGTTGTCGCCGTTGCGTTGTAATTGACCGTTGTCTGTCCGTTGTATGAGCCGCCTTGCACCGCGCCGTTAAAGAGATAAAATCCCAGCGTGACGTTCAGGTCGCCGTTATTATGCGTCGCGCCCAAGCCCGCGCTGTTCACGTGGCACGAGGCGCAGCTGATGCCTTCCGTCGTGACGTGCCGCGCATGGGCGCCTGGAGTCGTGGACCCCGTGGTCCCGCCGGCCGTTGCGCCGTTGTTGTCCGCAAGGCCGCTCGGCCCGCCCGCGGTCGCATCTATTGGAGGATAGCCGTGGCAGGCGTTACAGGCGGCCTTAAAATTGTTCGTATGCGTGTGGCAGGACTTACAGTCCGTGCCCGCGACGTTTTTCGGGTGCTTGTTGGTGGGGTCTTCGAGCGTTCCCGAGCTATTGAATGCGATGGTCTGGGTATGGCAGACCTGGCAGATGCCGTCGATGGTCGCATCGCCGTCGGCAAAGGAGTTCGTGCCGGTCTTCCGGAAGAACCGTACGATCTTCCCCCAAACCGATTCCTTGACGAGTTTCCCGTAGACGATGGCAAAAGTGGCGCCGGGCTTTGCATACGTCAGGTTGATGGCATCAGCGCCGGTTGCGCCGGTATCGATCGTTATCATTGTGCCGGTGTTTGAAAGGATGCGGTAGCTGTAGCCGGGATAGCGCACATCGGGGACCAGGAGCATGCCTGCCCACTGGTTGTCCGTCCATGATGTAGCGCCGGTATAGGTCAGGTCCTGCGTCATCGTCGTTGAGGTGACCAGGGATATTCTTCCCTGGTAGAGATAGCTGGGGTCCTTGAACAGCCGGAACTGACGCTGATAGTGCGGGTTATGGCAATCGGTGCACTGCAGTATGACGTTTCCGTACTTGGTGCTCACATGGGTCGTCACGTCCGTGCCCATGGCCGCGGCCGCGTTGTGGCACTGTCCGCACAGCCCGCCGGCCTGTCCCTGGTCCGTCCACCAGCTCGCCGGAGGGTTCGTAATGTGACAGGTGGCGCAGTTTACGGTGTTGTTCGGAACGTGGGGATTGTCCAGCGCGGCGGACTCAGTGGCGGCGAAGAACAACGGCATCACGAGCAGTATGAAGAATGCCGTTAGCGTTGATATGGTCGATCCATTCTTTGGAATGTTCATACGCATAAGTTCACCTGCCTCTTGAGATAATAATCTGCCGCTCTTCCGAACCCGCAGTATGTTATCGGTGGAAACCATCTCTGTACGCCCTCCGGAGATTTACCCCGTTAGAGAACTTTGTTCTCTAACGGGGTTTACTGGAACCGTCCGAAGCTCACGTTCACGCCGTGCTTCCCGTCCATGGCCTTCATGGTGCCGCTGAAGGAGCCGTCCCGCTTGAATATCCGGATCAGCGATTCATTGTGCTCGTCCCGCCCCGCGCCCGCTGCGATCTCATCAAGACCGTCGCCGTCAATGTCCCCCATGGCCACCGTTGCCGGCTTCTCATATTCGAGATCACCGTACGGTTCAAAGGTCGTGCCGTAATCCTCGCCCGTGCCCTTGAAGAGCCGGACGATGCCCGTTTCCTTCTTCTTTTCACCTGCCGTACCATCTTCCTGCTCGGTGCTCAGGGCGATCTCGGCAATTTCATCGCCGTCGATGTCCCCGGCTGCGATCCGCACGTCATCGCCGTAGTCTCCCGTGATCGTCCAGAGCTGGGTGAGCGCGCCGCCCTGGCCGGAGAACTGGACGGAGAACGCCCGGAGGCTGTGTTCATCGGCCACGAGAAGCTCGGGGACCATGTCGCCGTTGATGTCCCCTGCGGCGAGGGCGAACTTTCCCTCTTTATCTTCCGTGGAGAGGGTGGCCTTCTCTTCGAGCTTCTTTGCGGTGTAGGCAAGCAGCTTGATCTCGCGCTTCTTGCTGCTGCTGTTCCGGGCGCAGACAATGATCTCTGCTTTGCCGTCGCCGTCAAGGTCCGCCACCGCCACCTCTGCATCCTTGGAGGATGCGTTGGAAAGCTGATACGAGGCAAGCTCCGCGCCCTCGAAGGTATAGACTTTAATGCTCCGTTTGTTGTCCGTCACCACGATCTTATCAAGGCCGCTTCCGTCAAGGTCCCCGGTGGCGACACGGACGCTCTCGGGGGAGGTGAACGGTGAGAATGAGGCCGCCTGCGTCCCGTCAGGCGTGAGCACGACGACCTGCTTGCCCTTCGCGCTGCTGCCTGCGCCGGCAACGATATGGGTCGGCACAGGCTTCTTTTTATACTCGGCCTGGACCGTCGTTTCCTTGCCTGTGGCTATGGTGATTGTCCGGGCCTTGGGTTTCGTGTAGCCCGCGACGCGCTTGAAGGTGATGGTGTACTCGCCGGGCGTGACCTCGTCGTTGCTCCAGGACTTGCCTGTGCCGGCATATGCCGCGGGTCCCTTGATATCAAAGGCCGCCTGATCGAGGTTCGTTGTGACCTTGAGCGTGCCGGCATAGATAATCTGTACGCTTACGCTTATGTCGGTGGGGCTCCACTGTGCGCCCGGGGCGGTCACGGTTATGGCGCCGGTTTGCGTACCCGCCGGCAGAGTCGTGTTCACGGTAACCGGTACGGACGACGGGGCCTTACCTGAGGCTGTGGTGAAGGTAAGCCACGACTGAGACGATTTGGCGCTCCAGGACATCTCGCCGCTGCCCATGTTGTGGATGCTGATGTATTCGGCCGCAGGAGCGGGGCCATTCTGCTGTGCCTTGAATACGAGGACAGAAGGCGTTACGGCGAGGACCGCGGGAGGAGGAGAAACGGTGAGGGTCACGGCTACTGTCTCCGTTGCACCCGATGCCGCCGCGATAGTGATTGTACCGGTGTAGGCGCCGGCCTTGAGTCCGGCGGCGTTAATGCCTGCTGAAAGGGAAGATGAAGACGAAGCCCCTGCCGTGCCGGTCGCCTGGGCAAGGGATATCCAGGACTTATCAGCCGAGGCGGTCCAGTCGAGCGTGCCGGACCCGCCGTTGCTCACGGTTATGGACTGGGAAGCGGGGTTTCCCCCGCCTTCGGAGACCGCAAAGGAAAGGGAGGCAGGTGAGACCCCCAGGGAGGTATACCCCGGCAGGCCGAACACCTCCACAGCCGGGCCGTTGGAGGAGGCGACAAAGAGACGGTTGTCTTTGCCCAGGGCGATGCCGATGGGCGTCTTCAGGGGATGGGCGAGGTCATAGATGGTTTCGAGGGAGGTCCCGTAGCCGTCGAAGACGTGCACCACGGCCTGATAGGCGTCGGTGATATAGACCTTACCCGCCGCATCAACAACGATGCCCAGGGGCCTGATGAGCTTGCCGTCGCCCGTGCCGTAGGTCCCGAAGCTCCGCTTGTACGTTCCGTTCAGATCGAAGACCTGGACCTTGGCCCCTGCCGTCACGCCGTTGCTCCCGTCATCAAATGCCGCGAGATCGGTGACGTAGAGCTCGCCGTTGCTCTCATCGATGGCAAGGCCCTGGGGCGCGTTGAACTTCCCGTCTGTTGTTTTTCCCCAGCCGCCGAAGGTGAACGCCGCGGTCCCGTCCTGCTTATAGACCTTGATGAGATTGGCCTTGTTGTCCGCAACATAGATGAGGCCGTTCTTGCCGATGACGATGGAGGTGGGTATCTTGAACTCGTTGTTTCCTGCGCCGAGCTTATTGGAGAAGGTGAGATCGGCATTGTAGACATCTACGCTGCCCGTGCCGCTGTTGCCGACGTAGATCTTGCCATTGTCGTCCACGGCAATGCCGATAGGACCTTTCTGGCCGTTGAGCGCACGCAGGAGTTTTCCGTTCCCGTCAAAAACCAGGACGCGGTCTTTCATCCTCGGCTCGGTCACGTAGAGGTTTCCCTTTGAATCAAGGGCCACGCGCGTGGGAACGTCCGTGCCACCGATCGTGGAGAGCCACGTTGAGGAGGCGAAGGCGCTGTTCACGAACAGGCAGGACGTAAATATGATCGTTGCCGCGAATATGAGTGTTTTGATCTTTCTGTTGCCCGAGAGCATCATAGTGCCTCCTTGACCTGCCCTTTCAACACGGACCGGCCTCAAGCCGCTCCGGATCGTCTTCCTGATTTATTTATTATGGCACTTCAAGCACATACCGCTGCTGCTGTTGCTCATCCGTAAGAACGGCGCCGTCCCCGTCAGCGTTCCCTCTTCATGGGGGTCATGGCACGTGGCGCACTCAAGCTTGCTGCCGTACAGTTTCAGCGGGGTGATATTGGCCCCGTTTGCTCCGGGATCGTGCAGGCCGCCGTCGTTATTTGCAAGTGTTGTGTCATAGGTGAAGGAAACCGGATGGTCATTGGAAAGGTCTTTTGTGAGATTCGGGTTAGTGCTCGGCGGATAGGACAGATCTCCAAGCTTTGTCCTGTTCTGATTCATAATAATGGGATTAACGGTACCATAATTAACGAGCACGTTTATCGCCGACACGCCGTCGTGACAGCTCATACAGAGAAGGCTTATGCCTGTAGGAGCGGAAAGCGTCCCGCCGTTTGCATTTAAAGTAGGGCTTGAATAGGGTGTGTATCCGACAGAATCTAAAGTTCTATTCCAGAGGGGAACGGCGCTTGCGTTATGCGGAGTATGACAGAAGATGCAGACCTCGGTTTCATTATCAGAGTGAAAGCCGGAAGTGCCTGAAATGGAAAAATCGTGTTTGCTGCCCACAACGGTCCCATAGGACAGGCCGGCGGAGATGAAGAATATGAATAACGCCGACAGGGTTACATGTTTCATTACATGTTTCATAATGAAGCTCCTAATCCTAAGATGCCATCAATGAAATCAATAACTTAAAGTAATATGCAACTAAATCTTCATTAGGCGCACATTACGCTCGTTACACATATCTGCAATACGCATACCACCTGCTCAATGCTCTATAAAATCAAAAAGTTAGGCCTTTGTTGTCTGAAATAATGGTCCCATATAAACGAATTTCTGAGTGTTTTCGCTCAGATGGCTGTTGGTTTGCGAGCAGGAGGAGGGAAAGTGCGAAGTTCAGGGTTCTGAGTTCTGAGTTCAGGGTTGAATCCGTGTGGATGCCTGCGAAGCCAGGTCCATAGATGCTTTTATCAGCGACCATTCGCGTCGCTTAGAAGCGCCTACTTTTGGTCATTAGTGGCCGACAATTTTACTTCACTTCAGCAGGAGCTTGAAAAACCGGTTCATGAAGGCCCCGCCCATGGCGCCGAGGACTGCCCCAACGGCAGCCAGAAAGCCCATGGTAATGACCAGCACGAGGGTCACGGCAAACCAGTTCTGGCCGCAGGACGGGCCGAACATCCTGGTCACGTCCTTGGTTGCTGCGTCCCGCCACGTGCCCTGCAGGGAATCGGACAAAACGTAATCCATGGCAAGGGCCGCGCCGAGACTCATGAGCGCGCCGATGATGGCGCCGATGATGACCGCTTTTTTAAGTCCTTTGTCGCTCATGATTTCTCCTTTAAAGTACTTTACAGACTGACATCTTGAATATTGAGTCAAGTTTTTACCACGGAAAATGCCACGGAGTCTCACTGAAATGATGAGGAACATATTATAAGTATTGTTTTTTGCTCTTTCCGTGCGCCTCCTCCGCGCAACTCCGTGGTAAAGTTTCTTTATATGGTCTGAGGTTCGCCTCGTTAATTTATCGCTGAGATCGCGGAGCACGAAGAGAACGCCGACGCGGTCGGCTCGCTCCATATTCCGCAATCCGCATTCTCTGCCCCTGCCTACTGCCTGCCCAGCAGATCATAGATCAGCCCGAACAGCCGCCAGCCGCCCACCGCGGACCTGGTGTAGCTGTTCCCCGCTGCGGGAGCGACGGGCTCGATGTGCATGAACTGGGGAAGGAGCGCCACGTGCACCCTGCTCTGGTCCCCTACTGCGTCGGCGATCCGCAGGCTCTCCGTATAGGGGATAGAGTAGTCCCCGGTGCCGTGGGCAATGATGAAATAGGCCTTGCTCTGCTTCAATATCCGCACCGGAGAAAGCCGGACCATATACTCGCGCATAGATAAAGGAAGGTTCTCGTAGAGCATGACGAACCGCTTCGGGTCCTTGTTGGCAAGAAAGTCATAGACCGCCTTTCCCTCGGTCCCGAGCTTTTTTACGAGCCCATCGGCTTCGGCGATCTCATACCGGTTCCGCTTCTCGATGATCGCCTTGAGCATATCTCTGTCGGTTTGAGACGGGACGAGGTCCAGGTTTTTGTACAGGAACACCCATCGGAAAGACTCGTCGGGCCTCAGATACCCTTCCTCGGCGCCGTAATCGTAGTAGCCGGTGAGAAGGAACAGGAGCACCGCACGCAGGTCGCCGTACCCGCCGAAGCTCACGATCACGTTGACCCGGTCCCGCACCCTTGTGTCCGCGGCCGCCAGAAGCATGGGGCCCACGCCGTAGCTTATGCCCATCATTCCGCCGCCCGGCTTTGCGTTCTTCAGTTTCGCGAGGGAGAGAAAACTCCCGACGATGTCCTCGACATCGGAGGGGCGCATGCGGAGCCTCTTCATGCCCTCGAAGTCAGGGACGAGGACAAGAAATCCCGCCCGTGCCAGGTTCTTTGCCAGGAGCACGAGCTGGTCGTCGTCCTTGCCCGTGGGGTTGATGCCGTGCACGAGGAGAAGGGGGAAGTGCCTGCCGCCCGACTTCGGCGCGTAGAGGTCGGCCTTAAGCGTTTTTCCGTTCGCGGGAATTGCCATCGCCTTGACTGCGGGGCCGGGGATGATCTTCCCCATGATCGCCTTCTGCGGCGGGCGCACGCTGTCCGTGAGGATCAGGAGGCTCAGAAAGGCCCTCTTGATCTGCCCGCCGAAGAGGATGCCGGTGATGACCAGTATGGAGAGGAAGATGATCTTTTTCATGTGCATTTGGACCAAGGCAACCGCGTTGCCGTCAGGAACGCCGACATGGTCGGCTTGCTCCATACTCCACCCTATTTCAAAATCTCCCCCGTCTTCCGCGACCAGAGGAGCAGGTCCAGATGGTCCATGTCGATCCCGATCTCCCCGGCGAAGCGGGCGAGCCTTTGTTCGATCTCCAGGTACCCCGCCCGCGTGGTGGGCCGTAACTTTTTCGTGATGACGCCCATCTCGCGCAGGCTGTTGACGATATGCTTGTCCAGGATGGCGTAGCCCCGAAAGCCGATGTTCCTCAGGAAGTGGCTCGCCTCCTTGTATCCCAGCCCCTTGATCGCCTTGCTCCGCGCGAAAAAATCGCGCCGCGCCTGGGGACAGGCGAAGGAATCGATGAGCTTCCTCAGCTCCAGGCCACAGAGGCCCCGGAGGTGCTCCCTCGTCTGGTAGATGTACGACGGCCGTATCCGCCAGAAGCGTACGCGGTTTTTTTCCGCCCGTTGCTGGAGCTCCCGCTCGCCGCCTGCGTGGAGAATGTCCCTGAGCGCCTCCACGGTGCGCATGCCCATCCTGGCGCTGCTCCCGGCGGTCAGAATGCAGTAGCAGAGCTCCTCGAAGATCGCCCGGTCGCCCTTCTCGTAGACCTCTTTGAACTCCGACAGCCGCGCGGTGATCAGGGGCCTCTTCGCGCGATAGTCCGTCTTCAGCTCAGCGATGAATTCTTTTCCAGGCACCGTAGCCGCCCTTAAGGTTGTAGAGATGGGTATATCCCATGCCGATGAGCCGCTTGATGGCCCAGATGCTCCGGTTCCCGCTCTGGCAGTAGACGACGATTTCCTTGTCCTTTTTGAGCTTCTTGACCTTCGTGCCTACGTCGGCGAGCGGAACATGGACCGCGCCGGGGATGTGGCCCTGGCCGTATTCCTTGTTCGTCCGAACGTCGATGATCACTGCGCCCTTCTTCTGGTCCAGTTCCTGGGCCGAGAGCTGCTTGATGCCCAGGCGTCCCAGAAATCCGAACAGCTTGAACAGAAGGTACACGGCAATAACGCTGATCAGTATCGTTGATGCTGTATCCAAGATTTAAAACCTCCTCTAGTCAATTTCGGATTGCCGAATGCGGAATGGAAAAAACCAATCAGAACTCAAAACTCAGCACTCGTTATTACACCCCCCGCCCCACCGGCAGGTCAATGACAAACTTCGCCCCCTGGGGATGGTTCTGCTCGGCGCGGATCGAGCCGCTGTGGTCGGCGATGATCCTTTCGACGATGGCCAGCCCCAGGCCCCCTCCCTTTTTCGTGCGCGAAAAATAGGGCTCGAACAGCCGCGACACGTCTTCGGAGGAGATCCCCGGCCCGTTGTCGGCGACCTCGATCCGGACCATCCCTTCCGCAGGGGCAAGCCGCGCGGAAACCCATATCCGACCCTTCCCGTCCATGACCTCCACGGCGTTCTTGAAGAGGTTGATGAAGACGCGCTTCATCTGGTCGTGGTCGATGGGGACGTCCGGGAGGCTGGCCTGAAGGTCCCTGATAAACTCGATGTCCCTGTGCGCGCCGGCAAAGAGCCGGATCTCGCCCTCGATGAGCGGAGCGATGGGGTGGGGCAGCGGATTGGGCCGCGGCAGCCGCGCAAATTCCGAAAACTCGTCAAGGAGCCTTTTGAGGCCGTCCACTTCCTGGATGATGGTCCTGCTGGAATCATCGAAGACGGCGTTAAAATCCGCGGCGCCCTCAAGAAATTTTTTGCGGAGCCTCTCCGCGGAAAGCTTGATGGGCGTCAGCGGGTTCTTTACCTCGTGGGCGATCTTTCTTGCCACGTCCTGCCAGGTCTCGGCCTTCCGGGCCCGGAGAAGGTCCGTCAGGTCGTCGAAGGTGACCACCGAGCCGAGAAGCGCGCCCTGGCCGTCTCTGAGCGTGGACACGCGCATTCTGAGGGTGAGGGTCCTCCCGTGCACCGTAAGGGAAATCTCCTCTTCCGCCCGTCCGTGGCCCTCTTCCAGCCCGCGGAAGAGGTCCCTGATGGGGTCGAGGTCTATGAAGCTGAAGGCCTCGTCATATCGCCTGCCGAGCACGTCCGCCGGCCGGATGCCGAGGATCTTCTTGGCCGCGGGATTGATGGTGGTGATTCTCCCTCCTCGGTCCAGGGACACAACGCCGGTGTCGATGTTCGAGAGGATCGTTTCCTTATATTCAGCTTCCTGCCTGATCTGCTCGTGAGAGTTCTTGAGGTCCGCCGTCATCCGGTTGAACGATTCAACGAGCATTCCCACCTCGTCGCCCGACTGTTCGTCGATGCGGTAGTCAAGGTTCCCGTGGGCCACCTCCACCGTGCCTTCGGCGAGCTTGCGAATGGGCACCGTGATCCCCGAAGCAACGCGGAGCGCGACCCAGATGGCCGCGAGCAGAAGCGTGAGCGTCACCGCGAGAAACCCGAGACGATAGGCGCGCTTGATGGGGTCCTTGTGTGAAAGGGAGGAGCGGTACTCCGTATATCCCGCGCGCATTTCATCGAGCTTGCCCTTCAGGTCCGGAGGAACGTAATAGCTCACGGCAACGGCGCCGGCGATCTTGCCTGCATCGCCCGATGCATAGAGCGGCACGACGGCGCGCACGATCTCCCCTTTCCTGCCGATGTCGCTCACCGCGGCCGCTTCCTCCGCCGCGAACGCCCGGGAAACGAGGTCGCGAGACGTGGCCGTGAACGTCCGCGCCGGAAACTGTCCGGTGACCGCCTCCACACCACGTTCCTCCGGGGACGTGAAGAGCTCCACCGCGCCCAGTCCGTACTCTCCCGCCTTCCGTCCGAAGTACTCCTTGAGCGCCGCGGGCTCGAACCGGTGCAGCAGCCGTTCGTCGGCCATCTGCGCGCTGATGTGCCGACCGAAGTCGAGCGCCTGGGTCTGGAGCCGGTCATAGTACGACTGCGCCACGGCCACCGAGTCCAGGAGCGAGCTTTCGGCCCTGAGGCTGAAGAGCCTCTCGATGCTCCTCGTGAACAGTCCGCTCCCGATGATGAACAGCAGGATGGTCGGGATGAAGGAGAGGCCGACGAAGGCCGCCACGAGCTTGGTCTTGAACTTCGCCCCGAGGACCCGCCCCTTTCGCTCCTCCGAGAGCTTCCAGAGGCTCCGTGCGGTCATGAAAATGACCGCGGCAAGCAGGAGAAAGTTCGCAATGGTGAGGACAAAGATGAGGATGTAGTCCGACAGCGGCCCTTCAAAGCCCCGGAACCGTATCTGGAGCGCCGCCGCCGCGGCGGTGAGGAGCGCAAAACCGGCGAGGTAGAGAACCCGCTTTAATCCCGTCTGCCCCTCTGTGCCCCGTGTTTTCATGATAGCGGCAGAATACCAAAAACCCCCTCCAAAAGCAAGGCCGGTTTTATTTATTCTCTTGACAAACAAGAGGTTTCTCGGCTATCTTTTAATGAACGCAAGGTCTCTCTCGCGAAGCCGGCGGGAGACCGGGGGAGTACCCAAAGGGGGCTGTAGAATGAATTACCGTGCAAGGCTTCTGCTCGTTGCTTCCATACCTGCTTTCCTGCTCGCGGCGGCATGCGCGCCCGTTGAACCGCCGCCGCAGGACCCGACAAAAGAACAGATCACGCTCCTCCAGAAACAACTCCTCGAATTGCAGAAGGTGCAGAACGACACCAAGCAGAAGCTCGACGAGTCCCTGACGACCATCGAATCCCTCAACTCGAAAATCATGAGTCTCGAAGAGGGCCAGCCGGTGAGACCCCTTCCCCAGGTGGAGCCGAAGCCCGACGAAACCAAGCAGATCCAGACGGAGAAAAAGCCCGCGCCGAAGCCGGTAAAGAAGAAGAAGAAAAAAAAGAAACCCGTCAAAAAGAAGAAGCCCGTCAGGAGGCCGCTGCAATGACCGGACGGACGCATACGTTCATCAATGCGTTCTCACTCGTGCTTGCTCTCCTGATCTTTCCGTCGCCGGCGTGGGTCCAGGAGCAGACCCCGCAGCAGCCCTTGTCCGTACCGGAGAATGCCGCCGGCGAACAACCGGCATCGAAGCAGGGCGAACTGGTTGTGCCGGAGCAAAGCGCCGAGGGAGCGGCAGCCGACCAGGCCGCAGCGGTTTCCCCGGCAGGGCGAACAAAAGACGCCGAGGGAAAATACATCATCAGGCAGGGCGACACGCTCTGGGACATTTCAACTTCCTTTCTCCGGGACCCATTCCTCTGGCCCCTCATCTGGAAGGTCAATCCTTACATAACCAATCCCGATCTTATCTATCCGGGGAACAAGCTCACCATACCCAGTCTTGCGCCCATCGAACGGGCCTTGGAGGCCCCTGAGGAACAGGCTGCGGAAGAAGAGGTTCCGGGGGAGACTGCCGTTGCGCCCCTGCCCCTGAGGCCGAGACCCAAACCGACGACACCGACACCCGAGGAAGAGACGCCGGCGCCGAGAAAGATCATCCTGCCTGAAGAGGCCGCCGTCCCGCTTATCGACAAATACACCATGCTGAACGCGGGCTTCCTCGGCGAGGACGAGTCCGACGACAGGATCACGGGCTCGCTGGAGCCCAAGACCATCTTCGGGTACGATGACGTGGTCTATATCGCCGTTCCATCCAAAAGCGACGTGCAGGTCGGCGACAAGTTCCTCATCTATCAACCGCTCAAAAAGGTCAAACATCCCGTCACGGGAGACAGCTACGGCAGGCTCATCAAGGTGATGGGGATCCTCCAGGTTGCGGCCAAGGACCCGGCCGGCGGGGTGCTCACGGCGCGGATAACGATCTCCTTCGACGCCATCGAGAAAGACAACCTGCTCACGCCCTATCAGGAACCGACCCTGCTGTACGAATCAGGCCGGCAGAGGAGCAAGGACGTTTCCGGCTATATCATCGAGGTCCTGGACGGACGCACCATCAATGCCCAGACGGACATCGTGTACCTCGACCGGGGAACGGCCGACGGCGTGGAGCCCGGCGACCGGTTCTGGGTGTACCTCGAGTCCGATGAGCGGGACCAACCCCGGAAACTGATCGGCGAGGTGCAGGTGTTCCTCGTGAAGGAGCACACCGCCACCGCCGTCGTTCGGAAGAGCGTCGACACCCTGGCAAAAGGTGATATCGTAGAGTTCAAGAAGTAGAAAATCTTTTTCTGCTTTGTATCCGTCGCTGCGCAGAACCTGCGCAGCGATTTTTTTTACCGACCTCTAATTAAAAAACACCCTCCCTTGACAATTCAACAAAAAGTGGTATAATCCAAAACATGTTGTTTGAGTCGGCCTCGATCATCACCCGGGCGCTGTTCATTTCTCCGGCAGGTGCCGGTCATCCCATCGGACAAATCCGACATTCTACTGTCCACAACTGAATTACTCTATTATAGGCAGAGAGGACCCATCCCCATGGCGCACATCGATAAATTGATAGAACGTCTCCTGCCCGGCCAGGAACTCCTCCTGGAAACGAAGAAAGAGCCCCTGCTGAAGAATAACGGCAGCTCGCGGGTCATGGTGAACCAGCAGCTCTCTTCCCAGCAGATCATCATGCTCATCACGGACATTGCGCCTGCGGAGAAAAAGGATGATGTCCGGAACGGGAAGCAGGCCGCCTTCGAATACGTCCTGGGCGACAGGAAGCACACGGTCTCGTACACCTGCCAGGGAGAGGTGATCAGATGCGCCGTAGCGGCCCTTGGCGCGGCTCCCGCCGTGAGCCCGGCGCCCGCCGTCGCCGCAAAGACAGCGGCGCCGGGAGAGCCGGAGCTCAACGCCCTGTTCCGCAAAATGGTGGAGATGGGCGCGTCCGACCTCCACCTGACCTCAAATCATAAGCCTATGATCCGGGAAAGCGGAGACATGATAGATATGCCGAACCAGCCCGTCATCACCGCGGAGCGGCTGAAGAAGCTCCTCCACGAGATCATGCCGAACCACAACAGCGCCCAGTTCGAGGCGATGCACGACACGGACTTTCCCTACGAGATACCGGGCCTTGCCCGGTTCCGGGCGAACGTGTTCAGCGACCGGTTCGGTATGGGCGCCGTGTTCCGGCAGATCCCCATCGAGATCGTGACCGCCGAAAAGCTCGGCCTCTCCAAGGAGGTGCTCGACCTCTGCTATCTGAGCAAGGGGCTGGTGCTCGTTACCGGGCCCACGGGATCGGGCAAGTCCACGACGCTCTGCGCCCTCATTGACTACATCAACAGGAACCGGAGCCTCCATATCATCACCATCGAGGACCCCATCGAGTTCGTCCACCGGAAGAAGAAGTGCCTCATCAACCAGCGCGAGGTGCACGTCCATACGAAGTCCTTCAGCAACGCGCTGCGGGCCGCGCTCCGCGAGGACCCGGACATCATCCTCGTGGGCGAAATGCGGGACCTCGAGACCATCTCCATCGCCATCGAAACGGCGGAGACGGGCCACCTCGTCTTCGGCACCCTCCATACGACGACCGCCGCGTCCACGGTGGACCGGATCATCGACCAGTTCCCCGCTGACCGGCAGGCCCAGATCAGGACCATGCTCTCCAGCTCCCTCAAGGGGGTCATCGCCCAGACGCTGTGCAAGAAGATCGGCGGCGGCAGGATGGCCGCCCAGGAGATCCTCTTCGTGACGAACGCCGTATCGAACCTCATCAGGGAAGGAAAGATCTTCCAGATCCCGTCCATCATCCAGACGTCGAAGGCGCAGGGCATGGTCCTGCTGAACGACGCCCTCTTCAAGCTGGTAGTGGAGAGCAAGGTCGCGCCCGAAGAGGCGTATATCAAAGCCATCGACAAGGCAGGCTTCCTGTCACTCTTGAAATCCCGGGGCATTAACCTCAACATGGCGCTCTCCGGAGAGTAGAATAAGGAAGGGAGGAGAGAGACCGTGGACCGAACATTTGCCGTGCCAAAACGCCGTCAGCGCGTGGTCCTCCTTCTGGAGCCGGCCGCGGCCGTGGAAGGGACCATTTTTCTGGAACCCGTGCACGACGGGGTCCCGGCCTACCGGGCCGTTGCGGCCTTTCTCGAGGATCACAGCCGGTTTTTCCCGTTCCTCCCGGACCGGACGGGGCAGACCGAATGTATCAACAAGGCAAGCGTCCTGACCGTGGAAATGGAATATGAAGCCGATAGGGACGACAGCTCCTTTCCCCTCGATCTCCTGCAGCGGGAAGAGATCACGGTGGTTTTCCGCAACGGGAACGAGATGCGGGGCATTCTCCTGGCCGAGGTGCCCGAGGAGCGGTCCAGGCTTTCCGACTGCCTGAACCTGCCGGACAAATTCCTGCGCATACGATCAAAAAGCACGCTCTTTTATATCAATAAGGCCGCAATCCTCAAGGTAGTATAATCGAGCGTCGTCGTGGT
>CAKKPG010000094.1 GCA_919901555.1 Nitrospiria bacterium | reverse complement strand
AAAATCAGGGAAAGAGGAAGAGGGAAATAAGAATCATTCTTGTTGTTCCCATAGCAGACGCCGGTGGAGCAAACTGGCGGCAAGGGTGTTTCTTTAGGCAGCCCTCAAATTAGAATTTGAGGTTGACAGGAAGCAGCGCGTCGCTCTATGATGAACTTCGTTTTAGGTGTGCCGCGGCCATTATTCCCGGCGGACGGCCCGTGAAAACCATGCCGCAATACACAATCACAGCAACAGCGAAACGTGCATTCATAGTGGCGCTCTGCCTGCATCTGTTGGGTGGCCTTTCCGCGTGTGGGGGGAACGCGCCCCGGACGCCGCTCGTCAGTGTTCAGGACCAGGAGGCCATGGTGTCTCCGGCCCTGCTGGGGGTCGGGTCTGTCTTCATGAAGATCGCCAACGCGGGCCGGGCCAGCGACGTCCTTCTCGGCGCCCGGGTCAGCATTCCGGGAACGGTGGTCGAAATCCACGATGTGCGGGACGGGAAGATGGTAAGGATCGAGAAGCTGTCCATTCCGTCGCGCGGCGCGGTGGAGTTGAAACCCAACGGCCTTCACATCATGATCTTCAAGATGCCGCGGTCCATGAAACCAGGACGGCAGTTTACCCTGTTCCTGACCTTTGAGAAATCCGGAGAAAAGCAGGTGCCGGTAACCTTCAGCCGGCCCGGCGCCCAGCATGCGCGCCATAATCACTGATAACGGTATTACGGGAACAGAGGGGGGAGGTGAGAGCGGGATCATACACAAATCGTACATCTTTGGTTTGCCATCGTTCGAGCTTCATTACAATTAATGCATGGAAAAAGGGGAGGAAGGTTATGAAGAAAAATTTATTGCTTTTTGTTGGAATCGTTGTGATACTTGGCGCCGGCGCCCTTGCCGTTACGACCGTTGATTCGGCGGCGCCGGCAGCTGCGCCGGCACCAGCAGCGTCGGCGCCGGCAGCCGGCACCTATTCCGCCACGGTGTATGTGGCCGGCATGGGCGGCCACTTTGCCAAGGCCGATGTGACCATTGACCCGAGCAACCCGTCGGATCCGATCAAGATCGCGAATCTCGACCGGGTCGTCATCGGCGACAAGACCACGCATCCGACGCATGATACGCGGATCGACGCCAACGACCCGAACACCATGTTCTGGTCCACCTACGTGCTCGACCCCCAGGGCAAGATGCACGTGGGCAAGTCGGACCTCAAGACCGGCAACGTCATCAAGGACGTGGCCATGACGCCCGACGCCAAGGCGCCGGGCGCGAAGCCGCCGCTCTACTGCGCATCGGGCCAGAGCAAGAAATTCTACATGCCCATCTTCATGGGGACCGAGGGTTATGTTGATGTGTTCGACAAGGCGACCCTTGAGCTGAAACACCGGGTGTTCGTGAGCGACCTGGGCTATAAGGCGGGGACGTACAAGTTCCTGCACGGGATCAACTCTCCGGACATGAAGAAGTTCATCCTTGTTCTCAACGAGGCCAAGGAAGGGAAGGGCACAGGGAACGTGGACTTCATCCTTGTTGACCTGCCGTCACTGGAAAAGGGCAAGATGAAGCAGCTTGCCAAGAACACCCTCAAGGGCGAGCCGGACAAGACCCTTACGTTCCGCCAGTATTTCTCGGCTGACGGCAAATACATCTTTCAGTCCGCCGCGGACCGGATGTGGGTGCTCGACGCCTCCACCCTCAAGCTCGTGGACGAGAAGATGTCGCCCGAGGGCTCTCAGATCCACGACGTCATGCCCACGCCCGACGGCAAATATGCGGTCCTGACCGTGCGTGCGGTCACCGCAGCATGCGATCTGGACGGCAAACCCATTCAGGGCAAGGACATCACCGACGGCACGCTCATGCTTTATGACGCCGGCGCCAAGAAGCTCAACGAGAAGAGCTTCTCCACGTGCCTGGCATGTCATAAGGGCATGGGGCTTGGCGACAAGACGGCGGTGCTCTGCGGCATCGACGCGGCCTGGAAGAAATAGCCGAAAGCAATAAAGCAATATTGAACGTATCAATTCAATGCCTGTTTAATTGCCCCCTCACCCTTCCCTCAGCAGGAGCGGGTGAGGGGGCAAAAATGTCAGACTTCAAAGACCGTTGATGGTAGGATGTTGCTATTCGCTGCCTTCACGCCTAACTTTTGCAGATCGGACAGAAACCATACGTGTTTTCCTTCGCACTCAAAAACATAAAACGAAAACCCCTCAGGACCGGGATTCTTGTCACCGCTATCGCGCTCCTCGTATCGGCCCTGGTGTTCTCGCTCTCCTTTATCACGCGCGTGAACGGAAGCATCAAAAAGACGTCGGACCGGCTCGGGGCCGATGTGATCGTCGTGCCTACGGGCTCGCGGGGCGCGGCGGAAGAGGTCCTGCTCGAAAACCAGGTAAAGTCTTTCTTCATGGACAAAGGGGTCGTGGAAAAGGTCCGGCAGGCGCCGGGGGTAGAAACCGCCACGGCTCAAACCTATCTCGTCACCCTCACGGGCCTGTGCTGTTCGGTCCCTGAATCCATGATCGTGGCCTTCGACCAGGACACGGATTTCATCATCAAGCCGTGGCTGAAGGACGCGCTGAAACGGCGGATCCGGAAAGGCGAAGCCGTTGTGGGCTCGGAGTCCGCCTTCAATATCAACATCGGCCTCATGGAAGTGGACAGCATGCTCTTCGGGAACGTGTTCCGGATGCTCGGTGTGCTGGAAAAGACGGGCACCGGCCTGGACAATGCCATTTTCATCGGCGAAGAGAACATGGGCGATATCATCAAGAACGGCAAGGCGAACATCAAGCCCGATCAGATATCCGTCATCTTCGTAAAAGTACGGCAGGGGCACGATCCGAAACGGGTCGCGGCGGGCATCGAGGACTCCATCCTGGAAGCTGACGCCGTGGCGCGGAAGGACATCGGCAAGAGCATTGTTCATACCCTGCGGGACATGAGCCGGATTTTTTCCATGACCGTCGTCCTCGCATCGGTGCTTTCCCTGTTTCTCGTGTGGGCCATTTTCTCCGCCATTGCCAACGAGCGGTCGAAAGAAGTCGGGATCATGCGCGCCATCGGCGCCAAGGAACGCCATATCGTCAGGCTTTTCCTCATCGAGGTGCTGGTCATTGCCTGCGCCGGCAGCGTACTGGGGATCATTGCGGGCATGGCTCTTTCGGCGCTGCTCGGGAAGAGCTTCTCCCTTCTGAAAAATCTTTCTGCTGATCTCAACGCGGCGGAACATATCGTGATCGCCCTCATCAGTTTCTTCATAGGGAGCGGAATCTGCATCATCGGCGCGCTTTCACCGATCCGCCGGCTCAAGAAGATGGAGCCCCTTATGGTCATCAAGGTGGACTGATATGCCTCAGCTGCGGATTGAAAACCTCATCAAGCACTACGCCGTAGACGGCTCGATGATCACGGCCGTGAACGATGTTTCTCTTGATGTCGAGGAGGGGGCCTTCGTTTCCATCGTGGGCCACTCGGGATCGGGCAAGACGACGCTGCTCTCTATCGTCGGAGGGATGATAACACCGACCCGGGGCAGGGTCCTGTTCAACGGCATGGACCTCTCCGCCCTCGACAGCGACGGGCTTTCCGAGTACCGGTGTGAAAAGGTGGGCTTCATGTTTCAGTCCGCCAGCCTCCTGCCGATCCTGACGGCAAAGGAAAACCTCCTGCTGCCCGTGGCGTTCCGGCCAAAGCAGTCCGCAGGCGCGCAACAGGCTGCGGAGCAACGGGCCGTGGAACTGCTCCAGGCGGTGGGCCTGGGGGACAAGATCAATGCCTATCCCTCCCAGTTGTCGGGAGGTCAGCAACGGCGGGTGGCCATTGCCCGGGCATTCATGAACGGACCGGACGTGGTCCTCGCCGACGAGCCCACCGGCGATCTGGATGAGGAAACCGAAGCGGAGATGATGAGGTTCTTCATGTCCATGAATCGCGATAAGGGCACGACCTTCATTCTCGTTACGCACAATACCGAGCTGGCGCGCCAGGCGGGACTACACTTGCGGATGCACCGGGGGGCGATTGGAGCGTGGTGATGCGCGGATCAGGAACGGGGAGGACGGATGCCCCAGTGGGCGTTAAATTCCTGCTCGGCCTTCTCGGGCTCTTCCGTATTGTTGAGGATGAGCTGGCGGAGGTGCTGGTAGCTGTCGAGGTCGAGTTCGGTGAAGTGGACGGCGAGGGTGCCTGCGGCCGAACGGATGATTTTGCCTTTGGCCTCGATGGGGAGGCTGTGTACGAAGCTCTTGAGCGTGATCTTTACAGCACAGGGGGTGCCTTCCGCGGGAACCGCGTCCCCCGTGGTTATGCGGAGCCCGCTCATGCTTATATCGATGCCGTTCTGTGAACGGAGAACCTGCTCCCCCGCCCGAATCTCTGCATCGGTATTGAACGGGATTCGGATAAATCCGCGTCTGTCCTGCGGCCGCTCGGCCATAGTGTAAACCCCTTGCCCCGTGTGCCCTTCCCTTACGCATAAAGTATATCAGTAAATTTCCGTCCGAGTCAACATCATTCTTTCCATTCTCCCGGCCTTTCCGCCCCGCACGTTCTCACCGGTGATTTCGGGCATGACCTCTGTTCATGCGCCGGGCCCTGAGGCCACAGCTGCGTCAAGTCCATGTTTTGTTTGACTTCCCCCCGGGTTTCTGGTAAAAGAGTATAATCTGTATGCACAAGCGGCGCAGTACAGGCCGTTTTTATCTGAAAGAGCTGTCCGGAATGAAGAGATTCACTCTTGCACTCGTACTCGCGTATATTTTCAGCGGACTGCCGGGATGTCCCGAGCAGCATTCCGCAACTACTCATGAACAGGAGAGCGCAAACATGCCTGAGACAAAGGCCGTCATCGAGACCACATTCGGCGCCATTACCCTGAAGTTTTTTCCCGATGTTGCACCCGGTCACGTGAAGAACTTCGTGGACCTTGCAAAAAAGGGATTTTACGACGGGACCACCTTTCACCGCGTCATTCCCGGCTTCATGATCCAGGGCGGAGACTCGAACTCGAAAAGTCCCGATAAGAGCAAGCACGGCATGGGCGGCCCGGGCTACACCATCAAGGCCGAGTTCAACGACCGGCCGCACAAGCGCGGTACGCTTTCCATGGCCAGGGCGGGCGATCCCGACAGCGCCGGCTCCCAGTTCTTCATCTGCACGGCCGATGCCCGGTTCCTCGACAAGCAGTACACCGCATTCGGCGAGGTGGAGAGCGGCATGGAAGCGGTGGACAAGATCGTGTCCCAGCCCCGTGACCGGAGCGACAACCCGAATGAGCGGATCGAGATGAAAGTTAAAATTGTAGAAGCAAAATAAACGGCGTTTTCTCGCAAAGCCGCCAAGACGCCAAGAAAGGCCACGACCGGCGAGAGAAATGCCGGGATTTTCTTTGCGATCTTTGCGTCTTTGCGAGAGATCGATTTGCGGGGCTGATGTTTTGAATAAGAAAATCAAAAAAATCGTCGTCGCCTATTCCGGCGGCCTGGACACGTCGGTCATCATCACCTGGCTCAAGGAGACCTACGGCTGCGAAGTGGTCGCCTTCACGGCCGACATTGGCCAGGGCGAGGAGCTGGAACCCCTCCGGGAAAAGGCGATCAAGACCGGCGCGAGCAAGATCTACATCGACGACCTGCGCGAGGAGTTCGTGGGGGACTTTGTCTTTCCCGTGCTGCGCGCCAATGCGGTGTACGAAGGCCGCTACCTCCTCGGCACGTCCATTGCGCGGCCGCTCATCGCCAAGCGGCAGATCGAGATCGCGGTGAAGGAAGGGGCGGACGCGGTCTGCCACGGCGCCACGGGCAAAGGGAACGACCAGGTCCGCTTCGAGCTCACGTACTTTGCGCTCAAACCGGACGTGAAGATAATCGCTCCCTGGCGCGAGTGGACCATGAAGGGTCGGGAGGAGCTGATCACCTACGCCGAGAAGCACAAGATTCCCGTTACCGCGACCAAGTCCAAGCCCTATTCAACGGACCGGAACTTGCTCCACATCAGCTACGAAGGCGGCATCCTCGAAGACCCCTGGAAGGAATCTACCGAGGACATGTACACCATGGCGGTTCCCGTGCAGAAGGCGCCGGACAAGCCTGAGTACGTTGAGGTGGAGTACGAGGCCGGAAATCCCGTGGCCGTTAACGGCAAGAAGTTTTCTCCTGCCGCGCTGCTCGCCGAGGCGAACCGTATCGCAGGCAGCCACGGCATCGGCCGCGTGGACCTCGTGGAGAACCGTTACGTGGGCATGAAGTCCCGCGGCGTGTACGAAACGCCGGGAGGCACGCTTCTCCACGCGGCGCACCGGGCAGTGGAGTCCATTACCATGGACCGTGAGGCCATGCACCTCCGGGACAGCCTGGTCCCCCGTTACGCCGAGCTGGTGTATTATGGATACTGGTTCGCGCCGGAGCGCACCATGCTCCAGGCGGCGATCGACGAGTCCCAAAAGAACGTCACCGGCACGGCCCGGCTGCGGTTATACAAGGGAAACTGCGACACCGTGGGGCGGAAATCCCCGGTCTCGCTCTATAACCCCGAGCTCGCAACCTTTGAAGCGGACGCGGTCTACAACCAGAAGGACGCCGAGGGCTTCATCAGGCTGAATGCCCTCAGGCTCCGGGTAGGGAGCATGGTGGGGAAGAAGTAACGTAAGTGAAGCGCACCGTCAATCGGTAACGAGGCCCGTACGTGAAGCGTGGAACGGTTACGGCAAATTACGAACGACGAAGGACGTTACCGAAACGGGCATCGTAACCGTAACCGCATGACGTCTTTTTCATAATATGGCAAAGAAGATTAAAACAACCAAGAAGACCAAGAAGGCATCCAAGCCCTGGTCCGGCCGGTTCACCGAGGCGACGAACGAGCTCGTGGAGGAGTTTACCGCCTCGATCCCCTATGACTGGCGGCTCTACTCCTACGATATCGCCGGCAGCATCGCCCACGCCACCATGCTGGCAAAGACGGGGATCATCTCGCAGAAGGAGTCGCGGCAGATCATCTCCGGGCTCAAGGACATTCATAAAGAGATCGCCGCCGGCGAACTCTCCCTCAGCCTGGAGCTCGAGGACATTCACATGAACATCGAGGACCGGCTGATCCGGAAGGTCGGGCCTGTGGGCGGCAAGCTTCACACCGCGCGGAGCCGCAACGACCAGGTGGCCCTCGACCTCCGCATGTACCTGCGGGACGAGATCATGGAGATCAGCGAGCTCCTGAAGTCCTTCCAGCGGGTCATCGTCGGCCTCGCCGACCGGCACCAGGACGTCGTGATGCCCGGATACACGCACCTTCAGCGGGCGCAGCCCGTGCTCTTCGGCCACCACCTGCTCGCGTACTATGAGATGTTCGAGCGCGACCGGCAGCGGCTCGCGGACTGCTTCGGCAGGGTGAACGTCATGCCCCTGGGCGCCGGGGCTCTCGCCGGAACGGTGCTGCCCATCGACCGGAAATTCGTCGCCGGCCTGCTGGGGTTCAGCGCGGTGTCGGAAAACAGCATGGACGCGGTCTCGGACCGGGATTTCGCCATCGAGTTCATCGCCGCGTGCAGCCAGATCATGGTGCACCTGTCGCGCCTGTCCGAAGAGCTTGTCATCTGGTCGACCGCGGAGTTCGGGTTCATCACGCTTTCCGACGCCTTTACCACGGGCTCGTCCATCATGCCGCAGAAAAAGAACCCCGACGCGGCCGAGCTGGGCCGAGGCAAGGCAGGCAGGGTGTTCGGCAATCTCACGGCGCTCCTCACGATCATGAAGGGGCTGCCGCTTTCCTACAACCGCGACATGCAGGAGGACAAGGAGCCGGTCTTCGACACCGCGGACACGGTCATTTCAACGCTTGCCGTGTTCATCGAGATGCTGAAGGTCATGCGCGTCAACCGGGACGCCATGCGAAGGGCCGCGGAGGACGGGTTCATCACCGCCACGGACCTGGCGGATTATCTCGTCCGCAAGGGCCTTCCCTTTCGCCGGGCCCATGAGGTCGTCGGCAGGGCCGTGCTGCGGGCAGGGGAGCTGAAGTGCGGCCTCATGGACATGCCGCTTGAGGAATACCGGAAGCTTTCGTCGCTCATCAAAGAGGATGTCTTTGACGCCTTATCCGTTGAGGCGTCCGTGGGCAGGCGTACGTCCTACGGCGGCACGGCGCCGGCGAACCTGAAAAAACGTCTCCAGCAGCTTAAGAAGCTCATAGGATGAACATGCGTCCCCCCAGGTTCTTTGCGATAACGTGCCTGTCCCTTGCTTTGGCGCTCCTTCCTTCCTGCGGCAGAAAGACGGAGCCGCTTACGCCCGACAGCCCCAGGCCCGAGGAAGTCAAAGAGGTCAAGGTTGCGGTGCGAGACAACGTCGCCTTTCTCTCGTGGCGAATACCCGCGAAGAATGTGGAAGGCAAGGATATGGGGCCGGCCTGGATCGGGGCGTTCCGCATTTACCGGGCCGAGATCGACCGGGACAGACGGAAACCCCGCTATAAAGCGGTCGCTGATATTTTTCTGGCCAATCCGGCCCCTGCCGAGGTGCGGAACGGCGCCGTCACCTGGCGTGACACCAGCCTCCAGTACGGGCGGGTATACGGGTACCGGATCAAAGCGGAGAGCGCCAGGGGCGGCGCAAGCAAGCTTTCCGAGGAAGTGCGCATTACGCCGCTGTTATCCCTGACCCCTCCCCGGAACGTGACGGCAGCGGGCGGCGACAGCTCGGTGATGCTGACCTGGGACCCGGTGACCACCCGGATGGACGGCAGCAAGTACGAAGGGTTTGTAGGATACAACATCTACCGCGGGCCGGAAAAGGGCCGGCTCGACGAGGCGCCCCTGAACAAAGAGCCGGCGAGAACGACTTCGTACAAAGACCTTGCGGTGGCGAACGACAAGACGTACTATTATATCGTCCGCAGCGTTGACAGCCCGTCGGTCCCGTGGAAGGAGAGCCTTGATTCCTCCCTTGCCTCGGCGACGCCCCGGGATGTGACGCCTCCGGAGCGGCCCGAGGGCCTCACCGTGGTGCCGGGCGTCGGCCGGGTGTTCCTGACCTGGAACGAGAACAGGGAGCGGGACCTGGCGGGCTATTACGTATACCGGTCGCTCAAGAGCGGCAAGGGCTACGAGCGGCTCATCATGGACAAGCCCCTCAACCGGACGATCTATTCCGACGAAAACGTGAAGCCCCGGACCACCTATTACTATATCATCACCGCGGTGGACCAGTCCGGGAACGAGAGCGCATGGTCGAAGGAGCAGAAGGCCTACGCCGAGAGGCGGAGGTAGTTATGGAGCGAGCCGACCGTGTCGGCGTTACGTAAGCAACGCAAAAGAGAACGGCAACACGGTTGCCTTGGTCCAAACGAATTATGCACGATTTTACTTATAAGAACGGCGAGCTGTACTGTGAGGGCGTCGCGGTCAAGGCCGTGGCCCAACGGGTAGGCACGCCCTTTTACCTTTACAGCAGCAACACGCTTGTGAACCACTACCGGGCTTTCGAGAGCGCCTTTGCGGGCGCGCCGCATATTATCTGTTTTGCCGTCAAGTCGAACGCGAACGGCGCTCTCCTCAGGGTGCTCGGCAGGGAGGGAGCGGGAGCGGACATCGTTTCCGGCGGCGAGCTGTTCCGGGCGCTCCGGGCGGGCATTGACCCGAAGAAGATCGTCTACGCGGGGGTCGGCAAGCGGCGCGATGAGATCGAATACGCCCTCAAGATGAACATTCTCATGTTCAACGTGGAATCGGGCGAAGAGCTCCAGGCCATCGACCACGCGGCAAAAGAGATGCACGCAAAGGCGCGTATTGCGCTCCGGGTGAATCCGGACGTCGACCCGAAGACCCACGCCTACATTTCCACGGGGCTCAAGGAAAACAAGTTCGGCATCCCTATCGAGCGGGCCCTGGAGTATTATCAGACGGCAAAGGGCCTGCCGAACGTGGAAGTGGTGGGCGTGCACCTGCATATCGGCTCGCAGATCACCGAGGTGCAGCCCTTCGTCGACGCCATTCAGCGCGTCGTGGGGTTCGTGCAGACGCTCAAGACCGCAGGCATCGTCATCAAGTACATCAACATCGGCGGCGGGCTGGGCATCACCTACAAGGACGAGACCCCGCCGCACCCCAAGGACCTGGCGAAGGCCATCCAGCCCATCCTCAGGCAGAGCGGCTGTACGCTGGTGCTTGAGCCGGGCAGGGCCCTCGTGGGCAACGCCGGCATCCTCGTGACCCGCGCCCTGTACCACAAGGACAGCGGGGAAAAGAAATTCCTGATCGTCGACGCGGGCATGAACGACCTCATCCGCCCGAGTCTTTACGAGGCATACCATGAGATCAAGCCCGTGGTGGAAGCCGACTCCGCGGTTAGGACCACCGTAGACGTGGTGGGGCCGATCTGCGAGTCCGGGGACTTTCTTGCCAAGGACCGGGAGCTCCCCGAGGTGAACCAGGGAGACCTTCTCGCAGTGATGGGCGCCGGGGCCTACGGCTTCTCCATGTCGTCGAACTACAACTCCCGGCCCCGCGCAGCCGAAGTGCTCGTCAAGGGAAACGAATATTTTGTGGTGCGCGAGCGAGAGACCTACGACGACCTCACGAAGGGAGAAAAACTCCCGCGGTGGCTCATAGGATAAGGGCAAAGAGCATAGGGCATAGCTCCATGCTCTATGCATCATTTAAATGAAGAAGATTCCTTTTTATAAAATCCAGGGCAACGGGAACGATTTCATCATCATCGACAACCGGAGAGGGGTCCTCAAAGGCCGGAACCACAGCGACCTCGCCCGGACCGTCTGCCACCGCCATTTCTCCGTGGGCGCCGACGGGCTCATCGTGATCGTGCCGCCAGTTTCCAGGAAGGCGAATTTCAAGTGGCGCTTCTTCAACTCCGACGGGAGCGAGGCGGAAATGTGCGGCAACGGCTCGCGCTGCGCGGCCCGGTTCGCATACCTGAAAAAAATCGCGCCGAAGAACATGGCCTTCGAGACGCTGGCGGGGATTATTCATGCCGAGGTGAAAAAAGAGGCCGTGAAAGTGCAGCTCACCGGGGCGAGCGGCCTTCGACTGAATGTCGATATCCCGCTCGACAGCGGCGTGCGTACAGGCCACTTCATCAACACCGGCGTGCCCCACGTGGTCTATCTGTCGGAGGACCTCAATGCCGAGGACGTCCAGCGGGCGGGGAGCGCGACGCGGTATCATGATCTGTTCAAACCCGCGGGTACGAACGTGAACGTTATCCAGATCACCGGTCCCCACGCGCTCCAGATCAGGACGTACGAACGCGGAGTGGAGGGCGAAACGCTCGCCTGCGGCACGGGCGCCGTGGCCGCGGCGCTCATCGCCGCCGCTCTCGGCAAGGTCTCGTCCCCCGTGGCGGCGACGACGAAGGCCGGAGACAAGCTCACCGTTTCCTTTGAACGCGCGGGCGAGGAGTTTACCGGGCTGCATCTCGAAGGCGAAGTCAAGATTGTGTGCGAGGGGATGCTGTATATTTAGCCACGAATTGACACGAATGCTCACGAAATAAAAAATGCAGCGCTGCCCTTTACGGGCGACGAGCTTTCGTCGGGGATAAACCCCGCCGCTACTTCTGTTCGTGCCCTTTCGTGTTCATTCGTGGCTGCATAATAAGGAGGATACCATGTTCAAGGGTTCAATGGTCGCGATTGTAACGCCCTTTAAAGGGGGGAAGGTTGACGAGAAGGCCCTCGGCGACCTCATCGAGTTTCAGATCAAGAACGGCACGGACGTGATCGTCCCGTGCGGAACCACGGGCGAGGCGGCCACGCTTTCCCACGAGGAGCACCACCGCGTGGTTGAGTTTACCGTGAAGACGGTGAACAAGCGGGTGCCGGTAGTGGCGGGAGCAGGGTCGAACAGCACCGACGAAACCATTGAGCTTGCGGCATTCGCGAAAAAGGCGGGCGCGAACGGCGTGCTCCTCATCACGCCCTACTACAACAAGCCCACGCAGGAGGGGCTCTACCGGCATTTCAAGAAGGTGGCCGAGTCCGCGGACATCCCCATTATTCTCTACAATGTACCGGGGAGGACGAGCGTGAACATGCTGCCGTCCACGACCGCGCGGCTCCGGGAGATCAAGAGCATTGTGGGGATCAAAGAAGCTACGGGCGATCTGAAGCAGGTCAGCGAGACCATCCGGCTCTGCGGCAGGGATTTCGACGTGATCTCCGGCGATGATTTCACCACGCTTCCGCTGTTGGCCCTCGGCGGGGTGGGCGCGATTTCCGTGACGGCCAACGTGGCGCCGGCGGACTGCGCAGGCATGATGGACGCCTTCTTTGCCGGGAAGATGGAACAGGCGCTCACCCTCCACTACAAGATGGAGCCGCTCCACGGCGCCATGTTCATCGAAACGAATCCGATCCCGGCCAAGACGTCCCTTGCGCTCATGGGCAAGATCGCGGAAGAGTTCCGCCTGCCGCTCTGCCCCATGGCCGACGCGAACAAGGACAAGCTCAAAAAGACGCTGAAGGAGTATGGGCTTATTTAAAAGGCTGTTGAAAAACTATTCTTCCGCGTCATCCTGAACGAAGTGAAGGATCTCAGGTACTTGGAAGGGCGAGATTCTTCGCTACGCTCAGAATGACATTTTCGGGGTTTTGGGACTTTTTCAACAGCCTGCTAAAAGCATTCACCGCAGAGCTTGCTATATTGTAGAAGGTAGCCAAGCCCATTGAAAAAGGCT
>CAKKPG010000093.1:3562-6257 GCA_919901555.1 Nitrospiria bacterium | reverse complement strand
CTGCTCTCTGCTCTCTGCTCTCTGCTCTCTGCTCTCTGCTCTCTGCTCTCTGCCCTCTGCCCTCTGCTCAAAACAGCACCTTCATCATCAGCGGCACCGTGAAGAACGACGCCACCGTCGAGACCGTGATGCACGTTGCCGCCAGCGGTACGTCGAGATCGAACTCGTCGGCGATCACCAGGGAGAGCACCATCACCGGCATCGCGCCTTCGATAACGAGGGCCTTGAGCACGTCCCCCGTTAATCCCAGACCAAGGCCTGCCTGCCAGACCAGGACAGGCGCCAGGACCAGCTTGAATATGAGCGCCGGGACCGCAACGGCCAGGCGCCGCAGGTCCTTGAAATCCAGAGCGAGGCCCACGGTGAATATCATAATGGGGATCACGGCCCTGCCCATCAGTTCCGCAGCGTCAAGCACCGGCCGGGGAACGGTGATGGCCGTCAGGTGGACGACGAGCCCCGCTGCAACGCCCCAGAGCGGCGGGAGCTTCAGCACGCGCTTGAGCGATGCCGCCATGGATACCGACTCGCCGCTTCCGTACCGCGCGGCAATGAACACGCCGAGGGTGAGCAGAATCGGCGTCGACGCGAGCAGATCGTAGAGGATCGCGATGTACCCATAGCGCGCGCCGTACATCGCGGTGATGACCGGCAGGCCGAGATAGGTCACATTGCCGAAGGCCGCGGAAAGGACCAGCACTCCGAAAGCAGGCCGCGACACCTTCCTGAACCACGGGAGCACGGTGTATATTCCGAAGCCGGCCGCTACCCCCGCCAGCGTCACGGCAACCGCGGCAACCGGCACGGCCATAAAGCTCCTGTCAACCGGAACGTTTGCGATGAGCCCAAAGGCGAGCGAGGGGAGGAAGAAATAAAACACTGCAACGCTCAGGCCGTGGCGCACCCGCTGCCGGTCGAGCCCGCCGGGGTTGAAGAACCGCCACACATATCCCGCAGCAACGATCAAGCCAAAGGAGTAGAGAACGCGCTGGATAACTTCCTCCCCCTGATTTCCCGTTTCGAAAACGCTCCCGCCCCGGTGCATCCCCCCGTCTTGCTCTTATTACAGTATACCAATTATTCAGGGAACGTCAACGGAGAATTCTCACCGGGCGAGCCGGGTTTTCTATTTCTTTGACAAGGGGGGAAAGGTTTCCTATAATAGAGGCCATTGGTCATTTCCATTCTTACTCCAGGAGGTTTGGCATGAACATGCTGCTTTTCATTGAATTGGTTGCGGTGCTCATCATGGCAGGAGGGCTTGGCGGGATTTTCTACGACGTCCTGAAAAACAAGAAGAACATCGACTCCAAAACCATCCAGCTCACCGCAGTGGTCTTTGTTCTTCCGCTCCTGCTCGTCCTCGGGCTTGAGGGGAAGATCGGCAGGGAGACCATCGGCACGCTCTTCGGCATAATATTCGGCTACGTGTTGTCGGGAACCTGGAAACAGTAGACGGCCGGGAGCGGCGCGGGAATTCGATGACGGGAGGGCCTCACGGGCTCTTCCGTTTTTCATTTTTGGGAATGAAAGGGATGGTCAGCATTCCGGGGATGGTCATGAGGCAGACGATGATAAAAAACGTCTTGTAGCCCACGGCCTGCTGGAGCCAGCCGCTCGCAAACCCCGGCAGCATCATGCCCAGGGCCATGATGCCCGTGGAGATGGCGTAGTGAGAGGTCTTGTAGCGACCTTCCGCCGAATACATGAGGTACACCGTGAACACGGTAAAGCCGAGACCGTAGCCGAACTGCTCCAGCGCTACGAGAGGATAGACGAGCTCGATGGCCGGCTGGTGATAGGCCAGGTAGACAAAGAACAGGTCCGGCAAATGCATGGCGAGCACCATGGGCCAGATGATGCGTTTCAGCCCGAATCGGGAGATGAGCCAGCCGCCCAGGACCCCGCCCAGCACCAGCGAGAGTATGCCGATGGTCCCGTACACAAGACCGACATCAGACGTCGTGAGCCCCAGACCGCCCGCCTGATGGGAGTCCAGCAGGAAGGGGGAGACCAGCTTGATGAGCATGGCCTCGCCCAGACGATAGAGCAGGATGAACGCCACGATGACGCCGATTTTTTCCTGACGGAAGTAGGCCTTGATGATTTCGAGGAAAGACGTTCGTTCCTGAGCGCCCGCCGTCCTCCCCCGGCCGTCGGCCGCGGGATAAGGAAGGATAAACCGGTGATAGAGCGCGGCCAAAAGAAAGATCGCGCCTGAGGCCGCGAGGACCGTTGTCCAACTGAAGGGAATATTTCCTGATATGACCTCAATGCGGCCGGCGAGATACACCAGCAGCCCCGAGCCGAAGATCATGGCCAGCCGGTAAAACCCGGCCCGGATCCCGACAAAGAGGGCCTGGTCCTTCTCGGTGAGGGCAAGCATATAAAATCCATCGGTAGCGATGTCGCAGGTTGCGGAAATAAAGGCGCCGGCAGTGAATGCCGCCAGGGACAAAAAGAAAAATCCCTGGGTATTGAGCGAGTAGGCCGCAACAAAAAGGCCGAGTCCCATGGCAAGCTGGGTGGAGAGTATCCAACTCCTCTTCGTGGAGTAAAGGTCCACCAGCGGGCCCCAGAACATCTTGATGACCCACGGCAGGTAGAGCCAGCTCGTCCAGAAGGCGATCGAGGCGTTGTCGATCCCCATCCGTTTGTACAGGATGACCGAGACGGTGTTGATGAGCACGTAGGG
>CAKKPG010000093.1:0-3462 GCA_919901555.1 Nitrospiria bacterium | reverse complement strand
CTCACACTGATGATTCTGCATATCAGAAATGAGCTGAAGAAGCTCCTCTCGCGTCATTCGTTTGTATCCTCCGTCACAGCATTATATATGCGGCATGCTATAGGCAGCATCAGGCATTTCCTTTTACAGTCAGGCTTCTGTCATCTGGTGGCCTCTGTTGTCTGATTCTCATTCCGCGCTCTGCATCCTTACCCCTCCACAATCTTAATCTCTTTTTCAAGCCGCGAGACATCGGGGCTGTCGGGATCGGCGAGGATGGTCTTGATACTCCCCCAATGCACCGTGAAAACGAACGTCCTCGAAGTTACGAAGTTATTCCCGGCTTATCTCCCGCTGCTTTAATCAGGTTATGCCACCCTGGTCTTCCAAAATTGGCAACAAGCGAACCCACATAATGCTTGGCACGGTCAGCATATTCCGCATAACTGGGCCTGCGGCCGAGCTCTTCTTTTAATTTTGAATAATGGTCGAGCAGATGCTGCCGGCCTAAACGTGTTCTGCCTTGATATATGATCTTGTCACCGACATGCCGGAGCAGATTGCGCCACGCCGGCCTGCCGAAAAGACGATTGATCACAAAAAGTGTATGTTTTGTCTCCTGATAAAATTCTCTGATAGTGGGTTGTCTTCCCAGTCTCTTCTTAAGAGATAAATAGTAACTTACGAATTCTCGTTTTCTTGTCTTATCATCTTCATAGGACCTGCGCGGCTTATCGCCGGCGGCCTGTACGAGACTGCTCCATCCCGGCCTGCCGAAATACATTGCCAATGTCTTATCACCGTGACCGGTAGTTCCATAAAATTCTCTATACGTAGGCCTCCTGTTCAGCCTGTTCCTCAGTGCCGCATAATCACTCATTAAATGGTCGCGATTCAGCTCTTTATTGCGGCCCTGTTGTGGTCGATCACCTACCTCCTTAAGCATGTTTTTCCATCCCGGCCGGCCGAAAGCATTATCGAGTTCAGGATAAATACGTCCGACATTTTTAAAATATTCCGCAAGAGAAGGCTGTCTCCCAAGATCTTTTTTCAGATCAGTATAGCTATCCAGCAATTGCCGTCTCCTGACAGTGCCGGGCTTATGCGCGACCCGTCGGCCCCGGTTGGTACGATCATCTCCCGCCTCTTTGACGAGATTAAGCCACCCGGGTTTACCGAAAAGCGCGCTCAAAGTTTTCAGTTTAAGCTTCGTGGCGGAAAGATATTCCGAGCAGATCGGCTTTCTGCCGAGCGCTTTTTTCAGACGATAATACTCAGCGAGCAGTTGATGTTTATCAACTGACTTTCTTTCCTGACCGCAATATTTGATTCCAATCTGTTTCTTCATGACCAGTGAAGGACCCCCGTGTCTGATCTATCCATTCCGCAATCCGCATTCCGAAATCCACAATGACATCATTCTCCTTCTCAAACCGCGGGACAGCGGGTTGTCGGGATCGGCGAGGATGGATTTGACGTTCAACACAAAGCACATTTAGAACGAACGTCACGCGAGGTTCGGGACCATCAAGCAGCGCCAAAGAGATTTACTACTAATAATGCTAATAATTACAAGTAATTTTCCACAAAAAATACACCTAAAATCAAAAAGTTAATACTGTTCTATTACTACGTTTATTACTAAATTTCACCGATTTATTACTAAGTGTTACCCCTTCTGACGCAGGACCCAGTTGGATTCTTTTTTTGATGAACCGGTATTCTTTATGACCTTGTCTTTCGTTGACAGGGCCGTCAGCAGATTCCGAATCTTGTTCTTCTTTTGCCTCTCATCAAGCACATCCGATAATTTATTCCACAAAAGCTTGTCGATGTCCTGTCGCGTCGCGGAACGGAACTTCTTGATATAGTCGATGATCATTTTTTTGTAGTAATCGTCATCAAATGCGCGATTCCGGATATATTCGGCCCGCTTGTTGGTTGCTACGGCGATTGGGGCGGCCACATACACATTTGGATAGCGGCCTTCCACCAGCTTCATTTTTTTCAGCCACGAGGCATCTTCCTTCGATATTGCCTCTTTCTTTTGCACATGGTCCAGCAGGATGACGGTTTTAAGATCGAGATCTGTTTTGTTGATAAGCAGACGCGTATAGTTTTCGTCAATCACCTTTCCGGTTATCCGCACCTTGACTTTTCCCGGATCGGAGAGGTCATAGTCCGGCAGAGGGAAATAGCGGTTCATCTGCAATGAGAACATCTTTTTGATGCCGCCGCCCTGCGTGTCGATCAGGTTGAGGTTGACCATTGCCTCGGCGAGGAAGGCATTGCGATAATACTCCGGCGGTGAATCCTGCTCAATCACCTTTTCCACTGACTCGGGCAGGAAGCTGCCGAGGTTTGTAAACAAGAGGTCGTCCGGCCCCTCGACGACCGTGATCCTCCCGCCCAGCTCATAATCCTGATGAGCGATACAGTTGTTCAGCGCTTCACGGATCACGTAAGGCTCGTATTTCGTAACCTCAGTAGGGAAAAGAGTGTTGTCAAGAAGATAGCGGTATTTCAGGTTGCGGATTTTGGCGTACACCGCTTCGATATTCAGCAGAAATGGAGGCCGAAAGTGATCATAATCTTTTTCCACGTTATGCTCGTCCTTCAATATCCAGGATATCCATGCGACTGACGGACTAAAAAAATGCTCGGATTCATTCTTCCCGAGCAGTATGATAGCGGTGCGGGTGATCTTTCCCTGGATGGCGATCTTGGCCTTATTGAGAAACGTAGCATCATCCCAAGTATCTACCTCAGCCGCTCTTGCCGGGTTCTTTTGTTTATAGTTCACCCGTGAGCGCGCAACGGCTACGGGATCAAGATCGTCAAGCGTGGCCCCCTCGCAAATTCCTTTTGACCAGTCCTCCTTCTCCTTCTTGCGCCAGATCTTTCGCTCCTTTTCGGGATAGTCCTTCAGTCTCTTTTTATAGGAACCAATACGGACATAGGCGTCGCCCTTGAATTTAACGGGAATATGATGCGCCGGGTCGATCTTGAGAACCACCACGTGAAGGCCGTTGTAATCGCATTCATGAATGCCGAAGTCGATCCGAGGGTCCAAAAGCCTGGCCAGCCAGTTCTCGATCTCCTCGTTCCCGACCTTCGCATCCCGTGGACGGAAAACCGTGCCGACGACGGTATGGGTCCCATTCTCGACGCCGAACACGAGATACCCGAACGGTTGATCAAGCAAACAAGCGGAATTCGCCAGGGCGGAAATATACTCGCCGATATCGTCGGGCGCATCATTATTGACCTTGAACTCCACCCATTCGGTTTCTCTCGGCAGAGCCCGCAACTCGTCGATCAGATTTTTCAGTTCGTCATTATTCATACGTCAATTCTTCTGTCTCTCCAAAATCTCAAACTCCTCTGGTGTGAGGCCGTAGAGCTTGTTCACCCCGCTAGAGAGCAATATTCTGGTAACGCCTTTCCTTGCCTGCCTCAACATTGTTCAATTCTAAAGCCATG
>CAKKPG010000092.1 GCA_919901555.1 Nitrospiria bacterium | reverse complement strand
ATATGCAGTCAAGGCTTTTTATGTCTGGCCACCAGCGGGAGGCCACCAGCGGGACGTTGTTGCACCCGTTGCATTGCGGTGAATGACCCTTCTCTTTTTAAAAACGTTGCTAACATTAGCAGATCCTGGCTCGCATCCGTAACGTCAATCGACGATTTGAATATTTTTGCCTGATTTCTTCAATTTTCAAAAGCTGCACCTGCTGCACGTTTCATGAAGAAATTATCGGTAGTCTTGATAAAATCATCTTTTCCCAGCCATCAGCATCTCCATGATCGCCTTTTGCGTATGGAGACGGTTCTCTGCCTGGTCGAAGACCACGGACTGGGGGCCGTCGATGACGTCGGCGGCGATTTCCTCGCCGCGGTGCGCGGGGAGGCAGTGCATCACAAGGGCTTTGGCTTTCGCGGCCTTCATAAGCTTGCCGTCTACCTGGAAGCCCTGAAAGGCCCGGACCCGCTCCGCCTGTTCAGCCTCCTGGCCCATGCTGGCCCATACGTCGGTATAGACGATGTCCGCGTCCCTGACCGCCTGGAAGGGGTCGTTCGTGAGAGCGATCTCAGCGCCCGTGCGCGCAGCATCCTGTCCGGCGCCCTGCAGCACCCCTGCATCGGGTTCGTAGCCCGCGGGGCAGGCGAGGGAGATGTGCATGCCCGTCCTGGCGCAGGCCTCGATGAGCGAATGCGCCATGTTGTTGCCGTCGCCCACGTAGGCGAACCTGAGCCCCTTCAGTTTTTTCTTCTTTTCCTGGATCGTGAACAGGTCCGCGAGGGCCTGGCAGGGATGGTGAAGGTCGGTCAAGCCGTTGATTACCGGAATTGCGGAATGGCGCGCCAGTTCTTCCACGGTCAGCTGCGCAAAGGTGCGGATCATGATCCCGTCAAGATAGCGCGAGAGCGTGCGCGCCGTGTCCGCGATGGGCTCGCCGCGGCCGAGCTGCAGGTCATTCGATGACAGAAAGAGCGCCTGGCCGCCGAGCTGGTACATCCCCACTTCGAAGGACACCCTGGTCCTCGTCGAAGATTTCTCGAAGATCATACCCAGGGATTTTCCCTTGAGCGGCTGATAGCTCCTGCCCTGTTTCCGCAAGAGCTTGAGGGCGGCGGAGCGCTTCAGGATCCTGTCGATGTCCTTGCTGTCGAAGTCGCGAATGGTAAGAAGGTCTTTTTTCATCTCTTTTATGTTATTTCTCTGCAACACTTGACATGTTCGCGCGAATGTTTTGCGCCCCCGATAAACGAGGGCGCTACGATTTCTCGCCTTGTATCGTCGGGGTTTACCCCCGACGATATTGGTTGCGGCAGGAGGCCGCGCTATGAAACTCCTCTCAACGTAAGAGGCGGCTTGTGGCAAGCCGCCTTTGATCGAAGTCTGTCGCTTAGATCATCTCACCGTTTTTTAAAGATATCGTCCAGCGCACCTACGAGCAGGTCTATCTCTTCCTCGCTCACGATAAGGGGCGGCATGAACCGGAGGACGGTATCTACGGTGCAATTGATCAAAAACCCTTCTTTGAGACAGGCGGTGACGATGTCCTTGCCCGGGAGATCGAGTTCCATGCCGACGAGCAATCCCTTGCCCCTGAGCTCTTTAATGAAGGGATATCTCTGCTTCAGCCCTTCCAGCGCGCCCAGGAAGTACCGGCCGAGGCGGTCCACGGACTGGATCAGAATGTTGTCTTCGAGGATCGCGTCGAAGGAAGCAATGGCCGCAGCGCACGCCAGGGGGTTGCCGCCGAAGGTGGAGCCGTGGCTGCCCGGAGTGAACGCCTGAGCGACCTTGTCCGTGGCCAGGAGCGCGCCGATGGCCATGCCGCCGCCGAGGCCCTTGGCAAGGGCCATTACATCGGGCGTCACGCCGGCATGCTCGCAGGCAAAGAGCTTTCCCGTGCGGCCCATGCCCGTCTGGATCTCGTCGAGCATGAGCAGGATGCCGTGCTTATCGCAGATGTCCCGGAGCGCCTTGAGGTATCCCTCGGAGGGCACGTTCACTCCGCCCTCGCCCTGGACAGGCTCCACAAGCACGGCGCAGGTGTGCTCATTCACGGCCCGCTCGACCGCATCTATGCTGTTGAACGGCACGTAGCGGAACCCGGGGACTATGGGCTCGAAGGATTTGTGAAACTTTTCCTGCGCCGTGGCGGAAAGGGCGCCCAGGGTCCGGCCGTGGAACGAGCCGTGCATGGTGATGATCTCGTAGCGGTCCTGACGCAGGATCTCCCTGGCGTATCTCCGGGCAAGCTTGATGGCCCCCTCGACAGCCTCGGTCCCCGAATTGCAAAGGAACACCTTGTCGGCAAAGGAGCGCTGTACGAGCATCTTCGCCAGGCTGATCTGGGGCTCGTTGTGAAAGTGGTTCGAGACGTGCATGAGCCGCTGGGCCTGCTTCTGGAGAGCCACGACCACGCGCGGGTGGCAGTGGCCGAGGTTGTTCACGGCCACGCCGCCGACGAAGTCCAGGTACTCCCGGCCGTCGGAGTCGTACACCTTCATGCCCCGGCCCTTGACGAGCACGAGGGGCTGGCGGCTGTAGGTGTTCATGAGATA
>CAKKPG010000091.1 GCA_919901555.1 Nitrospiria bacterium | reverse complement strand
CAGGGAACTCGGAAGCCGTGTGCCAGGCCCATGATCTGTCATTACATGAAGGATGCCTCCTGCCCCTGAACAGGCAGTACGAGGCCCTTTTCACCACAAAGATCCCCCAAGTCTACGACCTTGCGGAAGGCCAGTTCAGCGGAGGCAGGGATATTGACTTATACACCGACGCAAACACCGGCAGGACCTACGCCTATGTGACCGCGGGCGACCAGGGCTATCGAATCATAGAAGTGACTGATCCTACCCGTCCCACGGTTGTTAAAAGCTTCAACATGAGTAACGCAGGCGTAAACTGGAACTACCGGGGCGTGGACGTGGACCAGGGCTCTTCCATGCTTGCCATGACCGAGGACATCCGGTATGCCGACAGCAACCAGTATGGCTACGTCCGGTTCTACGACCTCACAAACGACCCCCAGGCAACTCCTCCCTCGGGCCCGGCCAGCCCGCGCATCGCAGGAAGGGAAAAGCTCGCAGAGGCCTATACCGGCGTACCCATGAGGATCAGCCTCATGAACAACTTCGCCTACATCGCAACGGTAAACATCGGCATCCAGGTGGTGGATGTCAACGCAGCAAAAGAGTTCATGTTGACAGGCAAACAGTCGGATGGCTCCACCATCGTCGGCATCTTCGATACCATCGGCCAGGGATACAAAAACCCCACGGACATCGTGGCGTACAAGGGCGGTAAAGCCGCCATGACCACCACGAGCGGCCACCTCATCCTCCTGGACATCAACATCCCGCAGTTCCCGCAAGAGATGGCCGCATTCAAGCCCACGCCCGGGCCGAACAACTTCAACTACGACAGCGCGTGGCGGGCCGCTGTTGCTCCAGAATACGCATACACTCCCTCGCCCATCGCGGGAGAGGGTGGGGGTGAGGGAACGAACGTCATAGACCTTGCCGTCACCTCCAGCATGGCAGGCCGCATACACACAGTGGACATTACTGATCCTTACAATCCAACGGTCATGGGAGTTGCCAAAGACGACGCGGGCAATGAAGTCATCGCCCCGGCAACAGACATCACCATCAGCAAGGCATCGGGTTTGGTGTACATCACATCCGGCATGAGCGTGTATATCATCGACATCAAAGACCCGAACAATCCGAAGCTCTTGAACATTATCACGGCCACGCCGGAAGCACCCGGCAGCTCCACCATGACCACCCTCGGCACTTCAATGGCTCTTGTGGAAAAAGACGGATGGGTGTATCTCGCGAACCAGCAGCAGGGGATGAGGGTGCTGGATCTGGATCCGAAAAATATCGGCATTGAAAAAGAAGATTTGGAAGCAGAATTCAAGGGAATACTGACTGAAAAAGACTATTATCCGATATTGGGTACAAAGCGATTAACCGTATATGGAAAAATAAACGGTGCTCCCTTTGATCAAAATGAAAAATGGGAACTTCGTCTCCATCATATAATTGTCAGTTCACCGCTGGGAACGAAAACAATAGACAACTTCGGTAATTATATCGTCAATGATGCCAATGGCAACCCGGAGATTCTGGGTAGTATCTCCGTAGGCGGTGCGCTCGATACTCAGGGACAGCCGAAACTCATTGATTCCAACAGACCCGATCTTCTCGGCTTTTATCAGAACGAACCTGGGTATGATAGAAGTTTTGCCAAAATCTATATTCGATGGAACGGAACCAAGCCATTGCCCGCAGATATGCAGATTGAATTAAAGATGCAAGCAGTCAAAGGCGCTGAGCTTCAGCCTGATCCCGGCCATGGAACGGCAACCGAAATATGCGAAAAAGGAGAATGTACGATTACCGTACGGCATAATGGAAATGTCGATCTGTCGCAGGTAATTGCGGGTGCGGCAGTATTCGTTGCAGATGGAATGAAAAGTGTTTCAGAGTCCAGCAAACAACGATTCGATTTTGCGAAGGAATTGTTGAATCAGGTTGTGCCTCGCAAGCGGAACCTGGTCTTTAATACGGCCAGCCCGATTATGCCTAATGTCATTCCGATACCAAGCACACATGATTTGTATGTTCAGGATGAGACGAAATACCCGTACCATAAAGATAATCCAAATGCATACATAGATGACGCTGATGGTATATTCGAGAAGATCGCGGACAATCCCAAGAGTGCAATGTCGCAGGCCCTTGAAATACTGAGGCGCAATTTTTTCATAGGAAATAGTAAGTATGTCGATGCAGCGAATAATGATGCATCGCATACCATGAGGAAGATATTTAAAGACTATGGTCATAATTGGACAAATGCTCAAAAGGCAAAGTATTTATATCAGATCGTAGATAAGGAGACGCTTGTTGGGACTAAGGAGCTTATCGCGAGTTCTACAATAGCCACTGTATCGGATGGCAACGCCGATGTCCGGATAAATGGTACGACCGGCAACTCACGGAATGATACTGGCTTGTATGAGCTGTATAAGAATGTGGTGGAGCGGTATGTGGATAGACTGATCAAAGAGGCAGAACGGTATGCGGGACTGCGGACCGATATGGGACCTTTACCTACGTCCGATTGGATAGGCCGTCCCAATGGAAGCTATCCTGGTGGCGTCGGGCCAGAGCAAGATCCGCCATATGTGACAGGAAGCAGGGGCATGAGTTATTCTTATGGCGGGAAGATGAGCATCGATGAGTTTAACGACAGCTCAGCCGGTGTGTCGGCGTGCCCTGCGCCAGTCGTTGAGGAAATGAAATATGGTGTATTCTTGGATGCTGATAATAAAGAACAACGAGTTCCTATTGCGGATGCCGCAATTCCGACGATTTTAGGTTACTTATACCATCCGCCCGTTGTTGATGGTAACTATGCGGGAAATCTGGACGACATCTGCAAAGTGGGGCAAGGAGGACTGAAGTATGCCGGATTAAAATGGCATGAATACGAGTCGGCTCGGGGGCATGAGTTAATAGGAGAATCAGATTCCGCTGTTGCATCAACGTCGCCCACTGAATTATTCTGGTTCATTAGTCCGCGCACATCTTTCGCATTTCCGCAATACACAGAGATATATTGGGCCGGCATAGACTGTTCAGGTCTTGTGCATAGGTCTATTGAAAGTGCGGATGCTTTGGTAATACCGGGTGCAAAAAATGGAAGCTGTTTGAAATGCTATGATATCGATTCACAAACTTTTATACCGAAATATGCTGCAGGTGTATATGATTCAAAGGTATCTGTGAAACAGCGAGTCCTTGAGCTTTCAAAAGTTAGGAAGGGCGAATTAGCTATTTACAGCCATCATATAGCGTTGGTGTATTCAGATCGGTTGTCTTGTAATGATCCAATAAAAGACTCGAAAGATAAAGACCAAGTCCCATGCAATTATGAAATTATACATTCGAATGGAACTGAAACGTACTTGCCTTTAGATGAAAACTATAACCCGATAAGTAAAAGGCGTATTTTTTCCAGAAAAGTTATGAAAACAAAAAAACGTCAAGATTCAGAAGCTATTGGATTTGGAAGGATAAAGCTTTGGGACTGAGAGGGCAAAATAATGCAAAAAGTGAATATTATTATCTTTGTCGTTGTATGCATCATATCAGCCGTTGATTATGCAAGTGCTGCATGGCAAGGACCAACTGCAGTAGTTGCAGGAAGTTGGGGTAGTAGTCTCGGTCAGTTTGGGTTGGAGCGTGGCGATACCAGCGATGAATTTCCGAATTCAGTTGGGATTACAGCTAGTGGGAAAATAGTTATTGCGGATCAAATTAATGGAGTGCTTCACATATTTGGTTCTGATGGAAATATTTTAAGAGAAATAAAATCACCCGTTCCTGGACCGGGTTGGCCTTCGGAGGGCTGGCCATATTCTGTAATTGTAAATGGTGAATGCGCAGTGGTCGGCTATGTCGAACAGACTCACACCTTTAGCGTAACAACAGGCGTTCTCATAGGAACTGCTAATAATATCGGCGGCACGAATTATTTGAGTGATGATTGTACTAAGATTTATGTTAAACAAAAAGATTGGAAGGTTTATACTTTGGCGGGGCAGTTACTTCTGGCCTCCTCTGAGAGGCCTTTGGAGTTAGGGCAAGTTCAAACGAATACACTTGGGGTGAAAAAATATAGAATCACGATCGCCTACCCGGATAAACAGTATTTTCTTACATCAGATAGTATATATACGGATTATGTGAGAGATGCCAATGGTAACATATATGGTGTGAACTCGGGCGGCGTTTGGCGTTTTAACCAATGTGGAAAGGAGATAGCTGAACTAATTATACCTTCAGGAGAAAAAGAAGCTGTACCTATCCAGGGTTCAGGGGGTCGGACGCTTGCCTTAGACGTTGACTACGGGGCACCGATAGTTGCTCGAAACGGTGATGTTTATGCGTGGAGAAAAACAGATTTTAAATACAGCATTGTCAAATGGACCTGGGTGAATGATCCGAATGTGCCGACAGGGCCGGATGCGCCGAGTGGGTTGACGGTGACGCCATCGATCAACGGTCTGTACCTCACCTGGACCGCTTCGGCGCAGAACCCTGGCTGCGTGACGGGGTATGAAGTCGCACGGGCGACTACTTCGGGCGGGGTGTTCTCTACCGTCGGCACGGTGGCAGCGTCAGTCCTGAAGTATAACGATACCACGGCGTCCGCTGGAACTACATACTATTACAAAGTAAGGGCAATGGCGGGGAGTGAGCCGTCGCCTTATACCGCTGAGGTCTCAGGAAAAAGATAAAGGCATATTTGCCACGGATGGACACGGATTAGCGCGATTGAATTTTGACACAGATTTGCACGGGTTTACGAAACGGACAGCAGGAATTCAGAAGGGGTCAGGATGTTGATGGCTGTTTTTTCCTTAAAATGCCTGGTATTCCACGTGATGAAAGTGCAGTTGTTTCCGCATGTCTCTAACGTCCAGAGGATCGCCGCGTCGCCGAGGCGCATGCCCTTCTGGATTCTGGCAAAGCATTCGGAGACCAGCGTTGCCCAAAAGTCCTTGTCGTCGACGGTTACGATGTTCGGGAAAAGAACGACGACGTCTTCGGCGCCGATCACGGAATCAAAAAGCGCTTTTGAGTCCTGTGCTTTTTTGGCGCAGGCGAGAATGCCGCAGAGCTCGAGAAGATTGAAAATGGCAACGGCTTTCGTTTGGCCGGCTATTTTTTCGAAGAATCGTGTTGTGGTCTCGTATCGAAGGTCGCGGTGAAAGACATGGTAGACGGCGAGAACATCAGTATCGAGAGCGATCATGATTATTTCCGGATGGATTCTATGATGTCGTCAATATTGGCAGTGCCAAAGGCATTCTTCACGGCCTTTTCGATAGCGTCGGAATCGAGAGAGATGTCCGCGAGCTTCCCTTTCTTTTCGATGCCACTCTCAAGGTACAGCGCAATGGTCTCTTTAACATGGTCTACAGGCGCCATAGTGACCTCGAATTCCTTGATGCTGCCTTTCGCCACCTCATCGGGAAGAGAAAGGTGCCCGTCAGGAAGAACTTTGCCGATGAATTTGTATGTGTTAGTCGTAATTTTCATGGGTACAAAAATTTACCATAGAAATATCCTGCTGTCAATTACTAAGAGCATGGGGGCATTCTACAAGAGACATGCCATGTCCTCTTCCCGGGGAATCAGCAGAACCGATGGCGTCTTCCCGGGCGAGATTCGCTTCGCCTCCATCTGTCCACTTACTGATTACAGTCTTATTATAACGACCTCAAATTCAAAAGGCAAGCAATGTTACAGCGCCTCGATCTCGACGACTATCAATACGGCTGGCCTTTACACAGGCGTAAGGCATATGGCCATTGCCCCTGGATATACCTTCACTCCCTCGCCCTTTGCGGGAGAGGCCATCTACTACACCCTCTCCCCGACGAGGGAGAGGGCAGGGGTGAGGGGGGGGCATAAAGGCATTCATGGAGACCACCACAAAACATAGAAAGTCCTGCACGGACAAGGTCGCTAATGCCCGTTCACTGCGAAAAAGATCAACCGACGCTGAACGGCTGTTATGGAAGCATCTTAGACTGCGAGGCTTGAGTGGGTGCAAGTTTCGGAGGCAGCAGCCCATCGGTGAATATATCGTTGATTTTGTCTGCTTTGAAAAGAGAGTGGTCATAGAGCTCGACGGCGGACAGCACACAGAGCAGGTGGATTACGATGAAAAAAGAAGCGCATGGTTGCGAAAACGAGGGTATCGGATCTTACGATACTGGAACCATAATGTGCTCAAGTCGCCGGACGTTGTTACGTCGCACATTCTGAAAGAGCTTGAGGGGCTTCCCCCCTCACCTCTGTCCTCTCCCTCGGAGGGGAGAGGATGAAAGGCAAGCTAAAGGCCGACACAGATGTGGCTGAAAAAGGATTTTGCACTTAACAATTTTATGAAACGACTGTTCTTCATACTCATCTCACTGCTCCTGGCCCACGGCCTCTGCGGCGCATCCTTCGCCCAGCAGTCAGGCCCGCTCACGTTCATGGATTTCACCATCATGGGCCTCGGCCTGAACGCTTCGCCCGAGTACCAGGCAGTACCGAAGGGCATCGCCTCGCGGGTTGACACGGTCTGGACTTCCGGCGGGACCTCGCTTCCCATCGAAGTGGTGCAGCAGCTTCCTTCCGGCTTTGTGGTCAAGGCGGAGCTCACGGGTCCGGCTTACCAGTCGCCTCTTTATCTCACAACGGTCCCCGGCCAGCCCTTTGACCTTCCGACCCTGCCGCTATTGGGCAAGTACACGCTTTCGAACATTCGTGTCTTTGACAGCACAGGCACGGTGCTCTTCGGCGCAAGCCCCCAGGCCGTTACCGTCGAATCCATTAAAGACCCGCTCATTACGCAAGTAACGACCCGGCAGCTCACGCTTGCGGAACTGCAGGAACGCGGGGTGACGTTCGACAACACGAATTTTACTGCCTACGAGTTCACGGCTTTGATTGCGACAGAAAGCGGCCAGGTGCCGGTAAAGTTCCCGGTCCTGATCCCCGATAGCTCTTCACTTAAGCCTGAAGCAGAGCAGATGCTGAATCCTGATATCAGCGTCATGCCGCCTACGGTGAACAATCTGCCTCCGGCAGCTTCCCTGGACGAGAACATAAGCCTTTCCGGATTTTCGCTCGAGGTCGACAAGGGCCAGTCCGGCGACGCAAGCGGCGTTCTCAACCTGCCGCCCATTCCGGGCGTCGTGATGATCCCCGGCAACATCGGGTTCCTGCATCAGTATTTCAGCGCCCTTGTTGTGGTGACGAACGGGGCTCCGGGAGCCTCCAACCTCATTGTTAAAAACCTCACGGCCGAGATCATCCTGCCTCCCGGCGGCGACGGCGCCCTGGACACGAACGATGATCCCTTGAGCATGGCAAAGGTGAACGACGTTCCGCTGCCGAAGATCATGCCCGTGCTGCACCCGGGGCCTGACGGGAAGTTCGGCACAGGGGACGACATAAGCCTGCTGCACCCGGCGGAAAGCGGCCAGGCAGACTTCACCATCGAGGGCATAAAGGAAGGCACGCACAAGCTCGACTTCAAGATAACGGCCGTGCTCGAGGGCCTCCCCATCGGGCCGGTAAACCTCATCGGCCATGCAACCGGCGCAGTGCTGGTGCGCAACCCGGATTTTTCGATCACCCTCGGCCATCCGGCCACGGTGAGGTCGGGCGAGGAGTATGATCTCTTCGTCACGATAACGAACACCTCCAAGTCGATCGCGAACAACGTCTCGGTGTACCTGAGCCGCCTGGCCCTTTCCGGCGCGGACTTCGTCCCCGGCGAGGGCCAGGAAAAGACGATCCCGACGATCCTTCCGGGCTCATCAGGGACAATCAAGTACCGGCTGGTCTCGCAGAAGACGGGCAAGGTGACAGCCACGGCGTTTCAGTCCGAGGACATGTTCGGCCGGTTCACCCTGCGCATGGGCGTGGGAGAGCTGGGCATCCCGCTTTCGCCGGATTCCCTCATCATTCCTTATACCGGGAGCCTTGCGCCTGACCTTGTTGAAGCGGCAGTCGGTCTTCTCGGCCAGGCATGGAGCGTTGCAACTGCGCCGTCGGGCGCGCTTCCGGCGGACGTTCTGCCGATCGCGAAGCAGACCATCACGAGCAGGGCGAATGACCTTTCCGAGGCCGGTCTGCGGAGCCTGATGGGAGACCAGAGGATCAAGGCGGTGCAGGACCTTGCCTTCGATTTCATAGGTTCTGATAATGCGAACCCGGCTTTCGACGAGCTCAGGCGACGCTCCACGCAGGGGCTGAACCTCAATAATGCGCTGGCCACGCAGCTCCAGGCAGAGGTTGCTTCTTCGGGCGTCTTCAACTTCCAGGCGAACTACGCAGCGCAGGCCTCGTACCGGCCGGGACACATCTCGGTCATCGCGTCCCAGGCGCCGCTGCGGGTCATGGTCACCGACGCGGCAGGGAGCAGGATCGGTGGATCGGCAGCGGGAGAGGCGTATCGAGAGATACGTTACTCGGATCAATTCATCCTCTCCGCCACAGAGGGCACAGAGATCACAGAGAGAAGCACGTTATCATTAATAACGAAGATTGAATCATTAAGCTATAGAGTAGATTTTGCGGCGGATGGTCCGGGCGTGTTCGATCTCGGCATTGTTGTTTCCGATTCATCGGGCACCCTCAGGCAAGTTCGCTTCTTGGGTGTTCCCGTGCTCACAGGCTCAACGGGATCTGTAACTCTCCTTCCCGGAACATCGGCGACATACGTTCTTACGTTTGACGACAACGGCGACGGAAATCCCGACCGCACCGTGAACCCCGTATCGAGCCTCGTGATCCCCGATGTGGAACCTGAAGTCGTTGCCGTTACCCAGCTTTCTCCGGGCTTCGGTCCGGGAGGGGACAAGCACGGACGGAATGTGGCGGTGCTGTTCTCCGAACGGGTAACAAAAGAAACAGCGCAGAATTTAGCCAACTATGCCGTAGAGGAGAACGCTGTCAGGATGGCGTATGTCCAGCCGAGCGGGCGGATGGCCATCCTGCTTCTCCGGGACGGCATCGGGCCGTTCTTCGGCGAACAGGACGCGGACGGCAAGTTCTACGGAAGGAAGATCACGGTTTCCGGTCTGACCGACGGGGCAGGGAACACCATGGCTGCGCCGGTTACAAGGCCGAGCTGGATCACTGCAGACGGACCGGCAGCCGTGGTTTGGGGAAGCATACGCACCGCAAAGGGAGAGCCTGTCTCCGACGCAATGGTCAAGCTGTATCAGCTCGTCTGGTTCGACGACGGATTCGAATTGACGACGAAGTTCGCCCTCTATTCCGAAAAGCCCGTGAATCCCGACGGAACGTACCGGTTCGAGTACGTGTTCCAGAACGACGATCCCTTCGGGCCTTTCATGATCGAGGCGGTCAATACCGCAACGAACGAAGCGGCGAGCATACAGACCTCCGTGCTTCATCACGGACAGCAGCTCGGCATGGATCTCTTCATGAAGGCGCGAGGAACCGTGATTGGCGCGGTAAAGAACGCGAGCGGCGCGGCAGTCCCGAATGCCGGCGTGATGATCACGACCCTTGCGGACAGTCGCGCATATGTCGCCACTACCGACGGAGAGGGGAGCTTCTCGTTCACGAACGTGCGCGTGGGGGCCTTCAGCCTCAAGGCGGTCCACCAGGCGTCCGCGTCCCAGGGTACGATCATGGGCATCCTTCCCGACGACGGCGGCTCGGTTACTCAGGACGTGACCGTCTACAAGCTTGCGGACATGCAGAAGGGAAGCATTTCCGGCGCCGTGCTCGAAGCGGACGGCGCAACGCCGAGAACGGGCGCGACGGTCATCGTCAGCGCTCCCTATTACCAGAGCTGGACGACAACCGACAGCGAAGGAAAGTATCTGTTCACCGGCGTGTACGCGGGAAACACAGGCCAGCCTGCCCTGGTCTCGGTTTCCTCAAGAGATACTGTTACCGGCGAAGAGAGCAGGGCAACAGGCTATCTTGCGGACGGCCAGACCCTGGTCCTGAACCTTATCATGAAAGGCACGGGCACGGTCACGGGCGAGGTCCGGCGCGAGGACAACGGGACCATATCCGGCCTTATTGTGATGGCGAACGGGTCACGGGTCGCCTACACCGACGCTTCGGGAGCCTTCGGATTCGAGGGCCTGCCCGTGGGGAACGTGAGCATAACCGTCCAGAGCCCCCAGACATACGCCACTCTCGCCTCCGGCTCAGTGACCATCCTTTCGCCGGGCGACGCGCCGAATATTCTTCTCTACATACCCGCGAACGCCGACCCGCGGGGGTCCATACAGGGCACGGTATGCAAAAGAGACGGAACGCCGTATCCCTCGGTCGATATTTACCAGGTTGATTTCAGGAACGAGATTTCCACGAAGGTCGCCACGAGCGGTGCAGACGGGAAATACACGCTCCAGAACCTGCCCATGGGCACGTACTACCTTGTGGCCGCCAAGGGCGTTGACATAGCCAACGGCAGCGCGGGGCTCTGGCACGGCGGACAGATAGCGACCGTCGATCTTGCCATGACGCCGATCGGCACGGTCACGGGCACGATCTACGACGCCGGATCAGGAGGCGTTCCCAAGGGAGCGCCCACGGGAGCGGACGTTACCCTTGTGCCCATGTACCCTGACAAGCTCGGCTGGCTGAGGCCGGGAGGAGACCCGGATGCGCCCGTCAGCATCGCGGTAAAGAGCGACCCGCAGTCAGGCAGGTATACCTTCACCGGCATATACGGGGGCGCCTTCACGCTCAGGGCGTCGAACGTGCTCAGGCCGTCGCCCGTTTCCGCAACCGGCACGATAGCATCGAACGGACAGACGGTCTCCGTCGACCTCGTGCTTCTTGATACAGCCGGCGGAATATCGGGCCAGATCCTCCTGCCTGACGGCAGTCCGGCAAAGGTGGGGGCGAGGTCGGATGGGTCGCCGACGTCTGGCGACGTCAAGGCCGCCATCTCGGGCGGCAAGTACAGCGTAGTCATAACGGCCGACGATGAAGGCCGGTTTGCGACGCCGTCGGCCGTGCCGGTAGGCAGCTATTCAATTACCGCGTATGAAGTGTCCACGACCCTCATAAACAGGACATATGCCATCGTGCCTGCAGGCGGGACCGTGCCCGTGAGCATACGGCTCCTGGGCAGGGGCGGGATCACCGTGCGCGCGAAGTACGCCGACGGCAGCGCCGCAACAGACGCCCTGGTGAGCGTTTCAGGCGTGGACTTCCCGAACAACGGCTCCTCGGGCAATATCGTCAATGACGACGGCAGCATCACGCTCAACAACCTTTCGGAAGGCAGGTACGCTGTGTCCGTTCAGGGTTCAAATAACAGGAACGGCCGGACGGAGGCCGTGATCCCGTCGGACGGTGCGCAGGTGACCGTGGACGTTACCCTCTCGGCGACCGGCACGGTGACGGGAAGGTTCCTCCAGGCCGACGGCCTTGCGCCTGTCAAGACCGGGGGCCAGATCACGCTCCTGAACGCTTATAACCAGGTCCTGGCGTACGCATACGCATCGACCGATCCCGCGCATCTGGGCGAGTTCAGCCTTTCTTATGTTCCGCTCGGGGACTTCAAGCTCGAAGGGTATGATTCCGTGAGCGACAGGAAGGGTGTGGGCGGAGGAAGGGTTACGTTGGAGAACCCGAACGTGACGGCGGACGTGACGACCATTGCCCGGGGCGCGGTCAAGGGCGTGGTCCTGAACAGCTCGGGAAGCCTCCAGGTGGCGAATGCGGGCGTGGAGATATACGTGAGCGGCGCCCAGAGCTGGCACTATACGACCGCAACCGCTCCTGACGGGAGCTTCTTGTTCGCGGGCGTGCCGGCGGGCACCTTCACGTTGAGGGCGTACGACCCGGGAACAGGATTGAGCGGAACCAGTTCGGGTAAGCTGACGTACGAGAACGAGACCGTAAAAACGGAGATCCGACTCCAGCCGAGCGGGACCGTCGAGGGCACGGTCTCCATACCTCACTACGATCCTGCTACCGGAACAACGACAACAGTCCCCGCGAACAGAAACGCGAGCGTCAACATCTGGCATAGTAACTTCAGCTCAACGGTGCAGGTGGACGAAAACGGCGGGTACCGGTTCATAAACCTTCCCACGGGAAGGACCTATACCCTCACGGCCTCGGAGATCGGCACGCTCCGGGCTGTCAGAACCACGACAGCGCTCAATTACGAAGGTCAGGTCGCTACAACCGACATGACCTTGAACGGCCTGGGCACGGTGCAGGGGAGAGTGTTCCTTTCAGCGGACAGCCCGCTTGAAGGGGTCATCGTAAAGATCTATGCGCAGGGAACGGTATCGGCGGAATTTACCACACCCACGGCTGCCGACGGAAGCTACAGCTTCACGAACATGATCCCGGCAGGGACGTTCACGGTCCAGGCCAGGCATTATGATCCCACGTGGCCGGCCGCGGCCTCTGCATCGGGAAGGATCACCAGAGAAGGCGAGTCCAGTACCATGAACCTCGTGCTCGGCTCCGTGGGAACCGTGACCGGAACGGTGCTCATGGCCGACGCGGTCACGCCCGCGCGGGGAGGCGGCGCGAGGCTTACGGGCTGCAACATGAATTATGTGGCCACGATCGACAATGACGGCCGGTTCCTGTTCGAGAACATCCCGCTCTGTTCCGCCATCACGCTCTACCTGGAGGACGCCACGGGCGCGGGCATCGGATACGCCTCGGGCTCGCTCACGGCGAGCGGTGAGACGGTGGACGTGGGGACCGTGTATCTCGACGACAAGGCCATCGCGGTCACGGAAATAACGCCCATGAACGGCAGCGTGAACGTGCCGGTCGATGCCCAGGTCGCGATCTACTTCTCGGAACCGGCGAATCCGGGCACGATAAAATCCGACAACATCTACCTCATGCAGGGGAGCGCGCGGGTGAATGGAACCATCGTCGAACCAGGAGATACGGACTACAGAAGCGCGGTCATCAAGCTGCCCCAGGGAACGACGCTCAACAGCATGACGCTCTATACGGTGGTAGTGACCACAAACGTGACCGACCGTGTGTACCGTAAGATGGCCCAGGCGTTCAACAGCACGTTCACGACCATTGACAATATCCCGCCAGCTGTGACCGCGGTATCGCCGATAAACAATGCCATCCAGGTGGCCCAGGACGGCGTGGTGCGCATAACGTTCTCGGAGAGCATCGATCCCGTTGCCCTGGCGGGAATACAATTGCTCCGGAACGGAACGGCCGTTGACGCGCAGCCAGACCTTACGCAGGGGAATACGGTTGCGATTCTCACGCCGTGGCCCGGGCAACTCTCACTCAATGCTGCCTACACTGTTTCGGTATCCGGAGTTCAGGACCAGGTGGGGAACGTCATGACGGGCACGTTCATCTCCGCCTTTAACACGATCGATACCATTGCGCCGACGGTCATGTCGCTTTCTATTCCGGACACTGCCCAGCTCATCAGAGGCAACAGTATTCAGGTTACGGCCGTGTCGGACGTGGATACCGCCTTTGTGGACTTCATCGCAAACGGGGTCCTGGCCTTCACGGACAATACAGGTCCCTTCGTCTACACCATGCCGCTCAACAGTACCGGGCCGGTCACGGTAAAGGCTGTCGCCCAGGACAAGGCCGGGAACCGGAACAGCAATGATCCGTGGGCAAAGGAGCTTTCGTTCACGGTCAATGAGAACCAGCCGCCGACGGTCGCGATCACGGGACCGGCGAACAACACTCAGGTGAGCACGGGCCAGCAGTTCTCCGTCACGGTACAGGCCACGGACGACCTGGCAATTGCCGAATATTCACTTACAGCCTCCGGCGTCATCACGTCCACGCAGAAGCAGACCTGTTCGGCCAAAAACTGCATGAACAATTTCTCCCTGACGGTGCCCCAGAACGCCGTCCCCGGCGGCACACTGGCGCTCGTCGCTGTCGCCAAGGACTCGGTTGGTAACGTGAGCGACCAGTCGGAAATAAAACTTACGGTCCGCGACGATACGGCCCCGGTGGTCACGTCGCTTACCAGCCTCGGCCAGACTGCGCGATACAAGCCCGGCGAGACCGGCTCGGCAACGGTCATTGCCACGGACAACATCGGCGTGGCATCCGTGACGTGTACGGCAACGGGTGCGGCTTCAGGAAGCAGTACCTTCACCGTGAATCCGCCGTCCACGTCTGCCACGCAGGAATTCACGTTCAAGGCTTCCCCGACTGCCGAGCCGAACGCGTCCATGACGCTGTCTTGCTCGGCAAAGGATGCTGCTCCGAACACCTCGGCCACGAAGACCCTGACCCTGTACGTGGCGGATATCGTCCCGCCTGTTGTGACAGGCACGAACGTTCCGGGCGGGCCGGATAACGTCCAGGCAAGACCTACGATCAGCATCACCTTCGACGAGAGCCTGTCTCCGGGCACCGTGGACACGTCTTCCGTGCTCCTCATCCCAGACGACGGCAGCAACGCGGCGGTATCGGGCAGCGTCCTACTTTTGAACAACAATACGGTGATCAGCTTTACGCCCGCGCAGGACCTCGTAAAGGCCACGGCGTATAAGCTCATTGTCACCACTGCGGTCACTGACGTGGCAGGCAACGCCCTGGAAGGGGACTATCAACTGAGCTTCGTGACGGACAATACTCCTCCGGTTGTCTCCACTATTACGCCTGAAAACAAGGCGCAGAACGTCTCGCTGAACACCGGGGTTGTAGTCAGGTTCAGCGAGGCCATTAAGCCGGAAACGATGACGCTTGACCGGTTCGTCGTGTCGTCGCCCACGGGCACGGTCACGGGCGGCTTGACCTTCAGTGTGAACAATACCATCGTCACCTTCAAGCCAGCGGTGATGTCCTTCCTGACGGATTATACCGTCACGATCAAACCCGGCGTCGAGGACGCGATGGGCAACGCCACCGCGGCGGACATTGTCACGACCTTCAAGACCGGGAGCTATGGCGAGACGCTCCGGGTGGTGTATTTTGACAGCACGTATCCTACTAATTGGGCAAGCAGGGCTGAGGCGCTCCAGATCAAGAACTTCCTTGTTGCAAATGGATTTACCGCCATGAATGCCGGCGAATTAAAAGTATTCATGCAAAGCAACGGCGCCGGTTCAATCGTAGTGATGGCAAATGATACGGCTCCTGATACAGTCGCCGATGTTAAGTCTACCAATGCGATATTCAGGAAATATCTGGATGCCGGTGGGACCGTTCTTTGGATGCAAGATAACGTTTTACATTGGCAAGGAACTGCCAGTGGATCGAGCGTTGCCTGGGGCCAAAGCGGCATGCAGACAGTTTTGGGTATCAATCCAGGGAGTTGGTGGATATATGACGCGGTCACGATAACCCGTGATGGGGCTATTCTTGGCTTGTCGCAGACTTGGTTGAGTGCAATACCGGTGCAGGCATCCACTGTGAGCAAAGTGTATGCCAGTTCGTCTGGGGGGGCCGCGGCATGGCTTAAGAATTTTAACAGTGCCTATCCTGATACAGGACTAATTAGAATTTGGGACTATCCTGGAGACTTCACCACCCTGGCCTATCTCGAAGACCTGATCACGATCCTGGGCCTGAACAAGGGCGATGTGAAGTATCCGGATCTCTTGGCGCAGTATCACATGGACAATAACTGGTCCGATTCTTCCGGGAACGGATATAACGGGACGCCATATAATTTTACAACGTCCGGCTTTGATGATACCAACAAGATAGCCGGGACACACTCGGGAAGCTTCGACGGTGTGAATGATTATGTACGGGTGAGTTCTTCCGCGGTTGTAGCGAATAGCCCTGAGAGCGCAATCGAGGCATGGGTATATCCGACGTCGTTTACTTGTCCGTCCGGTTATACCGCAAGAACGATTTACTCAGAAAATGCTTCCGGGAAGACGGTCTTCCGTCCCTATATAAGCTGCGCAGGAAAAGCAGGATTCGGCATTTACAGAAGTGATATTAGTGGATACTGGACGGCAGTGGAATCGAGTGAAACATTAAGCATCAATACCTGGAATCACATTGTCGCGACGCTTGATGCTACGGGAATGAAAATATATGTTAATGGCGTCCTGTCGGCAACGAATGCTTCAAATAACCGGCCTTCAACAGAATCAATAGCAGAAGTCTCAATCGGTCGGATCAATGATAGCGGAGGAAAAGACTATTTTTCAGGTCTTATTGATAATTTGGCTATTTACAATCGTTCGCTTCCTACGGAGGACATCCTTGAGCACTATAATGCAGGAATAAGCGACGACCGTATTCCGCCGTTCCCGGCCAGCGTGAATGAGATTCCTTCGCCGACATACAGTAATCTCATAACACTCTCTGGAAAAAAGGATTCTGACGCATCGGTACGTGTAAACGGCACGCAGATAGCGGGAATCGATGGTTCGACCGACTGGTCCGCTGCCTATACTTTCCAACTCGGCGAGAACATCCTTCATTTCACAAGCAGGGACGCAGCTGGAAACGAGAGCCCTGAGGTCAAAAAGACCATTGAGCTTGCGCCAGTAATGGGCCTCGATTCGGATATTGTCGGTCTCTGGCATTTCGACGGAAACTGGAAAGACTTCTCCGGAAACAGCAATCATGGGTATGCTTACAATGGAGCGACACTTATCTCCACAGCAAAAGTCGGAACTTATGCCGCAAGCTTTGATGGCGTGAATGATTATGCCCAGATGATGATGGATGTGCCCGAGAGCAATTTCAGCATTGAAATGTGGGCAAAGACGGATGCCGGTGGCGGACTGTTCAGCGTGAATAAAGGCAGCTTCTCCGGTACCGGCGGTAATGACCGCCACATGTATATCAGCAACAACGGCAATGCCTGTTTCCGAGTGTACAACGGCAGTACCTGGTGCTCAGCCGCGAAAGTGAACGATAATGCATGGCACCACTGGATGTTTGTGACCGAGACCGGCGTCGGACAGAAGTTCTATCTCGATGGCGTGTTGGTCGGAACCAATGCTTATGATCATTCCGATTTCACGACGCAGGACAGGCTTACACTCGGATATTCCGCAGACAAGGGTTATTTCAAGGGACTTCTCGATGAAGTGCGTATTCTTAAGCGCGCCTTGCATGCCGACGAGGTCAGGGCCCGGTTCAATGCGACCGACAGCACTGACACTCCACCTGCTTCGCCTTGGGTCTATCCCGTTCCGTCCACTACGAGCAACAATGTGATCTTGCTGGAGGGCACGAAGGATGTGGACACTGCCGTCTGGATCAACAACAGGGAGGTATCCCCTCATGACGGCTTGCTGTCGTGGCAAGCCACCTATACTCTCGATATGGGCGTCAATACGCTCGCGATTTACGCCCGAAACGCGGCGGGCCAGTTGAGCGAGCCGACCATGGTCACGATAGAGGTGCTCCAGGCAAAGCAGATGGATTCTGACCTCGTTGCCCTCTGGCGCTTTGACGGAACGTGGTCGGATTATTCCGGCAACAACAATCACCTAACGCCCTACAGCCCCAACATTGACGGCCCGGTCTTTACCGCCGACGCCAAGATCGGAAGCAATGCCGCAAGTTTTGACGGCGTGAACGACTATGCGGAAGCTGCGACTCCCAGCAGCACTTTGATCATTGGCACGCAAAGCTGGGCTATATCTGCGTGGATAAAGACATCTTACACCGGCACGGCGATAATGAGCATTTTGTCTTCCGATCCGAGTGTTTCGCCGTTGTATCATCTTTATCTGGATGAATCTGGATTTGCCACGCTCCTCATCCGTTCGGATAATAATAAGCTGGTAAGGGTGGCAGATGATCGCGACATTCGTGACGGCGGCTGGCACCATCTGGCGGGAATTCTCGACAGAGGAAACCGCGTGATGAAAATTTATGTTGACGGACAGGAGCGTGATGTTATTTCCGCCGCTGAAATAGTGGCGCTCTCTTCCGTTGGTTCAAAAGTCGTTGCAGGCAGCGCAAAAAGCGGCTCATCGTACGTTTATGCTTTTAAAGGCCTGATCGATGAAACGGCGATTTATAAGCGCGCTCTCCGGCCGGAAGAAGTCCAGGAACTCTTTAATTTTGGACAAACTTCAGACCGTACGCCACCTGCGAAGCCAACTGTGAACACGGACTCTGCTTCAACAACTCTGAGCACGATCCGGATTTATGGGAACAAGGATGCGGGAACATCCATTCGCATCAACAATGTGCAGGTTGTCGCTGCCGACCAGTACGACACGTGGCAAGCCTCATACTCGCTTCCGCAGCTCGGGGACAACGTTCTCACAGTCACCAGCAGGGACGAGGCGGGCAACCAGAGCGAGGCAGTTTCGGTCACTGTGACGCTACTCGCTGCAAATCAGGGAGATTCGACTCTCGTGGGCCTGTGGCATCTTGACGGCAGCGGGACCGATTATTCCGGGAACGGCAACCATGTTGCATTGAAAAATACCGCCGCATTCAGCCTGGATTCAGTTGCCGGCAGCAATTCGGTCAACCTGAACGGCATTGACGACTATCTTGAAAAGACGGGCCCGAGCTCCGTACTGACTATCGGGAATCAGAGTTGGACCGTGAGCGCATGGATCAAGACCGCTGCCCAGAATACGGACAGCATGATGATCATCGAGCGGTTCGAATGCGGGTGGAACAGTTGCTCAGCTTCCGCTGATGGTAACACCAAAGCGTGGTATAAGCTCTCTCTGGATACGGGCGGCAAAGCTGCATTCTATATTCGTTCGGACGACAACATATCCACGACCGCGTCAGATGCACAGGACATCCGTGATGGCAGATGGCATTATATTGTGGGTGAACTCGACCGGTCTGCCGGAAAGGCCAGGATTTACGTGGACGGCGCGATGCGGCACGAGGTCAATTCATTAAATGGAACTATCAGCGATGCAGGCTCACCGCTCGTTATCGGCAAGCATGCCTATA
>CAKKPG010000090.1 GCA_919901555.1 Nitrospiria bacterium | reverse complement strand
TGAAACTTTTCAAAAAATCGGACGAATCGGACCAGGAAAAAACGTTAACGGAGCTGCGCCGGCAGGTTGAAGAGGCCTGCATGCCTCCTGCGGTGGAAAAGATCGCCGGGCAGGAGCTGGAAACCCTGACGAGGATCGGTCCTGCGTCGGCGGAATACACCATCGGGCTCACCTACATCGATTACCTTCTCTCCCTGCCGTGGAACAGGAAGACCGAGGACAATCTCGACATCGGCCGGGCCGAGAACATTTTGAACGAGAACCACTACGGCCTGGACAGGATCAAGGAGCGGGTCCTGGAACACCTGGCCGTGAAGGTCCTCCGGATGAACAAAAAGGCGCGCGTCCTCATCATCGATGATGAGGAGATCGCCCGGAAAAACCTGGCCCACGTTCTCACCAGGGAAAACTATGACGTCGTTACCTCGCCCGACGCCGAAGGGGCGCTCCGGGAGCTGGAAACGTCCGAGTTTGACGTGATACTCACCGACCTCAGAATGGGAAGGATCAGCGGCATGGACCTCCTCGAGACGGTCAAGAGAAAACACCCCGAGACGAAGGTCATCATCGTCACCGGCTATGCCACGGTGCCGTCGGCCATCGAGGCCATGAAAAAAGGCGCCTTCAACTACATCGCGAAACCCTTCAAGCTCGATGAAGTGCGATCCACGGTGAAGCAGGCGCTCGAGAAAAAATCGTTCGTGACGAACACCCGGGGGACGGTGCTTTGCTTCGCGGGCCCGCCCGGCACGGGCAAGACCTCGCTCGGCAAGTCCATCGCCCTGGCCCTGGGCAGAAAGTTCGCGCGCATATCCCTGGGCGGCATGAAGGACGAGGCCGACATCCGCGGTCATCGGCGCACCTACGTGGGGGCGAAGCCGGGACGGATGCTCGAGGAGCTCCGCAGGGTCGAGTCGGCCAATCCCGTGATCATGCTCGACGAGCTGGACAAGATCGGACGCGACTTCAAGGGAGATCCCGCGTCGGCTCTGCTGGAGGCGCTGGACCCGGAGCAGAACCGCGCCTTTGTCGACCACTACCTCGACGCGCCCTTCGACCTGTCGAGCGTCATGTTCATCGTAACGGCGAACGTGCTCGATACGGTCCCCGCCCCTCTCAGAGACCGCATGGAGGTCATCGAATTCTCCGGCTATACCCAGGAGGAAAAGGCCCGGATCGCCGCGCGGTTCCTGGTCCCCAGGCAGATCCGGGAAAAGGGGCTTTCGCCGGGACAGGTCGTCTTCACCGATGATGCGGTCGCCAGGATCATTCAGGAATACACCCGCGAGGCGGGCATCAGGAACCTCGAGCGGAAAATCGCCGCCATCTGCCGCAAGATCGCCAAGGAGTCTCTCCAGCATGCGGACAGGGGGTATACGGTGCGGCTGACACCCGAGTCGGTCGAACGCTATCTGGGCAAGAGAAAGTACCAGTTCGACGTGATCGAGGAACAGGACCGCGTGGGCGTTGCCGCGGGGCTCGTGCGGACCGAGACGGGCGGCGAGCTCATCTTCGTGGAAGCGGCGAAAATGAGGGGCAAGAAGGAACTCACCATCACGGGGTCCCTCGGCGACGTGATGCGGGAATCGGCCCAGGCCGCGCTCTCCTATATCAGGAGCAATGCCGCCGCCTTCGGCATACCCGAAGATTTCTTCGAGCGCCAGGACATCCACATCCACGTGCCCTCCGGCGCGGTCCAGAAGGACGGCCCGTCGGCGGGCATCACCATCGCCATGGCCCTCCTGTCGCTCCTGACCGGGCGTCCTGCGAAACGGGACGTCGCCATGAGCGGTGAAATCACGCTCACCGGCAGGCTCCTTCCCGTTGCCGGGATCAAGGAAAAGGTCCTCGCGGCGAAACGGGCACGGGTGAAAACAGTGGTCCTGCCGGCCAGGAACGCCGTCGACGTGGAAGAATTGGGCGATGATATCAGGAAGGACATGACCATCCGCCTGGCCGATACGGTTTCGGACGCAGCGGACGCGGTACTCGCATAAGAAATGATGAAATACCAGTCAAGCATCAGACAGAAAATCAAGATCGGCTACTACGCCGTCGTCATCATGATCGTGGGGCTTTCCGCCTTCACCTTCATCGAGCTGAACTACCTCGAAAAGAAGATCATGTCGGGCGAGGCCATTTCCGAGTTCTTTGACGCCACCCTTGAGGTTCGGCGGTTCGAAAAGAACTACTTTCTGTACGAGCAGCTGTCCGATTACGAGGAGAACATCCGGTACGTGACGAGGGCGGGCGAGCTTTTCGACGCGAACATCGCCGCCTTCGCTGCCGTGGAGACCGGGGACCGGATCATCAGCCTCCGGGACAACCTGCAGTTGTACAAGGACCTCATGGGCCGCTACGAGAATCTCATCAGGCGCCAGAAATATCAGCGCACGGAGGTCGACAGCGCGCTCAAGATCAAGCTGGCGGGAGACCTCCGGCGGACCGGCAAGGACATCATCACCGTCTCCGAGGAAATGTCGAAGACGGAGCGCAGGAACCTTCAGCTGCTGCTGGCCAGTTCGCGGCGCATCCTGATCATCTCGATCTCGGTCCTGATCGTCATGGTCATCGCCATCGGCCAGATCATGGCGCGCATGGTCGTGAAACCGCTGAAGCTGATGGAAGTGAGCATGGAGGTCATCGCCGACGGCCGCTTCGAGAACATCCGCATCGACTCGCGGGACCGGGAGGTCGTCTCCCTCACCAATGCCTTCAACAAAATGCTCCGGGAGCTTGAGCTGCGCCAGCGCCACCTGGTGCACTCGGAGAAGCTCGCGTCCCTCGGCACCCTGCTCTCCGGGGTGGCCCATGAGCTGAACAACCCCCTGTCCAACATCTCCTCCTCGAACCAGATTCTCCTGGAAGAAATCGATGAAGGCGACAGGGAATACAAGAAAGAGCTGCTGGCCCAGATCAACGAACAGGCGGACCGCGCGCGGAACATCGTCCGCTCACTTCTGGAATTCTCACGGGACAAGGATTTCAAGAAACAGGTCCTGCCGCTCAAGGACCTTTTTGAAGAAACCATCCGCTTTGTGAAAGGCCAGATACCGGCGAAAGTGTCCATCACCCTGGATATCCCTGGCGAGCTCGGCATCACCGCCGACAAGCAGCGGATCCAGCAGGCATTCCTGAACCTCATCAAGAACGCCGTAGAGGCGATTGCCGAGGAAGGCGTGATCACCGTCCGGGCCGGACAGCACCGGGCCGTGGACAAGGAGCGAGAGGCATACGCCGGCATCTACAACTACCTTAAATACCGCGGCAAGTGCACCGTCGAGGACGACACGGTGGACATCGAGATCCATGATACGGGGCCCGGGATCCCTCCGGAGATACTGCCGAAAGTGTTCGACCCCTTTTTCACCACCAAGGACGTGGGAAAAGGCTCGGGCCTCGGCCTCTTCATCGTCCATGAGATCATCGAAGAGCACGACGGCTGCATCGCCGTGGACAGCGAGCCCGGAAAAGGGACGACGTTTTTGATACGTCTGCCGGAGAAGTAGGGTCAGGAGTCAGGAAGAGCACAATGGAAAATCACGCAAAATTGTTGATCGTCGACGACGAACGGATCGCCCTCAGGAACCTTGAACATGTCATGAAGAAGGAGGGCTACGACGTGACGGGGACCCAGAGCGGGCCGAACGCCGTCAAGCTGCTGGAAGAACAGCAGTTCGACGTGGTGCTCACGGACCTGCGCATGGAAAAGGTGGACGGCATGCAGATCCTCCGGAAATGCCGCGAGCTCTATCCCGACGCCGAAGTGGTCATGATCACGGGATACGCCACCCTCGAATCGGCCGTGGAAGCCATGAAGCACGGCGCGTTCTCCTACATCGCGAAACCCTTCAAGCTCGACGAGGTGAGGAAGGTCGTGCGGGAAGCGGCGGAGAAGGTCAGCCTCAAGCGGGAGAACCGGCGCCTCCGGGAACAGCTTGAAACCTACCAGGGCAAGGTCAAGATCATCACCCAGGACCCCGCCATGCAGAGGCTCCTCGAGACCGCGCGCCAGGTCGCTCCCGTGGACACGAACGTGATCATCACCGGCGAAAGCGGCACGGGCAAGGAGCTCTTCGCGCGCTACATCCACATCAACAGCAAGCGCGGCAACGGCCCCTTCTTCGGCGTCAACTGCGGGGCCTTTACCGAGGAGCTCCTGACCAACGAGCTGTTCGGCCATGAAAAGGGCGCCTTCACCGGCGCCGATTCCCTGAAGAAGGGCATCATCGAGATGACTTCAGGAGGCACGCTCTTTCTGGATGAGATCACCGAAATGCCGCCGTCCATGCAGGTAAAGCTCCTCCGGGTGATCCAGGAGAAGGAGCTGCTGCGCGTGGGCGGGACGGAGCCGGTCAACGTAGACGTGCGGTTCGTGGCCGCCACGAACCGGGACGTGCAGGAAGCGGTGAAGAGCGGCGCCTTCCGGCAGGACCTCTACTTCCGGCTGAACGTGGTCTCTCTCCGCGTCCCGCCCCTCTCGGACCGGAAAGACGACATACCGCTTCTCGCCTATTATTTTCTGAAAAAATATTCCCTGCTCATGAAGAAGCCAGTCTCGGAGATCTCGGAAGACGTTATCGCCCTGCTCATGAACTACGGCTTTCCGGGAAACGTGAGGGAACTGGAGAACGTCGTCGAACGCGGCGTGGCCCTTGCGAACGGAAGTATCATCGAGACGGCCCATCTGCCCGAGGACCTGAAGGAGCTCACGATCAAGACCTTCAGGAAAAAAGAGGGGAAGATCCCCTCCCTGGAAGAGCAGGAAGAGGCCTACATCAAGTGGGTGCTGAACGAAGCGGCCGGCAACAAGACCCTTGCATCTCAGCTCCTCGGCATCGACCGGGTGTCGCTCTGGAGGAAGCTCAAGAAATACGGGCTCGCAAGCGAGTAAGGACTATTTCCCGAACACCTTCTTCAGCAGGTCCGTCACCCGGGCGGCCGGGTTTGTCCTGATATTTTTTTCTTCCTGCCCCACCATGGTGAACAGCCCGTCCAGCGCTTTCTTGGTCACATAGTGGTCAAGGTCCTGAGAATCGTCCTTCAAAAGATGGCGGGACCTCGCCTTGTCCGTCAACTGCTTATAGGAGCGCGTAACACCCACCTCGTTCATGGCGGAAGCGACAACGGGTCTAAAGGAATTGTATATCTTCTCCTCTGTCTTCGCCTTCAGGTAATCCGTCGCCGCCGTGCCGCCGCCGTGGAGGATCTTTTTTGCGTCCTGGAAGGTCATTTCCTTTACGGCACTGATAAAAAACGACGTTGCCTGGGACGCCGCCTTTTCCGCCGCGCGGTTCATGCTCAGCTCGAAATTGTCCACCTCTTTCTTCAACCCTACTTTTCGCAGGGTCTTTGCAATCTTCTCCACTTTCTCCGGCAGCGGGATCTTGATCGCCGGGTTCTTGAAATACCCGTCGGCAAGGGAAACCGTTTTCACGGCCTTCTCCGTGCCCACGGACAGCGCCTCCTTGAGCCCGGAGATGGTGGTGTTGATGTCCGGCTCCTCGCCTGACGATTTGATTTTTTCCTTGACCGCCTTGGCTTTTTCCAAAAGCCCGGCATAGGAAATCGGGACAACAACAAGCAACGCGGCAACTACCAGTACGAAGATTCTTTTCATGGGTCCTCCCTCAGGGTGAACTTCACGTAACGACGTAAGCAGGCCTCGGCCCCGCTTCTCCCATCGTCTTCCGGGACGCGTTCATTTGTACCACCGGGGCAGGAAAAACTCTCCTATATAGAGAAGGAGGAGTACAAACCAGCCGCCGAGAATAAGGAATTCCAAGGCCGCGCGGTAGGACACGCTGAAGTTCTCCGTCGCCATGGTGTAAACATCCTCGAGGGTGTCGAGTTTTTCCTTGATCTCGGCCTTCCAGCTGTCCAGGTGAAATTTCTTCGATATCAGGGAATACAGTTTGGCGGAATACCAGTCCCCGATCAGCTTGATGTTCCGCTCCACCGACTCTGATTCGAGAATGGACTGCGTTCGTATCTCGATGATCTCCTTGACCACCCTCCGCACCTCCCGGGACCTGATGATGGGAAGCCCTTTCGGGACCGCCATGAGGCGCAGGGTCTTTTCAAGCCGTTCATCGAGATCGTAGTCGAGAATGCGCGATTTCAAGAGCTGGAGGTTGGCGATCTCGAAAAGCTCGATATTGCTGTCAAAATCACCGGAAGAATCGAAGATGAACGCCCCGTCCCAATCCACGATCGTGATGTCATCCTTGCCGTATTTCAGATATGACGACAGCGTCGCCCGCACCTCCTCCTCGTCGAGGGCTATTCTTTCGTTCTTGAGGAAGGCGGCGATCTTCTCGCCGAACATGGACAGGTACACCTCCGGGTCTCCGGTGTAGCCCGATATGCAGTAGACGCTGTATTCTTCGTCGAACTGCGGGTCACAGCCGAACTCTCCCAGGACCTTCCTGCATTCGTTGATGAGCGAGCGCTTGAACTCCAGGGTGGTGTCGGACAGGATGTGGTCCATATCCAGCGAAGCTTCGACGACGACCACATCCGGCAAATAGGCCTTGACGATGAAACCGACCTCGACGCCTTCGCTCATGCGCCTTTCGACTTTGATGACCTTCTGCTTCGGGATGACGTCCGGGTAGCTCGGGCCGCTCTTGACGGTCTTGATCTCCACCACCGCAGTGGTCTCGAGGTTCATGTCGGTCTCGCCGAAGAGAAACACCACGAGTTTGCCGGGAATCGTTTTCATATCTGGTTCCATGACGTTCACCTTATCTCCCCGGACCGCCGCAAAGACACGAAAAAAAGACTTTAATCAGCCGCGAATGTACGCGCAATAAGAAAAACCGTAGCGTTGCCCTTTACGGGCAACGTGATTTCGTCGGGGATAAACCCCGACGCTACCACTTTTTCATTCGCGCTCATTCGCGGCAATTCGCGGCTAAAATGATTTTCCCCGCGTCCTCTGCGGTGAAATAATTTTCACTCCGGCACTTCGGGAGAATAATCAAACGTACCCGAAGTAAAAGCCAAAAAGCTGAAAACAAACAAAGCCCCAAGGCCCCACACAAGCCCCACGACCACGCCCGCGTCCACGATGCCCCGCCAGGGCTGGGGCAGGAGCCGCACGAGGACGACCAGAACAATAATGCCGAGGGTCACGGAGAAGGACGTGATCTTTCTCTTCTTTGTTGCGTAAAAGAACCCCATGCAGAACAGCGGCGCCAGGACAGCGTGAAACGCCCGGGGATTCTGCCTGAGATACCGAGCCCGCGCAGCAACGCGCGGAGAGAACCCCTGCTGGAACGCCCGGTAGCCTTCGGCATAGGCCATGAACAGTACGATAAGCGCCAGCGCCGCCCAGTGATACCAGAGAAGGGCATAGGCGAATGCGTCTACGGCAAGGGGCGTCAGGCGGTACACGGCGCTCCCGATGAGCAGCGCGACCCCTGCCAATCCCCAGAGCGCCGCAAAGGTTCCCAGCAACTGTTTTTGAGTTGGTGTGTATGCCATTATCGATCAGAGACCGCCTGTCGTCAAAGGTGTATTCATTATACCATACCTTGCGGCATTTCAATACCTGTACAATCATCCTAAGCACCAGCCGGCGCAATACCTGTTCGCATATATCTCAATACGAGCGGCAGGTAAAATAGTTTCAGCAAATTGCCGGTAAATCGTAAGACAGAAAGATCGTTTTGTCAATACAATATACCTCTCTCTTATGATAAAATGTACCTATGAAAAAAACGACAGGGGGAAGGTGTGACGAACAGGAAAATTGAAAAAACGGAGATACTGACTGAGCAAAACCGGAAGCCGCTCATTCTGAAGAAGGCCCGGTTCGTCGTGGTCAAGGGCAAGGACAAGGGAAAGGAGCTGGTGCTCCAGAAGGCCTCGGTTGCGATCGGGTCGCTCATGGAGAACGACCTCGTGCTCACGGACCCCACGGTCTCCCGCAGCCATGCCGTTGTTGAGGAGAAGGCCGAGGGATACGCGCTCCGCGACCTCGACAGCACCAACGGCACCTTCCTCGACGGCGTGCGGGTGCGCGAAGGCTATCTTGCGGCGGGCTCCGTCATCCGCCTCGGCCAGACGGAGATAACCTTCTCTCCCCTGGAAGAGCGCATCGAGAACCCCAGAAGCTCGTCGGACAGCTTCGGCGGCCTCATCAGCGCGTCAACAGGAATGCGCGAGGTCTTCGGTATCCTCGAACGGGTGGCGCTCACGGACATGACCGTCCTGATCCAGGGCGAGACAGGCACCGGCAAAGAACTCGCCGCGCACGCTCTCCATGACCACAGCCGCAGGGCATCAGGGCCCTTTGTGGTCTTCGACTGCGGCGCCGTGGCCCCGAACCTGATCGAGAGCGAGCTCTTCGGCCATGAAAAAGGCGCCTTCACCGACGCGGTAAAGGCCCGCCAGGGGTCATTCGAACTGGCCCACAACGGCACCCTCTTCCTCGACGAGATCGGCGAGCTTTCACCCACCCTTCAGCCCAAGCTCCTCCGCGCACTCGACCAGCGTGAGGTGAAGCGCGTGGGCGCGGACCGCTCCGTGACCGTTGACGTGCGGGTGGTCGCCGCAACGAACAGAGACCTGGAAAAAGAGGTGAAAGCAGGACGGTTCCGCGAAGACCTCTTCTACCGCCTCTCGACCGTGAGCGTGTTCATCCCTCCCCTCCGCCGCCGCAAGGAAGACCTCGAGAAGATCGCGGAACATCTCCTGGAAGGAATATCCGTTGAGGTCGGCAAAAAGATCGCCGGCCTGTCCCCTGAGGCCGCCGAGGCGCTCCGCACGTATCATTGGCCGGGCAATGTGCGGGAGCTGAAGAACGTCCTGGCCCGGGCCGCGGCCCTGAGCGACGGCGGAAGGATAGAAACGAGAGACCTGTTCCTTTCCCAGGGGAAGAAAACGAACACCCTCGAAGGCCTGGGCGGCAAGACGCTCGAAGAGATCGAGAAGGCCGCCATCCACGCCACGCTCAAGTCCGTGGGCGGCAACAAGACCGAGGCCGCGAAGATGCTCGGCATTGCCTATTCGACGATCTATGAGAAAATGAAGAAGTACGGGATGAGGGAGTAGAAGGGCTTGTTTGAAGACGGACCAGGTTACTTCTGCCATCTCCATTTCTCGCCTGCCAATACAACCGCGATAAAAATGCGTCATTACAAGGAGCGAAGCAAGGAGGCAATCTCATATTGACACACTCTCCCTATGGGCATATTATACCAATACAGGAGAGGTGACGAATTATGAAAGTGAAGAAGATCAAAGTAGGGATCAAAGACCTGAAGTCCGTTCTCGACGACTTTGTAAAAACTGGGGAAGCCATTGAGCGGGGAGGAAGAGTCTCGGAGGAGAAGGGAACTTACTTCACGAGCTTTGAGGCGTTCAGAAAGGCCTTGACGCCGAAACGGCTTGAGCTGCTGCACATTATCAAGGCGCGGAAACCGTCTTCCATTAACGAACTGGCGAGAATGGCAAAGAGGGACGTCAAAAACATTGCCGATGATGTGAACTATTTAGAGCAGATCGGACTTATACAAAAAAAGGCGACGGCGCGAAAAACAGCCCCGGTCATAACCTATGACAAAATAGCCTTGGAGATAGCAGTATAAAAGAGCCTACCAAGCTTCTCGGCCGTGCCTACTCGACGTTGTATGAGAGAATAAAGAAATAAGGATGAGGGAGCTGTTGACGATTTTAATTAAATGGCGTAGACTTCTTCCAGTTACATGCACTTGAGAGGAAGCGGCTTAAGTGCAGATTGCATATTGAATCATGGAGTATTGGATTTG
>CAKKPG010000089.1 GCA_919901555.1 Nitrospiria bacterium | reverse complement strand
TTACAAAGCGAATGACGGCAAGAGGCATTACCGGGCGATCTACTTCGATTCGGGCCAGTTGGAAGACGGCACGCTCAAGGACTGAGTTGCCCCGGGATGTACACGAACGGGATCAACAGATGCCTGACGGGATAAAACCTTTTCCCCGGTAAGGAAAAACATGGCTACAGTCTATTTCTCCACAGCCCGCACCCTCAGGTGGGACTATCACCACAGCGTGCCCGGAAAGCTCGAGGCCCTGCTGGGGAAGATGACGTTCTCCGAACGGTTCACCAAGGACGAGTGGGTGGCGGTCAAGATGCACTGGGGCTCCCACGGCGCATTCCGCATCATTCCTCCGGTCATGATCCGCAAGGTCGTGGACGCAGTCAAGGCAACCGGCGCCAAACCCTTTGTCACGGACACGGTGCGGATCATGGGGCTGGACTACATCGACGTGGCGAACCAGAACGGCCTGAACCACCTCTCCTGCGGCGCTCCCGTGGTGCTTGCAGACGGGCTTTACGGCAGGGACAGCATCCTCGTGAAGGCCGGGCCCATCCTGGGCGACATTGCCGTTGCTTCGGCCATCCACGATACGCCCGCCATGGTCGTCTGCACCCATACCAAGGGCCATATCAACGCAGGATACGCCGGGGCGATCAAGAACCTCGCCATGGGCTGCGTAAGCTCCAGCCACCGGCTGGAGGGCTGGAAAAAAGGCCGCGGTGCAATGCACTGCCACGGGGAACTGGGCCTTCAGTGGAACCCGGAGCTCTGCACCTTCTGCGAGCAGTGCAAGAACGTCTGCCCCCTTCACTCCATCGAGTTCAAGGATGGCACCTTTAGTTACCATGAGAAGAACTGCTGGCACTGCGGCAGATGCAGCCGTGTCTGCCAGGAAGGCGCGCTCACCCTGCCCCAGGACGACGAGACCTTCCAGAAGAGCATGGCCGAGGCAGCGGCAGCGGTGCTCTCGACGTTCAAGAAGGGAAAGGTGGTCTACGTCAACTTCCTGTTCCAGATACAGCCCGAGTGCGACTGCATGCCCGTTGCCGACGTGCCGGTGATCCAGGACCAGGGCATGATGATCTCCGACGACCTCGTGGCCGTCGAACAGGCATCGCTGGACATGCTCCGCGCCGCCCCTGCCCTGCCCCAGTCCGCGGCGGAAGAGGCGCAAATCAAGCCCGGAGATGATATACTGTTTAAAATAAACCCCCGGCCCATGCAGCTCCAGATCGACGAGGCCGAACGCCTCGGCCTGGGGACGAAGAAATATGAGTTGGTGAGGATAGAACCGTGAGAAAGTAGTAGGTAGTATACAGTAGACAGGATACAGGTGAAGAAACGGTAGGGAGTATACAGTAGACGGAATACGGGTGAATATGTTTCGTCTTGCTCTGCTTACTGCCCCCTGCCTACTACCTACTGTCTACTGTTTACTGTCTCCTGTCTACTGAACTTCAGGAGTTCCCATGACCAAGCGCACCAAGATCATCGCCACCATCGGTCCTTCGTCGAGCTCGTCGACGGTCATCGCAAAGCTCATCCGCGCCGGAATGGACGCGGCAAGGCTCAATTTCTCCCACGGCGAGCGGCAGGACCATATCAACCGCATCAGGCTCATCCGCCGGGAGGCGGCGAAGGCCGGAAAACAGATCGCGATCATTCAGGACCTGCAGGGCCCCAAGCTGCGCGTGGGGGTCATGCAGAATGACGGCGTCACGCTCAAGCGGGGAGACGCCATAGCGGTCACGACACAGAAGGCCGTCGGGACAAGCCGGAAAATATCCATAACCTACTCCCGCCTCGCGAAGGACCTGGGACCGGGCGGCCGGATACTTCTTGATGACGGCAGGCTTGAGCTCAAGGTCCTGCGGAGGGCGGGAAACGGCCTCGTCTGCACGGTAACCCGCGGCGGCGTGCTCAGGAGCAGGAAGGGCGTCAACCTCCCCGGTGCGCGCCTCGTCATCCCCTCGCTCACGCAGAAGGACAAGGAAGACATCATTTTCGGCATGGAGCACGGCGTGGACTATGTCGCCCTCTCCTTTGTCCGGACTGCCGATGACATCAGGCACGCCCGCCGGTTCCTCCATGCCCTGGGCGGCGACGCACCCATCATCGCCAAGATCGAAAAACCCGAGGCCATAGAGAACCTTGATGCTATCATCAGCGCGGCGGACGGCGTGATGGTGGCGCGGGGGGACCTGGGCGTGGAGATGTCGCCCGAGCAGGTGCCTCTCCTCCAGAAGAAGATCATCCATGCCTGCAACCGCGCGGAAAAGCCGGTGATCACGGCAACGCAAATGCTCGAGAGCATGATCGAAAATCCCCAGCCTACGCGGGCGGAAGCATCGGATGTGGCCAACGCCATCCTCGACGGCACGGACTGCGTCATGCTCTCCGGAGAAACGGCCATGGGCAAGTATCCCGTCCAAGCCGTTGCGGTGATGGCGAGGATCGCGGAGCAGGCCGAGACGTCCATCGTGCCCCGGCCCGCGGACCCGCACATCGCCGACATCGGCGAGAGCGTCGCCCACGCCGCCTGCCGCGCCGCCGAGGAGCAGCGGGCAGCGGCCATCGTCACCTTCACCCAGTCCGGCACCACGGCGCTGCTGGTCTCGAAGCACCGTCCCGCAGCGGACATCATCGCGCCGACCCCCTTTGAACGGGTGGCGCGGAAAATGTCACTCTACTGGGGCGTGACGCCGATCATCCTCAAGACCCGGCAGACGACGGACGACATGATCGCCAGTGTGGAGCGGGAAATGCTGGGGCAGAAGCTCGCGAAGGCGCACGACCTGATCGTCATCACCGCCGGCGTGCCCGTGGGCGTTGCCGGCAGCACGAATACGATGAAGATCCACCGGGTGGGAGAGGGGAAGACCCTGGAATCACCCAAACAACAGCGATAGGAGTGTTCTCTCCCCTTCCGTCTTACGGTATCTTCCCTTCCGCACACCGTATCGTTCATTCCTCAATCCGCAATCTGCAACCCGAAATCCGCAATCTCCTCGTCTCCCGTCGTCTTTCCGCGTCCCTACCTTCGGCCGGCCGCCTCCGGCTTTCCGTAGACGCCGCAAAGGAAGACGATTATCTTTTGAGCAACCTGCGGTTTCCCAAACTCTTCCCTCTATTAATCCGTCAGCTTGTTGCGGGTCTCCTGCCCCATCATCCGCTGCTGAATCCACTTTGCGCTTCTTCCATGCTGTTGCCAGTATTCCCGCGCCATGTCCTGCATCCGTTCATAGCCGACCTTTGCCAGCCATAATTTGATCGACTCCGCCTTGGGGCTGGGTACGGACTATATCAGACGGAGAAGCGTTTCAGGATCAGCGACATCGGTAAGCCGCATTTTGCCATCCTCAGCAACCAGCTTCAACCGGTGACAATTTGTCACCGTTTGACTTCCCTCCTTCTTCAGCCGTTCCTTCAGCTTGTTCCAGTACTTCCGCGAAGTCTGGTAATCGGGCTGTTGAATCAAAGCCTGAATAATATCCACCACAGAGAAATACCATGTTTCGGATTCCTCGTCATATACTCTATGGATAGTTAAATTTGCACTTTACATTTTACAATTTACAATTTGCAATTCCGGCTTGTCCGGGTTAGGGTTTGATATAGGCATTCAGGCCGATAATGACCGGTTTGTCGTTTACTTTGGCGGTGGTGACGGCATTTCCCCTCGTGCTTGCAACGACAAGGGTTTTGCCGGATGCCGACGGGGTCGGGGTTTCCAGGTCAATTTCGATATAAAGCTTATTGTCCTTGATTTCAACTTTCATTGCCATTGGCATTTCTCCTTTTCTTAATTGATTATGCTTCCAGTGCTTTGCTGCTTGCCTCTAAGTCTGACCCCATGCGGGCTCATGGTAATAAACCTTGTCTTAGCATCTTTGCTACCATCAATAGCAAGATCTGACGAAACGAGTAGCATATCGGACGCAAATCTGACGTAAAATTATTCCTTGAGAATATAGTGGGTCGCCCGCCCGGACCCTTTCTGCACAATCAGCCCTAAATTGATAAGCCTTTTGCTCTACAACCCCAGCTTCGCTTTCAGCTTTTCAATTGCCGCAGCATGCTTTTCTTTTTTCATCTTCCGGATGTTCATGAGTTTCCACTGGATGGCAGGCAGCTTCTCTATCCCCTTTAATCCGAGAAGGTCCCACTTCGGCTGTCCTTCCTTGAGAGCTACGAGAAAACCTTTTTCCGCAGCCGTTAAATCCCGCCGCAGGGTTTTAATCAGCGTTTCTCTTGCCGCAACAAGGTCCTCGTATCGGATATCCTCAGCCGTCAAGCCGGCAAACTCGCTTTCATAGGTTTGCCGTACATCTTTCCGCGCAGGATCAAGCAACTCGCTCATCGGCCGGTCATGACTTGCAAGATACACAACAAAAGTCTTTCGTATTTTATCAGTGATCCCTTCGTTATCCAAAAGGACCTTGATGTCGAAAAGATCCCGAGGATGCTGTCGGTCAAGCGCCGCGCAAATCTTCCCACCGTATAGATCAGCGGTCGAGAGGGACCTGGCCGTGACTGATAGTTCGAACGTTTCCTCAGCGCGCTTTGTCAACTCACGCTCCACCGGCGCCCAAACCGCTCCCCGGATCACTTCATTCGGCTCGATTATTATCCTCGTCGATCCGTTCTCCACGACAAGTTTGCTGATCAGTTTTGACCCATGCGCCCGGCTCTCCTGGATCTTGATTCCCGGCATCGCCTTCTTGATCGCCGCCGCAATGCGGGTGAGCGCTTTGCCGATGTTCGCGAGGGCCTTGTCACGTTCTTCATCAAGAGGCAGATATGCCAGGTCTATATCGATGGACAGACGCGGCATGTCGCGCAAAAACAGATTGATAGCTGTGCCGCCCTTGAGCGCAAAGCACTCCTCAGCCGTCACTTGCGGGATGACCCGAAGCATCAGTAGGGCCTGTTCGAAATACGGGCTTTTTCTCATGCCCGCCTTCCAGGTGCGCCTTGGCCGGCGCCCGCTTCTGGCACCGAAATATTGTATTTCGTGTCGAGCCTTCCGCCCCTGACAAGCATGCGTCTGCCCTTGCCGAAATTCACTTTTGATACATCGAGCTTCCTGACCCAGGCATGACCACAGCTTTCCGCCAGCACCATAAAGAGACGTTTTACCTTCACGGAGGTGCAGCTTTCGAGAAGGGTCTGCACTATCTTGAGGCGCGGCGTCGAAAGCCCCTCCATCAGGAGCCGCGCTTCCTCGTACGACTGTTCCTTGGGCACGAAATACAGGACTTCCATCATCGCCCGCTCAGGCGCCGAAACCCTGATCGAGAACGCTCCCATATCCCGCGTTGTCAGCCCGACGGACGCTTCATCCGCAAAAAGACGTGTTGAGGCAAAACGGATATTCAGGCCCCATTGGTATTGCGTAAACCAGGCAGGCAGCTTTGTCTCGGCCGGGCCGAAAAGATAAACCGTACCGCCTTTCCCCAACGGAAGAAAATGCGCGTAGCCCTGCAGTTGGAGCGCTGTCTTGCCGCCCGCATATATGGGAAGGGCTAATTGATTCTGGAGCGCAAATAGCCCGCCCGGCCAGTCTATTTTGTCGCCGGATTTCGCAAACGCGCCCTGGCCCACGCGGAGTATCCAGGCGGATTTCTCGTACTCATGCACAAGCTGCTGATACACGCCCTGCTTTTCCAGCCAGCGCAGTACAGCAACCGTTCCTGACGGCCACTTCTTGAGAAGTTGGTTTATTTTAGTGCCTTTTTCACCAGCCATACTTGTTAAATTAGCGGAAATTTAAACTAATTGCAAGTGGAAAGTTTATCGAGGGGTGGATTTTAACAAGAATAGCTTGTTGAATACGGCATATATTGCTACAGCGATTTTGCAATCGTCGAATTTACGGTGATCATGGATGCCTCCTGGATAGGTGAGATGTTCCTGGCCTTATAGATTTCTACGGGCTGATAACTCCAGATTCATGCCTGACCCCGGATGCCCGCTCATGTTTGGTAGAGTAAAGCACTGGCGTAGTGGCTACAGGTTGATGTTTGTGTTCCCTGTTTCTCTCCGTTTCCTCTGAGAGTGTCACACGATCTCAACCATACCCTATCTCCAGCGCCTTCTCGTCAAACCGTACGTGAGGTTTTCCCTCATACGGCTTTCCTGCACTCTTCGCATCAAGGGTTATGTGACCTATCGCTCTGGTGCCGCTTTCGGAAATGAAATTGGATTTCTTATTCCTACTCCACCGCTTCCAGCCGAATCAGCCTTCGCCTTGATGTATATCTTTCGCCTCAGCTCTTGCAGACTGATGGAAGTGTTTGTCATGCTTCCCTGCCTCACGTTTTGTTGAAAGATATAAGTACAGCAGAGCCCCTTTGCTCCGAAGAGGTTATGTTGTCCTCTCCATCATCGCTACTACGGGCTCGTCCGCCACCCTCTCGCCGTTCGGCCCACTTCGTCTCACGACTTATAGGGCTTACCTTGCTCCTGCCGTTTCCGTCAGGGGCGAGGAGGGCTTCCCCAGTTGACCGCACACCTGTCTTTCCGTGTCGTCGCTGCTACCCCGCCACTGTCCTCTTACGATACAGCCAGGGTCAGTAAGAGAATGCTGCCTTCGCCTATCTTGAAGAAGCTCGGCCAGTGGAGTTGTCTCTTACGAGGCTACGTATACGTTCACTTTCGTTGCGACCCGGAAACTTGCTCACCCTGCTATACAGGGCTTTGTCGATGGGCTTCAAAAGGCAACGTTTCCCTCACCTCCTGCCATCCAAGCTACATGGCTTTGGCTTTTTGCCATGGCGGGACTTGCACCCGCAAGTGTGTGCGGCCCTTCGCTGGGCACGCTCAAGGATCGAGAAGTGACCCCTATAGGCTCGTAAGGGGGACGGGCCATGCGGCGAGATTACCACAGCAGAAGTGGAAAGTGAAACATTATAAACCTGACCCCAAGATGTTCCCCGACCTCGCCTGTCGCGGGAAGAATCGGGTTGAGCTGTCTCGTCGGCTGACAGAGTATTGTTGCGATGAAAAGGGCTAAACTGTTATATCTCTAAAGGTCGGTTAAAGGCTTCAGTGTACCATTTTCCCCTTGACAACGAAAGCTGATCTATCATACTATATTCAGCACAGTAGCACTTCTATTCAACAGCACTTCTATGTCGAGGCCCTGCGCCGGTTGTGCACCTTGCTCGAACGCAGCGGCTACTCCATCGATTCGTTGTTCTATCCTTAAAAGGCCCAACGCAAAGGCGCCAAGACGCAAAGGGTTTGAGAAAACAAACATTAGGCAGGTATACTCACTCGAATGGTCGCCACCGCATATCAAGATATCAAAAAATCCCTACGCCAGCTCTATTTGGATGACAACCGGCCATGGCTAGTTGGGTTTAGCGGCGGCAAGGACAGCACGATGCTGGCCTCGCTTGTGTTTGATGCCGCTCTCTCACTGCCTCCTGCTGAACGAACAAAACCAATCTCCGTCGTTTGCACCGACACGCGCGTGGAGATTCCGGCCATCGTGGAGATGGTAGAGGGCACACTGCGGCAAATGCAGCGGTGCTCGCAGCAAAATGACATCAACATTGATGTCAACCTTTTGAAACCCACGACGGAAGAATCATTTTGGGTCAACATTATCGGCCGCGGCTATCCGCCGCCGAACCGCGTCTTTCGCTGGTGCACGCAGCGGATGAAGATCGATCCCGTCAACATCTTTGTTCAGCAGCGCCTTGGTCAATGGGGTGAGGCAATTCTCCACCTGGGCGCGCGCCGCGAGGAAAGCGCTACCCGCGCCCAGACGATGGCCGGTCGTGAAACGCGCAATGCGTTGTGCCGTCATCCCGATTTGCCCCGCGTGTGGGTGTCCAATCCGATCGAATTTCTGACGACTGAAGAAGTCTGGGCCTACTTGCTCCAGAAACCCAATCCTTGGGGTGGAGACAATCGCGCACTCTACAAACTCTACGCAAGCGCCAGCAACGGCGAATGTCCAATTCAAATCGACACCAGCACGCCAAGCTGCGGTAACAGCCGCTTCGGTTGCTGGACGTGCACGGTCGTGGACCGCGACAAGACCAGTGAAGGCTTGCTCGCCAGCGGCGATGAACGCATGGAGAAGCTGATTGATTTCCGCGAAAAACTCCTTTTCTACCGCGACCCCGCCAACGGCAAACGCGACAACCGCCGCATGAACGGCAACGACGGTCCTGGCCCGCTCTTAATTCCGGCCCGGCGCGAGCTTCTGAAGCAATTGTTGGCGCTACAGGAGGAAGTCGGCCTGCAACTCATCAGCCCTGAGGAACTCCTACTTATCCAGCAGATGTGGAAGGCGGCACGCGACCCTGACGACGGCCGCGGCGTCGCCCGCATCGTCAACAAACAACGAGGTGTCATTATGAGCACCGACCTGAATGAACTGAACCGCCTGCGTGAGATGGAAGAAGAAGTGGCCCGCGAGAAAGGCATCGACGCCGAAACGTTGCGTCGCATGCTCGCCAAGGTCGAGGAATACAGCGAAAGCCACCGCGCCCACGGCCTCCCCGACGATTTGCTCAATATCCTGAAGGACGACTTGGAAAACCAGACCGCAGGAGCGAAAAGCTGACATGCCGGAAGTCTATATCGACTCGCTCACGCTCGAAAATTTTGGCCCGTTCTATGGCGAGCACACGTTGAATTTCGGCAGCCTGGAAGGCCGTTGCGGCGTTCTGGTTGGCGGAAAGAACGGAGCGGGCAAAACCCATCTCCTGAGGGCACTCTATTTGGCCGTTGTCGGTGAAAGCGGCGTCGGTGACTTGAAGCGTGTCGAGACCGGCTCAGATGCAACCCGTTTCCTTTTCGACAGATCGCTAAACCGACGCGCGCAAGCTGAAGGCCAAGATACTGTCCGTCTCAAAGTCGCAGTTTCACTGCGCGACGACAAAAGCGGTGGCAGCCGTAGGGTTGAGTTAGTGCGCGAAATCAGGCATCGCCCTAATTCTTCACCCATTTGGCATTCTTCTGCTCAGCGTTCGGACACACCTGGCTTGATTGAGGACGAACAGGTCATCCAAAAATTGCGCGATGTATTCTTGCCACGGCATCTGGCGCGCTTTTTCTTTTTCGATGCGGAGCGAAGTCAAAGCATCAACTTGGGGCAACAAGACATCGTCGAGGGCGTGAGCCGCATCTTGGGGCTGTGGACCTACGGCGAACTGGAAAATGATCTCCGAGGATTGATTCAGCAAAAGATTCCACGCGTTTTCAATTCAACCAGCGGCTCCGACCCAGCTACGAAACTCGCTGACCTGTCTGCTGATGTGCTCCGAGTTGAGGGGCATCTGAAAGCGCGCCGCAAGGAACAGGATAGCCTCGAACGGGACTTGCATGAGGTTGATGCGGAATTGCAAGAGGTTGAGGACGACCTGAAGACGCTTGGCGCGGTTGATCCTGATGAGCTTCAACGCGCACAGGAACGACGGAACGAACTCACCAAAATCAAGGCCGACCTGGAGGCAAAGCTCACCGGAGCTTGGGAGTTGGCAATTCCCGTTTCACTGCTGGGTAAATATCGCAAGGAACTCCACGACTACTTGTTCTCAGAGGAACGGCGGCGTGAATGGGAAGGCGCAAAATCTACCGTTGAGCCGAAGATCCCTCAAGTCAAAGAAGACGTTTTCGGTAGCGCACCGTCAGAATTCGCGCTACAACCAGACGTCGAGGCGTTTTACATCAAACGACTCGAAGATGCCTTGCGCCGTTTGTTTCATCCGCCCCCCGATGGAATGCCCGACCGGGTTTTTGTCGCTGACCGTAACGACACGAGCGCCCAGATTCGCGCCCGCCTCGGCACGGCTGCTGGTTCGTTGCGCGACTTGGCCGAGATGTGCGTCAGCATCGAACGGATGGACGCCGAATTGCGCGAATTGGATCAAAAGTTGAGGCAGATGCAGCAAAACACTGCGGCCTTTAAGCGCGGCACAGAATTGCATCAGAAGCGCGGCGAACTTATTTCCAACCGAGAGCAAATCACCAAGCGCCTCGCTGAGATTACTGCGGAGGTCTCGCGGCGCGATGTCGAACTTGGCGAACTGAAGCGCCAGGAAACTAATCAGCGGGAGATTGTCGAGAAAGCCGAGAAAGGCCAAAGCCTTGCCTCACTGGCGGCGCGTTATCGCGAAGCGGCTGGTGAAATCCGGAGTCGCGCTGCTATCCGGATGCGGAAGAAAATTTCGGAGCACGTGGGCGAGCTGTGGTCGGAAATCACGGAACGGAAGAGGGAGTTCCTGGGAATGGAGTTTGACAGCCACTGGCAGTGCTTGCTCATTCGCCGCGACGGCAAACGCGTTACGTGGGAGGAAACCAACACCTCCGCTGGTCAACGGCAGGTTCGCATGCTGGCGTTCTACGAGGCACTGCGCCGATTGGCCAAGCTTGTGCCGCCGCTCGTGGTGGACACGCCGTTGGCTCGCCTCGATAAAGAGGTTCGTGCCAACGCGCTCGACCAGCTTTATCTCAGCGGTCATCAATCCATCATTCTTACGACCAACTCGGAAGTTGATCCGGAAGGCCCGCTGTTCAAACGCATCGGAGATCGGCTGGCGCGGGTGTACACGCTGCACCCTCACGGCAAACCGGAGAGCACCGACTATGAAGTGCGCATTTCCAACGATTACTTTGGTCACGATTTATGACCGCATTGGAGGAAAGTCATGAGCGCTGATTACGATGAGATGATTGTCGAAGACACCGGATGCAGTCCCGCGGACGCGGTGATGATCGAGTACATCATACGTGAGGAAATCTTTCACAGCACTTTGGACTGGCAGACACGGGCTCAATTCCGCCACGCCGCCCGTAAAGCCGCAAAAATGCTGGAGGCTGACCGCGCAACCTACGAGGAGTATTTCCGCGTAACGCGCGAAGCCTACCAGCGACTGCGCGCGGAGAACGAGACGCGGGAAAAGGCGATCACCTATGAAGTTTGACACAAGTAGCGCCGCTCGCGAGTTCATCGAAAACGTTTTTTCACGCGTGGGTGCGCGCAATCAGGCCGTGGTAGGCCGAGCCGCCTTATTTCTCGCCTTGGGCGAAGGTGTGCCGTCTGAATTTAAGCCCAAGGACGCCAATGGTGTGACGCTCAACGATGAGCAAGTCGTCGGCGACGAACTTAAAGATGTTGTGCATGCCGCCCTGAATCACCGCGCGGGCCAAACTCTTGACGAAGGCGGCTATCGGCAGGAGTTTCGGCGTCACTTCGAATTCGGCTGCCAGCGGCTGAAGCAGATTTGGGAGGAGTCAGGCAACGACCAAGCCAACTTCGTCTCTGCGTTGCTCAAACTGACCTACGCTGAATTTGGTAGTGCCGCCGGTCTGAAAGCTGTCCCGCCGATGCCGGTCGTTGAGGAAGAGGTAAAACTCAAAGTGCTGATTGACGCTCCTGAATGGAGCATCAACGGGCCAGGTACATCTAACGGTCTATTGGTGATTTCCGGCCAACCCGGTTCCGGAAAGAGCCAACTCGCACTCGACCTTTTGGCGCAACTATCCAATGTCGGTGTCCGCTTCGTGTTTTTCGACATGAAGGGCGAGTTGGAAGACGACCCCACTAACAAGCAGCAGCGCGAGAACCGGAAGCGTTTTCTCGATCAGACCGGGGCACAGCATGTGCGGCTAATCCGGCAGGCCCTGCCGATCAACCCGCTTTACCGGGACCCGAATCCCGCGGTGAACGCCCAGATCGCAAACGAGATAGCCTCGCTCATCCGTGCATTCGCCCCGCAGTTAGGCGCCAATCAGCAGCAAGCCTTGAGCGATGCCTACCAGCAACTATCAGCCCCAGACTTCGACAGCCTGCTCGCGGAGTTGGAGCGGAACGACGTGACCGGCGTGCCTCTTTCAATCGTGAAGCGGATTGTGGATTGCAACCTGTTCGCGCCGGCACAGGAAGGCGTTAGTCCGGAGCAGTGGCTCAGCCGGTCGCTGGTGGTGGACTTCAAGGAGTTCGGCAATGACAGCGACACCAAAGCGCTGGCCGTCGCCCTCATCCTGAACTTTCTGATCAAAAAATTGAGTCAGCAATTGGCCGTCAAGAACGGCATCCAGCCGCTCAAGATGGTGCTGTTCGTGGACGAAGCGCACTTGTTGCTGCCGAAGGAACACAAAGCTGGCCTGCTCAGCTCACTCGCTCGGCAAGGTCGTTCGTGGGGCTTTCCCGTTTGGCTCGCCTCGCAGGACGCCGACAAGTTCCTCACCACCGGCACCAACGAAACAAACTTCGCCGAGCTTGCCGAGTGCGGCGTTCACTTTTCACCGCAATCTCTGAGTCCCGCCGATCAAAAGCTGATCCTCGGCAGCGTCATTCACCAGAAGCTCAAGAAAGCCGAAGCCGCCCTGCGCCTGCAAGGTAAGCTCATCACCGGCGCAGCGAGGCAATTCTGGCGGGACGCAGGAAAATAACCGGAGGCTAAACTGTGCCAGAAACTCCACAAGACCCAAAGCGCATCAATGCCTCACCGACCAAGGAGTTCTTCATTTACATGCTCACGCGGGATATACCGCTCACTCGCGCTATCCTAGACTTGGTGGACAATTCGGTCGACGGCGCAAGGCGCATGCAAGCAAACGGAGACTTCAATGGCCTCTGGGTTCGCGTGGAACTTGACAGAAACCATCTCAAGATAGCTGACAACTGCGGCGGCATTCCTGTTGATATTGCGCGGAATTATGCGTTCCGGTTTGGTCGCCCAAAGGACGCTCCCCTGACGCCTGGCTCGGTGGGACAATTCGGAGTTGGAATGAAGCGCACTTTCTTTAAGCTGGGACGGCACTTTACTGTTTACTCCACTACGAGCTCATCTCGGTTCGACATGGACATTGATGTTGAACAGTGGAAGGCAATGGGCGAACCCGAAAAGGCGGACGAATGGCACTTTGAGTTTCGCAACGTTGAGGAAAACCTTACCAACGTGTCGCCTGAGGAAATCGGCACACGTATTGAGATCAACCAACTCTACGACACAGTAGCTGAAAATTTTGCCCTGGATAATTTCCTAACGCGATTGAAGCAGGAGATGAGCCTTGCTCACGCACTAAGCATGGATCGAGGACTAGCGATTACGGTCAACACGATCCCACTGCGCCATGAGCCTCAGTTGCTATTCGTGTCGGACAAGTTGAAACCTGCGTATGTAGAAAAGACATACCCCCGTGCGGTTCTCGACGGGCAGCCGGGCCCACCTGTGAAAGTGAAGCTTTTTGCGGGTGTTGCCGAAAGGAGCTTGCACGAAGGCGGCTGGTATGTGTTCTGTAACGGACGTCTGGTGATACGCGCCGACCAGACAGCAACGACAATCTGGGGACAGGCACACGGCATGCGCCAATACCATCCAGACTTTGCGTATTTCCGCGGTTACGCTTATTTCGACTCAGATAATGCTGCTCTGCTGCCGTGGACGACCACGAAAACGGGCGTTGACGTAGATTCTCCCGTTTACAAGAACGTGCAGCAGGAGATGATTGAGATTTCCAAGCCTGTCCTCACGTTTCTGTCCAACTTGGCCAAGGAAAGAGCGGCATTTGAAAGCGGGGATAGCACAGATGGGACTCTCGACCAAGCGATTCAAAGTGCGGAAGCTAAGCGAACCGACGCGCTTACGGTTACCCCGACTTTTGTTGCTCCCCAACCCAGCCCCATGCCCCCCGGACCGAGGATGCAGAAGATTCAGTACAGCAAGCCCTTGGTCGAGGTTGAGAAAGCAAAGCAGCTTCTCAAGGTCCAAACGTTCATTGCTGTGGGCGAAAAAACCTTTGAGTATTTCATGAAGTATGAGGGGGAAGAGTAATGGCCGGTAGCTATCGTCAGATCAACTACTCACTGCGTCCCGCAAAAGCAATCGAGCGAAAGATGCTTTGTGAAGCCTTCCGTCGCCTCTATCCGTTCGGCAAAATCGAAACGTACCGCTACGTGGGCTTCGGCTCTATTTACTTCAGCGACTTTCATTTATTCCATCGCGCTCTTGGGATGAATGACATGCTGAGCATCGAAAAAGATGCGTATGCTGAGGAATGCTTTCAGTTCAATAAGCCCTACAAATGCGTGCGCCTCGATTGCCGCCCAGCCTCCGAAGTGCTACCCGAATTGGATTGGCAGGCAAAGACAATTGTGTGGCTTGATTACGACGTGAAACTGGACGAAGCGGTGTTGTCCGATGTTACCTCAGTATGCGCCAGAGCATGCTCAGGCAGTGTGCTGGTCGTTTCTATGAATGCACATGTTGAGCGTGACCCCGACGAAGCGACGCGCCAACAATACACCGCAGACACGGGCTTGCCATTTAATCTCGACGAATATCGTCTGCGCGGATTTCGCAAGCGAGTTGGCAACAGTGTGCCCCCGGAGATTGCGGGTAGCGAGCTTCGGGGCAAGGGGCTTGCGAAGATTTCGCGCAGGTTGATTCATAGCGGGATTGAGGAAGCCCTCTCAGCTAGGAACTCCCTTGTGCCAGCGGAAAAGAAGATAGTTTATCGGCAGGTTTTCAATTTTATTCATAGCGATGGCGCATTGATACTGACAGTTGGAGGAATTTTCATCGAGGCTGGCGAGCAACAAAAGTTCGATGCCTGCTCGTTCGGTGAGCTTAACTTTGTTCATTTTGGAGAAGAACCATATGTAATCGAAGTGCCTTGCCTCACTATGAAAGAGATGCGCCATCTGAACGCCCAGCTTCCACAAGCTGCAGCGGCTGCTTTAACTCTTCCCGGTGTTCCACCTTCCGACATCAAGCGGTACGCTGAGTTGTACCGGTACTTTCCCACCTTCGCCGAAGCTATTTTTACGTAGCGAGCCAGTTGACCATCGAGCTATGCACGGAGCAACTCAGTCACTCGCTGAACCGCAGTCACTGTAGCTTTGATATCCGCTGCCGAATTGGCTTTCCCAAGAGAGAAGCGGATCATCTGCCGTGAGGCTGCCGATGCTGGCTTCATCGCTTTGATGACGTGCGAGGGTTCGTCGGAATCGGCAAGACAGGCGGAGCCGGATGAGGCGCAGATGCCTTCCTGGTCAAGGAGGATGAGCAGCGCTTCTGATTCGATTCCGTGAAAGGTAATGTTGGTCGTGTTGGCCAGCCGCTGCGTCTTGTGGCCGTTCAGTTCCGTGTTTGGAATGGAACTCAACATGCCTTCCTCCAAGTTGTCACGCAACGGCCGGACTTTCTTTTCGTAGTCGGGCGAGTGACGGCGAGCCGCCTCGGCGGCTTTGCCGATGCCGACAATCAGCGGGACGCTCTCCGTGCCACCGCGCAGATTGCGCTCTTGGTGGCCCCCGTGAATCAGCGGTGAGAACGGAGTTTTTCGGCGGACGTATAGCGCGCCAATTCCTTTCGGCGCATGAAACTTGTGACCTGTCAGCGATAGGTAATCAACTGGAAGTTTCCGAACATCCATCTCGATTTTACCCGCCGCCTGCACCGCGTCGCAGTGATACGGCACTCCGCGTGACCGGCAAATCTCAGCAATTTCCTTCACGGGAAACAACACACCCGTCTCATTGTTCGCCCACATCAGCGAGACGACGGAAGTCTCATCCCCGATGGCGTTTTCGAGGTCGGCCAGTTTCAGCAAGCCGTCATGGTCAACGGGCAGGTATGTGACGCGATAGCCCTCCTTTTCCAGCGCCATGCAATAGTTCAGCACCGAGGAATGTTCGACTGCCGACGTGACGATGTGCCGCTTGTTTGGATTCGCCTTGAGCGTGGCGTGAATCGCGGCGTTGTTGCTCTCCGTTGCGCAAGAAGTGAAGATGATCTCCAACGGGTGTGCCCCGATCAAAGCCGCTACTTGCTCCCGCGCTGTCTCTATAACCGACTTCACTTTCGCACCGAACTTGTACGCGCTCGACGGATTGCCCCATTCCGTCGTGAGGTACGGCATCATCGCCTCCAGTACCTCCGGCAGCACCGGCGTCGTCGCATTGTGGTCAAGGTAAATCATAATAAATTTAGCACGACTCCGGGACTCCGGGACGTTGATGTTTTTGATGCTTTCCGCTACCGCCTATAGCGCATTGTACTGAGCCGAACTCGCTTCTATAACAGCTTACAGAGCCCATCAATTACATTTTTTTAATGCCGTCCGCGAGACGTTGAGCACTAACTTTAGCCGCGACTTCCAGCTTGACCCCGTTGTTGCGTATGCTCGTCGGAGATCACAGGTTTTATCGCTCCAACTACGGGGTAAATAGTCTCCAGTTTTGTGAGAACGTCCATCTTCGACACCATCTTCTTAAAACCCGCGGGAGTCAACTCGCCGAAATATTTGGGGTCGCAATATTTGGGGTCGCGTCTTGAAAAGGCAGTTTCTTATACTTATATTTCAAGACCTGTCCCCATATCCTGTCCCCATATCCTCACTAATGCTCATCGACGCCGTCAATGCTCTTGAGCTTTTGGGCGCCGTTAACGAGCTTTTTATCATGCGTTTTTACGCGACGCTCAAGTTTTTTATCGTCGTATGACCGCCGAACAGCGCTTGATCTCCTTTGCTCCGTATGCGCCCGAATCCTTGGCCATCGACGCCGCGATCATAAATGATTTTGGACAGCTCGGTCTCGGTGGTAACCAGCTTTTCCCTCGCCTGAAGACGTTCGGTAAGCGCAATTCGCTCTTCCAGAAGTTCCTGCTTGCGCGTCTGGAGCGCGAAGTAGCTCTGCGCAAAGGCTATCCGTTCTTTACGAGGATCACCATTCTGCGCTATCAGATAAGAAGCGTAGCGAGTCAGCATTATATCATCAACTTCTCTTTGAGCTCCTGACCCAAGTTCCACCATTTTGTTGACATCAACAAAATGGTCGGAAACATTCTGGCCAGCATTTTTACTGGCGGTTTTTGCCTTGTCAATAACCTGTGCGAAGTTGCGCCATTCGCTGTAATCAAGTAAAACCTGAAGGTCGCGAGCAAGCCAGTATTCGACACCGTCCTGTTCATACGCCGATTCCTCGAATGTTTTGCTCAGCGATATAATAATCTCTTTTTTCATGAAAGCCTTCCTCTTCAAAACCATTGTGAACATCTCGGGGGACGTTGGTTCACAGCATGTTTATTTTTCGCTGACGTGATTCACATTTTTTCAATTTGCTTTATCGACAGTTTGGAAACTTCGGCTATCACCTTCATGTCAATCCCTTTCTTCTTCAAAGCTCTCGCCATCTCAACGGCTTTTTTCAAAAGACCCTTTTTCTCGCCCTCTTTCCTTATCCGCTGCTCTTCCTTCTTGTATTTGAGCACATACTTCTCGCTCTTGCTCAGCTCCGCGAGAAGCCCCGAGTCCTTGAAGCTGTAGAATTTTCTTTCCGTGATAATAAGATGATCGATCACCGGGAGGTCCAAAAACAGGCCGACCTGGTACATGCGGTCGGTTATGTCCGTGTCCTCCGGCGAAGGCTGCAATGACCCGCCCGGATGGTTGTGGACCATGATCAACTGGGCCGCCCGCTTCTGGAGCGCGAAGCTGAACACCTCCGTGGGGTCCACGAGGCTTTTCTTCATGGTGCCGAGGCTGACCAGCTCGATCAGCAGGATCTTGTTGCTGTTGGACAGGCAGACGACCCAGAAATGCTCCTTGTTGCGGTCGATCTTGTTCTCGCGAAGCAGGATGCGCTGCATGACCTCGTAAACATCGACTGAATTGAGTACCCGTATCCTTTGCGCTTTGGTGAGCTTTACTCTCATAATGATCCCTGTTCCTCTTTTATCTTTTTTTTCGCCATCGAAAAATCTTTAACCCGTTGCCGCTTATAGCGGATTGTCCTGCGCCGGACTGCCCTCTATAACAGCTTACAGAGCCCGTCAATTACATGAGACGAAATAGGGTCGTTTCTTTGTCCTTGACGTCCCCGAAATTTCCACCGTTGCCACATGTGTCCTCTGAAAAGAAAAGCCGGCCAAAGATGAATTGCTTCACCCCGTTAGAAAATTCCGTCCTGAGTCAGTGAATAATTGTCGGCTCTTGGCACGAAAGTATGGGTGCCATTATGCCCCTTAACGTCCAGATTCACCACCGAGACGCGGGGAAAACCCTTTACTACTTGCTTACCACGGATTTTCACGGAATTACACGGAACAATCAAAAGACCCTTCTTAATAATTTTATACGTCAACTCTTCATGTAACAAGGTATTCATTATTGTATCCGTGATATTCCGTGGCCTTTTCCGTGGTAACTGCTTGAATTTTATCTCTATTCATCATTGCTATCTTCAAGGCATATTACCCACAGCATCTTGCCATGAACCTGATTGTCATCGTCTACAGATTGTTATATATGGCAGTAATATATAATAGTGTGATAGGTTGCTCTAACGGGGTGAACTTCCAGCCGGCTTCGCGCTGACGTTCATGATGAATAGGCATCACGGAGAATGCAATACTGCGTACCGGTGCCCCGCTAAACAATCCGCATGCCCTTGGCCACGATCTCCTTGATAAAAGGGTCCGGCTGCTTGAAATCCGTGCGCGCGAACGCATGCGGCTCTATGCGAAGATCGACTTTTCTTCTGAGGCGCATGAGCTTCAAATCTTCACGGAAGCCGTCGATATCGGCTTTGTTCAAAAAGACGGCGAGATCGATGTCGCTGTGCGCTGCCGCGGCGCCCGAGGCATAGGAGCCGAAAAGGTACAGCCGCCACACCTTGACACCATTTTCCCGCAGCACCGCGACATACTCTTTTATCTTCCCAAGAATTACTCTTTTATTTTCTTTACGAGCCATTTTCTGAAATCCTTTATTTGCCCAAGGTAGTTTTCCGTGAATCTTTTTGTGGCCTTTCTGTAAAACCTGCTTTTATAATCGGGATATCTGGCTTTTATGTTGAACGCGGTCACCGCGTCCAGGAGATCTTTTTGTTCTTCAGAAAGCCGCAGACCCGATTTCACCGCTATGTTTGTGAGATCATGCGTAAACGGAATGTTGGCGTCAACGTTCTTGACGTAGACGGCCGTTTTTTGTTCATCCGGTCGTATGGTTATCTGTATTCCAGAATATTACAAATATATCGAAAAGGCAAGGTAAAAGCCTGCCCAGTGAAACCCATCAGGGCCGTAACTCCATGCCATCTCAGGTCGGACACCCGCCCACGACCATAGCTCGGCAACACTCTGAAAGCTCAGGGCGAGAACCTTCCCGGTCATGTGCGCCTCATACCTGGCGCGAAGCGGGTTGCCTTTTTTCTTCGGATGCAGAAGGCTCACCACTGTCGTGTCGAGCAGAACGGCATCCATCAGGCATTCCCTCCGGCGGCCGGTTTTCTCCGTGCGCCGCGATCATGGAGAACAAAATTCAGCAAGTCATCCGGATCGTCACCAGCGGGCCAAAGAGCGAATACCTCTTCAGGCGCCGACACCGGCTCGACGCCCTGTTCTTCCGCGAGTTCTTCCAACGAGACTGATTGCCAGAATGACCTGCCCTCACCTGTCCCGATTTCCTCTCCGAGTTCATCCTCAACATATTCCAATATGCCGGTCGCCTCTTCGTCGGTCAAAAGTCCCAGTCCAAAATGACTCGCAATGTAGCAGAACGCAAACGCCATCTGCGGGTCCGCCATGGCCTCAGGCGCGGTATCCAGCGTTGCGACATAGTGCCACGCCTTCTTTCAAGCCCAAACTGAAAATATATCACAAGACTTTCTTGGTCAATAATCCCGCGGATCAATGCACAAATCATAGGTCTTCCGATCAATTTTGATCCAATCCGTCTGATTAATGCCGCGGCTGTTCGTAATCGTAGGACTGACGGGAAAAGCCGATGCCAGCTTGATCCATCGGTTCTGTTAAATAGCGATCAGCCATACAAACCCAATCAAGCGGCGTTCAATGGCTGTATACGTCTGAGCTTCTTTTCCTGACGCTTCTTTGCCTCCCAAAGATCCACCGTACGCTGGGCATTGAGCCAAAACTCCGGCGTGTTCCCGAAAAGGCGCGACAGCAGCAGCGCCATTGCCGGTGAAATCGCTCTCCGCTCTCGCAATATCTCGTTGATCGTTTGACGGGAGACGCCAAGGGCCTCGGCGAGACTTGCCGCGGTGAGCCCGAAATCAGGCATGAAATCTTCACGAAGCATTTCTCCGGGATGAGTCGGTTTCACGGTTCGTACCACTGTATTTGCGATTGCCATAATGCACCTCTCTAATGATAATCAGTTATTTCGACATCGTAAGCATCGCCGTCTTTGAATCGAAAGCATATGCGCCATTGGTCGTTAACTGAAACGGAATGTTGACCCTCTCGGTCGTCTTTCAACGCGTGGAGCCGGTTGCTTGGAGGAACCTTCAAGTCATCAAGACTTGTTGCAAGGTTGACATACTCCAGCCGACGCATAGCGCGTTTCAGCAAATCAGCCGGCAAACGCTTGGACTTGCCGGTGATATAGAATTCATACGTATGCTTATCTGAAAATGTCTTTATCACGTGACAAATTATAACGCGTCACGTTACAGTTGTCAATTGGAATATCGGAATTTCGACAAAGCGGACGACCGGCAGCGGGTCCGCCATGGCCTCAGGCGTGGTATCCAGCGTTGCGACATAGCTGCTCAGGGCGGTTTCGGTGACTTTCTTGATATTCTTATTCGATCGTTCCATGCCCCTGAACTTGATACACACGGCGGGCGCCAGGTGGAACAGGTCCTTTTTCGTAATTGCCACTCCCGCGGCGGGACCGAACTGGATCGCCTCTTCCGCATCGAGATACGCGGCGGCGATTTCTTTCATCCGGGCTGCCGGTAGTGAGAGGGGAAATATGCATGTCCGCGATGAATTTTATCTTCATGGTGTTCACTTGGCATGAGCCTGAAAGGGGCGATGATATTCCCCTGCAAGCCATGCGGCATATTCCATGGACTGCCTGATATCGTCTTCCTCCAACTCCGGATATGCCTTTAATATCTCCTCATGGCTCATGCCTGAGGCCAGCAACTTGAGAACAAAGGCGACCGTGATGCGCATGCCGCGTATGGTAGGCTGCCCCATACACACTTCGGGATTAACGGTAATACGATCAGATATCGTTGCCATTGCAACTCCTCCTTGTAATGTTATAAATCTTACAGCCTCAAATCCGTGGGATAATGAACTGCAACCTCAGTCACGCCATGGAATGCCTTATCGCTCGACACGAGAACGTCCGCTTTCAGCCGCATTGCCACTGCCAGCACCACCGCGTCATTCGTGAGAAGACCGTACTTCTCCTGCATCTTGAACGCGGTCTTTGTCAGATTCTCCAGCGTGCGGGCAGCGAACCCAAGTCCGAGGTCTACGAGCGCGTTCACTTTTGCGCGATAATGGATTTCTTGACGTGTCAAGAAAGTAAATATGGTTTTGTGTTATGAACAAAAAAACCGCGGACTGTATATAAATCCACGGTTTGTAATGTTATTTATGTACGCTATACGATATCACTCTTCGTCGAGGTACGGGTTGCTCGGCTTCCCGTGCTGGTGCAGGTATTCATGGCTGAAGGCCGGGATCACGCCGACCGTGCCGGAGTCCGGCTGGATCATGAAGCGGTATGAAACGAGCTGGCCGTAGCTTTCCATCATGTGCTTCCAGCCCTTCATGAAAAACGTGCAGTTATTATTGAAACAAACCCATAAATACGGCAGGCCCCAGTCCAGGTGCCGTGAATCCATCTGCTCCATCACCGACTTGCAGTGCGGGCAGGTCGGCGCTTCTTTCACTTTGTATTCCATTTCAGACATGGTAATCAACACCCCCGATAAAATTAAGGCGATGTATTATACGACCGCGGGTGACGGTTTGCAACAAAGAAAATAACGTGTTATTAATAATTCTCCGCCAAAAGTTCGAAGTAGCTTGTCGGGTGCAGGCATGCGGGGCAGACGTCAGGCGCTCCCTCGGCCTCGTGATGGTAGCCGCAGTTTCGGCACTTCCAGACCGCTGATTTTTCTTTCTTAAAAACGGCGTCCTTCTCTACGTTTTCCAGAAGTTTCCGGTAGCGATTCTCGTGCTTGACCTCGACCTTTGAGATAGAGCGAAACGCCGCAGCCGCTTCCGGGAACCCTTCTCTATCGGCCACGTCGGCAAAACCGGGGTATAATTTGGTCCACTCCTCGTTCTCCCCTTCTGCCGCAGCTTTCAGGTTTTCCGCCGTGGTCCCGATCCTGCCGGCGGGGAACGTTGCGGTAAACTCCGCCATTCCCCCTTCGAGGAACTTGAAGAACCGTTTGGCGTGCTCCTTTTCATTTTCGGCCGTTTCGAGGAAAATGGCCGAGATCTGCTCGTACCCCTCTTTCTTCGCAACGCTTGCGAAGTAGGTGTAGCGGTTCCTTGCCTGGGACTCGCCGGCAAACGCGGCGAGAAGGTTTTTTTCGGTCCTGGTGCCTTTAAGTTTCATTCTAATCTCCTTTAAGTAGGTAGCATGCAGTAGACGATATCCAGGGTTTTCCCTGCCTACTGTCTACTGTCTACTGCCTACTGTCTACTGTCTACTGCCTACTGCCTACTGTCTACTACCCCTACCACATCCTCCTCGCCAGCTCGGCCTTGGCAAAGAAGATGTCCAGCCGGGCAAGGAGCCAGTAGCTGATGCGTTCTTTGATCTTTTGCATAAGGGGCCGCATCTTCCATTCTAAAAAGTGGATGCGCTCCGCCTGTTTCAGGTCTGCGTCGAAATCCGCCCGTGCGCGCGCCGCGAGCTCCGGATCCGCCACCACGGCAACGAGCTCGTAATTGATCCTCCCGCTCCGGATGTCGAGGTTTGCCGATCCGGCGACCACGGTATCATCAACGATCGCGAGCTTTGCGTGCATCATCGAAGGCGTGTATTCCCAGACCTCGATCCCCGCCCGGAGCAGCCTGCCGTAAAGCCCGCGTGCGGCCCACCGCGCGATCCGCACGTCGCTTTTTTGCGGGACCAAGAGCCGCACGCGCACCCCTCGCTTCACTGCCCCCTTGAGCGCACGGATCACGCTTCCGTGAGGATAGAAATAGCTCATGGCAAGGTCAATGCTTGTATGCGCATTATGGATGAGCCGGCGGTATGCTCTCCGTATCGGCCGAACCAGGTTTTCCGGCCCGCTTTCCAGAAAGCCTATTGTGTTCTCCTCAGCGCCTTTCGCCCAGCCGTCGCCGCGAAGCCGGAGCACCATCCTGCGCAGCGGGAGGTTTGCACGCGCCCACATTCTGGAAAAAGAGCGTCGGAGCCGAGCTACATCAATTCCGGATATCTCAAGTGCGTTGTCGCGCCAGGGAAGCTCTCCGCGGTCCCCGCGGTAATACTCGTCCGCAATATTGATCCCGCCGACGTATGCGATGCGGTCATCAACGAGGAGGAGCTTGCGATGGTTGCGAAACAGCAGAAATCCTTTTGTCTGAGGACGGAATCTGCGCACCCTGCCGCCGGCCTTGCGAAGCTCGTCCCAGAACGAATCGGAAAGCGGCCAGGATCCCAGCGCATCCACCAGCACCTTGACCCGCACGCCCTTCTTTGCCGCCGTAATGAGACGGTCTCTGAATTCCCTGCCGGTTTCATCGTCTGCAAAGATGTACATCTCCACGGCGATGCACGACGCGGCGCGGTCAATGGCATCGAACATAGCCGGGAATGCTTCTACACCGTTTTTAAGGAGACGAATGGTGGTCATAGGATAGGGGCGATAAAAACATTGTAAATTGGAAATATCAAATTGTAAATTGTATAAGATGGCGACGTTCCCGCAATTTGAAATTTGCGCTTTACAATTTGCAATTTACAATTCACTTGTATCACACGTTCTCAAACGTATAGTCCACCTTCACCTTCATGTCTTTTCTGAGGGAGTGGTACACGGAACAGTACTTGTCCTGTGAAAGGGAGATGGCGCGTTCGACCTTCTTGGCCGTAAGCCCTGACCCCGCAACGGCGATGATCATCTCGATGGCCGTATAGTACTGGGGCGGCGTGGGGTTCCGCTCCCCGACGATGTCCATCTTGTAGGACTTGATTTCGACTTTCATCTTTTTCAGGAACGACACCATGTCGATACCCATGCACCCGGCAACGCTCAGGAGCAGCGTCTCCGTGGGAGAGCAGCCCCACTGCTGCTGCGCGTCATACTCCACCTCGTATCCCCGGTTGGTCCTGCCGACGAAGATAAGGTCCTTGTCCCACGTGAGCGTGGCCTTGTTCACCTGCGATATTTTCGACTTGTACGCATCGAGCGACTCGTTCAGGTCTTTCATCTCCAGCTCTTCCGACATGTGATGCTCCTTGTGAATAGATGGGGCCAGGAGGCATGGGGCACGAGTCAAGCAACACGCTGCCACGAAATTATGCCGTTTCCTTGACCCCCGACCCCGGCCCCTTGGCCCGTTATGATAATTTCTCTTCCAGCTTCTTCATTGCTTCTTCCTCTTTCCCTGCTTCGACTTTGAGCGCGTAGGTCTTGATCGCCGCCGGCTCAAGGCCGATGGAAAAAGAGTCGTACGTTGCCCGGACGCCGCGGGAGCCGAGATAGCTTACAAGGTCCATCATCGAGGAATCATCGAACCCCCTGCCCGTGTCCCCCCGGAGGACCTCTACGTACTGAATGCCTTTTTCGGAAGTTTCATCGTCGGGCGAGCCCTGTTTCCACTCGTCGCCAAACTCCCATTCCCCTTCACCTCGCCGGCCCTGCTCCTTCCCCGATGGAGCAGGCGGCCGACCGGAAGCTGCAAGGAAATAAATAATCACTGCGAGAACGACAACAAGGAGGATAATTACGCTGTTCATAATCCACCGCCGCCGCGAGTGCGGTCAGCCCTGTTTTTTCGCTCCGGCGGCCTGCCCGGTGAGGCCGCATTCATAGTGCTGATAATCGGCCCAGTTGATATAGTTATTCTCGGCCGGCGCCCGGCGCCGCGTTTCCTCGGCAACGATAACCCGCCCGGCGTCGAACGCCTCATACCGGCTGCGGCTGTACCCAATGAGGAGTTTCACCGCCACGGAGTTCAGCACCCCCAGTTTCGCCTCGTTCCAGAGCGTGTCCAGGGCCGCCCGCAGTTCGAAGGGTTCCTTCCGGAACGGCCTCGCCGACAGAAGCGCGTCAAAGGCGTCTGCCGTGCCGATGAGCTCGATGATCTGGTCCCGTAGTTTGATGCCCCGGGGATAGCCCACGCCGTTTCCCCGCTCATGATGCTCGAGCGCCACGCGGCAGTTGCCGAACTGGGCGCTGCCCAGGTAATAGGTGAGCAGCACGTATCCCACGATCGTGTGCCCATAGAGCACCTTGCGTTTCCGCCTGTCCACGCCGATGTCCTGTTTCAGGACATCATCAGGCAACCGAACCATGCCGATGTCGTGGGTCAGCGCCGTGTATCCGATGAGAGGCGCACGGTCCTTTCCGTACAGGTCGATGGCCATGGACGCCGTAAGCGCCGCCGTTCTGAGTACATGCTCGTATACATAGATGTCCCTCGTCCGCATGAACTCAAATTCCTCGAAGAGAACAGGGAGCACCCTGAGGTCGTCGTATATACGGAGGACATCGTCGATCCTGCCCGGCGGGAACAGCTCCGGATAGGGACCCTGCCCGATCAGTTCATCCATGTCCTTCCGCAGCCGGCTGCCCTTCAAGTTGAGGCGGCATGTGGACGCAAACCGTCCGGCGGCGGCAACGTCCGCGAGCACTGCAGGAGTTACGTCCGTGCCTGCCTCGACGACCGTCTTCCCATAGACGTCGCTCGCATCGACAGGCAGTACAAGGCCGCCCTGAACGATTTCCGAATCGGGATGCATATACTGAATTTTAAAGGCAGATGCTGTCCCGTGTCAAATAAAAAATCCTGATAGCACTGCAAAATCACTGTTGACAGACGGCCGCACGCTGCGATACCATGGGGCCCATGATTGAAACGCTTTTCCTTTTCACCGGCCTGGGCTTCAGTGTGTTCGTTTATTTCCGTTCCATCAGGCCGCGGAAAGACTCTGCCGCCAAAAAGACGCTGTACTTCCTTCTCACCCTCATCGGGATCACGGGCATCGTCTTTTTGGTCGGCGTCATGGTCGCTGACATGCTCATCGGCGCAAAACCGGCGCGCTAACGTTCTAAAACATATTGTTTGAACGCTGATGCGCAGAAGAAAATTATGTTATTTGCTTTTACAATCAAGTGGTTATAGCGAATAACGAATGCCTTGACAGTGAAGGGCAATTCGGCTAAAATTATTCGTACTTCCGGTTTGACAAAATATCGAAGAACCGGCGGTAAATCCCATCAAATGAACGGAGGTGATATTGAATGAAGAAGATCGTAGCGATCCTGACGGCGATGATGTTTGCACTCTCGCTGGGCGTAGCGGTTGCCCAGCAGGAGAAGGCGGCTCCGGCCCCGGCCGAGAAGAAGGCTGAGGAGAAGGCCCCGGCCAAGAAGAAGGCCAAGAAGGCCAAGAAAATGGAGAAGAAGGCTGAGGAGAAGGCCCCGACGGCGACTCCCGCAACTCCGGCGAAGTAACCTTTCATACCACTATTTCATCGATATCAGCAAAAAATTGGTCTATTATCATGCAGGCAGGCGAACAAATCGCCTGCCTTTTTTTATTTCTCCGGGGCGCCGAGCTCCTGGAGCGCTTCCCGGGCGCTCTCCCGAACCGCGGCATTTTCATCATTCAACATTTCCGTGAGGGCCCCTCCGGCCGCGGGGTCTTTAATGATCCCGAGCACGTATGCGGCATCGCCCTTCACCGTGGGATTTTCATGCTTCAAGAGCCGGGTCAGAAGCGGCACGATGGCCCTCAATTCCGGCCCATGGCCCTGGATAAGCTCCTCTACGAGGGCCGCGGTTCCCAGCCTCACCCTCATATTGTCCTGCCCGAGCATATCGGGAATGAACCCGTAGAGAGAGGGCTCGGTCTTGAACAGGGCAATAATGTTCTCAAGAAAGCCCTTTTCCATGTATTCAATGAGCATCTGTTTCATCTCTTCCGTCTGCATGCCGCTGGAATTATCCATATTCTAAACTCCGGTGTCAACAGGAATGTTAGCACACGGGTAATCCTTCAGTTACGGGGATAAATGAGCAGGGGGTAGCAGCCCTTGAGAGATAGACGCGCTTTTCAGTGCCCCGCAAATCATGATAAAACCACTTGTCCCAAAGCAGGCACGTGCGAAGCGTACGTGCTGCGGGGACAGGACGGATATCCTTGTGCAGCCATTGCCCAATGTGCACGCTTGCGCGGCAGAGCGAAAGGGCTGCTGCCCCCGTAGCTGAAGGATTACGCACACTGAAGCGGCTTCCCCTTTGTGATATACTAAAAATAACGCATGTTTGTGTTGCAATTCACCTTCACTGCGCACCCCTTGAGAGATTATGATGACGACCGTCCATCCCACGCGGACGAACCTGCTCCTGTTAAGAGAAAAGCACCGGTCTGTCTTCAACAGCATCGCCATCTTGAAGGCCAGGCGGCAGGCGCTCATCAGGGAATTCCTGGCCGCCACACTCCCCTTCCTCCGGTCCCGTGAGGAGATCAGAAAGACCTATGCCCGGGCCCTCGCCGAGCTCGCGCTCAGCCGCGGGCTGGAGCGGAATGGGGGGCTGGAGTCGCTCACGGCCCTCACCCGGCGGGACTTCCCGGTGAACATCACCGTAAAGAGCGTCTGGGGCCTCGCCTACCGCGACATCGAGTATCACGAGACGCCCCTCCGGAAGCCGGAGGAGCGGGGCTATGACTGGCGGTCCACCACGCCGCACGTGGAAGAGTCCATCACGCTCTTCGAGAAAATCCTCGACGCCATGCTCCAGATCGCGGCCTACGAAAGCAAGATCAAGCGGCTGGGTGACGAGATCCTGCGCACCACCAGGCGGATCCGCGTGCTGGAGGAAAGGGTCCTTCCCGACGTGGCAATGCAGATCCGGTCCATCGCCCACTACATCAGCGAGCGGGAGCGGGAGGCATTCTACCGGTTGAAACGGTTCAAGGAGGATTGACAGGGCCGTGGACGCGAGCGTACTGGGCGCCGTAATCGAAGCGGAGCAGGAGATCCAGGCACGGATCGAGGCCGAACGGAAGAAGGCCCGTGAACGGATCGACGGGGTCAAGGCGGAGGCCGCGCAGTCGGTGGCGGAAGAGGCGGAGCGTCTTCGGGCAGAATCCGCCGCAACCATGGTGACGGCAAAGGCCGAGGCAGAGGCCCGGGCCACGGAACTCCTGCGCCGAACAGAGCGTCAGGCGGAAGAGCTGGCCGCCCCGAGCGATACGCGGCTCCAACAGATCATGGCACAACAGATCCACCGCGTTCTTCCGGGAGCAGACCGTCATGATCGTCCGGATGTCAAAAGTTGAAATTGTCGGCCCCAAGGCGCGGATCCAGGACGCGCTCTCCCTGATCCAGGCGACGGGAGTGCTGCAGATAGAACGGGACGCCGGCGGCTTCATCGAAAAAGGCGTGGAAGAGCACGTCCGGGGCTTTCTCCTGGACGAGAAGACGCTCTCGGAGCGCCTCTTTCTCGAAAGCCTCAGGCTGAAACTGGACGAACTCCTCTCGCACCTGCCTAAACTCACGGTCAGAAAAAGTTACATCAATCCCGTCTCCATCATCGACACCGTTTCCTACACCATCGACAAGCACCTGGAGGTCTGCCGGGGCCTCCGCCGGCAAAAAGAGACGCTCCAGAAAGAGCTGTCGGAATTGGGGCGGCACACCGCCTTCCTGAAGACATTGGGAACGCTGTTCACCGGCGCGCTCGAAACTCCTGACCTGGATTTCATCGGCCTCACCATCAAGGACCCGGCGGCTGTGGGGCGCCTGCGGGAGGTGCTGTCGCGGCTCACGGACTGGAAATTTGAGCTGCTTACCGCTGTTGCCGAGGACGGCGCCACCGTCGGCCTGATCACGCTGGGCAAGGACTTTTCAGACAAGGTGAGAAAAGCGCTGAGCGACGAGCATATCCCGGAGCTGGACTTCCCCCCGTCCTTCGGCCGCCTTTCGTTTCCGGAAAAGATCGTCTACATCAAAAAGCGGACGGAGGAGTTGGCCGCCCGGATCCGAACGGTGGATGCCGAACTGGCTGAGCTTTGCCTGCGGTGGACGCCCCTCTACATCGCCGTGCGGGACTGGATCGATGAGCGGCTCTCGCTGCTGCGGACCACGGCCTCGGTCTTCGAGACCAAGATGTGCTTCTCCATGCATGGATGGATGCCGTCCGATGACGTGCCCAGGCTCCGGAGCCAGCTGGCGGCCTCCTTCGGCATGCAGATGGTGGTGGAGGAAAAGGAAATCCGCGAGGAAGACCTGGAGCACGTGCCCGTGGTGCTCAGGAACAGGGCGTACTTCAAACCTTTCGAACTGTTCTCCCGGCTCCTGCCTCTGCCGCGGTACACGTCCTATGATCCGACGCCCTTTATCGGCGTCTTCTTCCCTGTCCTGTTCGGCATCATCCTGGGCGACGCCGGCTACGGCATCGTCCTCGTAATCCTGTCGTTCATTCTGCTCACGCGGTTCCGAAAGCAACGGAACGTCGCCGATGCCGGCAGGATCCTGCGCGTCGCGTCCCTGAATTCCATCATCTTCGGTTTTCTCTACGGCGAGTTCTTCGGCGACCTCGGCCATCGGCTGGTCGGCCTCAAACCGATCATCGTCGAACGGAGCACGGCCATCCTGCCCATGCTCATCTTCGCCATCGCCTTGGGCGTGGCGCACGTGGCCCTGGGGCTCCTCCTCGGGGCGTTCTCCGCCTTCAGGCGAAAGATGCGGAAAGAGGCGATCTTCAAGCTGGCTACGCTGTTCATCATCCTCTGCCTGGTGGCCGCCGTCGCCTCGCTCTACGTGCCCTTTATGGTATTGATGACGCGGCCCATCGTCATTGCGATCCTGTTCGTGACACCCCTGCTGCTCTTTACGGGCGGGCTGCTGGCGCCGCTGGAACTGCTCAAGAGCGTGGGCAACATCATCTCCTATGCCAGGATCATGGCCATCGGCCTCACTTCGGTGCTGCTCGCCTTCGTGGCGAACGAGCTGGCCGGCTTGACGGGAGATATCGTCGTGGGCGTGATCGTGGGGGGCCTGCTCCATGTGCTGAACATCCTGCTCGGCATCCTGGCGCCCACGATTCACTCCCTCCGGCTCCAGTATGTGGAGTTCTTCAGCAAGTTTCTGGAATACGGGGGAAAGAAATTCGAGCCCCTGAGCCGGGGCCATTAAGGAGGATAACGTATGGAAATGCAAAAAGTACTCATCGCCTTTGCAGCAGCGCTGTCCATCGGGCTCCCTGCCTTTGCCACGGCGTGGGCGCAGTCAAAGATCGGAGCGGCTGGGGCCGGCGCCCTGGCGGAAAAACCCGAGTTGAGCGGCACCATCATCATCCTGCTGGCCATCCCGGAGACCATGGTGATCCTCGGCTTCGTCATCGCCACCATGATCCTCCTGACGGTAAAATAGCATGGGCTACCGGGAGTTGATCGAGGCCCTCCGTTCCGAGGGAGAAGAAAAAATCCGGGCGATCCGGCAAGAGGCGGAGACCGAGGCGAAAGCCCTCCGCACGAAGGCGGCCAGGGAGATCGAGCGCATCCGTGCGGAGCACGATCAGGAGCAATCCAAAGCCGTCGCCGACGTGGCCGGCGAAGTGCTGTCGGAAGCCGCTGCATGCGCGCGCGCAATAAGGCTCCGGGCTGAGCAGGAGCTCTCCGACCGGATGGCGCGTCTCGCCCGGGCCTCAATCGCCCAGCTCCGGACTGACCAATACGCAGAGACCTTCGCCGCCCTGGTCCGCGAGCTGCCGCAACACCCCTGGGCGGTCGCGCGGGTGAACCCCGCTGATGCGGATATGGCGAAGACCCATTTCCCCGGCGCCGAGATCGTTCCGGACGGCACGATCATTGGAGGACTTGAGGTGTCGGACAGGGATGGAAAGATCCGGGTCGTCAATACCTTTGAAACAAGATTGGAACGGTCGTGGCCGAAGATCCTCCCCGGACTGATCCGGGAACTGGAAAAGAGTGTCGAGACGGAGCATGAAGATCGTCAACGTAATCAAATATGATGCAGTCGTAAAAACCAAAAATTCACCGCTGAGGCGCTGAGACGCTGAGAAGAACGTATTGAAATTTAGCAGGCTGCTGAAAAACTTCAGAAAACATAGTAACTGTCATTCTGAGCGCAGCGAAGAATCTCGTCTTTCCAAATACTTGAGATCCTTCACTTCGTTCAGGATGACACCTGAAAATACGTTTTCAGCGACCTGTTAGGAGCTTTTCTCCGTGCCTCCGCGTCTCTGCGGTTAAAAAATGACTTTTTACGAGACCATCAACTATGGAACTCTTGCGGAAAATCGAAGACGGCGGCTACCCCACCGAGTACCTCGTGGCGCGCATCCAGGGGCGGTCGGCCGCGTTCCTGAGGGACTGGGACGCCCTGATTTTCTCCCCTGATCCCCTGGCATCGCTCGCCGCCACAGGGTACCGGAACATCATCGCGGCGCGGGCGGAGGACATTCCGTGGCAGCGGCTCGCCCGGGAGTATGAGTGGGTCTATTTGCAGATGAACAGCGCGCTGCGCCGCATCTTCAAGCCCTTTTTCACGCACCAGGAACTGCGCACCCTGTTCCTCGCACTCCGCTACAAACGGGGAAACGATGAAAAACGCTTGCAGGAGGTCCTGCTCGCAAGCTTGCTCGCGAAGACGGTCAAAACGACGCTCCGCGATCTTCCCGACGTTCCTGCGGTACTGCCGGAGGTCGAGCGCGTCTTGATCGTCATGTCCCCGCGGTTTTCCGGGCTGGAAGACCTCTTTCTACGGGGCGGCCTGGGCGCCGTGGAGCAGCACATCACCGACACCTGCCTCGAACACACCGTCCGCTCGCCGCTGCACCCGATCATGCGCGGCTTCTTCCGGCGGCTGATCGACATGCGGAACATCATGAGCCTCTACAAGCACCAGCGCTGGACCATGAAGGACCGTCCCCTCTTTCTTCGCGGCGGAACAATCGAGGAACCGGTCTTGACCCAGGCCGCGGGCAGCAGAACAGGGGAGGGGGCGAGCGATCTGATCGCCCGGCTCACGGGGACGGCGCCGGAGATCATCACCCCCACGAGCGTGGAGCATGCCCTGATCGAGGGGATGACTCGGCTCCTCAAGAAGGAGGCGCGGACGGCATCGGAAATAGGGCGGATCCTCCAGTACCTCTGGCAGTGCTTCATCGAGGCCAGAAACCTGAGCGCCATCCTCGCCGGCCGGGATATGGACCGGGAGCTCGTCTCCCAGGAGATCCTGTCGTGAAGAAAATCGTCTTCCTCACACCCCCTGACGGGGAATTCGGGTTCCAGCTCGCGGGCGTGGCCCAGCACACGGCAACGGAACGGACGGCAGACGATATGGTCAGAACCTTTATGGCTGATGAAAACATCGGCCTGATCGTCATCGATGAGCGCCTCCGGCAGGGCGTGAACGAGGCACGGCTGCGGGAGCTGGAGAAAAAATGGCATGGGATCCTGCTCTTCCTGCCCGCGCCGGAGCGGAAGGGAGCGGCTGCCGAGGATTACGCCCTGGCGCTCATCCGCAGAGCCATAGGATACCACGTGAGGTTGAAGGTATGACCGTTCAGAGAACCGAACACAGCAGCGAACACAACGTCGGACACATTAAAGGCATATCGGGCCCTACGGTGACCGTGGACATGCAGGGGCTGAAACTCTACGACCGGGTCTACGTAGGAAGGGCCATGCTCACCGGCGAGGTGGTAAGACTTGAGGGCCCCGGCGCGATCATCCAGGTCTATGAAGACACCCGCGGCCTCGGCATGGGCGAGCCGGTGAAGGGTACGGGCAATCCGCTCACGGTCCGGCTCGGCCCCGGGCTGCTGGCGGGCATGTTCGACGGTCTGCAGCGTCCCCTGGAACGGCTCCGGGAAGAGACCGGTCCCTTCATCACCACCGGGAAGGAACTCTATGCCCTGGACTATATGAAGCAATGGCGTTTCCATCCCTTGAAGAAGCCGGGCGACGCGGTGCGGATGGGCGAACGGCTGGGATATGTAGAGGAAGGACCTTTCAAGCACTACTTCCTGAGCCACTATGACGGCGCCATTCTCCGGATCATCGACGGCGATTTCAGTTTGAATGATTCCCTGGGGGAATTGGACGGCGGAAGGGATATGGTGGGCTGCACCGAGTGGCCCGTCAGGACGCCGCGGCCGATCCGGCGCAAGCTTCCATCGCGTGAGCCCCTCATCACCGGCCAGCGGTCCATCGACATGCTCTTCCCGCTCTCCCGGGGAGGGACCGCCGTCTTTCCCGGCGGGTTCGGCACGGGCAAGACCATCCTGGAGCAGTCCATTGCCAAGTTCGCGGACGTGGAGATCGTGGTCTATGTGGGGTGCGGCGAGCGGGGAAACGAAATGGCCGAGATGCTGGAGGAGTTTGTGACGCTTACCGATCCCTGGTCCGGCAGGAAGCTCACGGAGCGGACGGTGTTCGTGGTGAACACGTCGAACATGCCCGTGGCGGCCCGGGAGGCGTCGATCTACACCGCCGTGACCATGGCGGAGTACTATCGCGACATGGGCTACCACGTGCTGCTCCTGGCGGACAGCCTGTCGCGGTGGGCCGAGGCGCTCCGGGAGATATCATCGTCCCTCGAGGAAATGCCCGGCGAGGAGGGCTACCCCACGTACCTCGCGTCCCGGCTGTCGAGCTTCTTCGAGCGCGCCGGAGTGGTCGAGACGCTCTCGGGAGAGCTCGGCTCGCTCAGCATGATCCTCTCCGTGTCCCCTCCCGGAGGCGACCTCACGGAGCCCGTGACCCAGGCCTGCCTGCGGACCGCCGGCGCGTTCCTGATGCTCGACACGTCACTGGCCCACCGCAGGCACTTCCCGGCCATAAACTGGTTCCAGAGCTACTCGCTGTACGAGAAGGAACTGGCGCCGCATTTCAGGGAGAAGGTCTCTCCCCGCTGGGAAGAGCTGAAGCAGAAGTGCCGGGAGGTCCTGCGGCGGGAAGAGTCGCTCCGGGAGGTGACGGAGCTCGTGGGCATCGAGGGGCTGCAGGACGCTGACCGATTGCTCATGCAGGTTGCCGAGCGGGTGCGCACGGAGTTCCTCGGCCAGAATGCCTACACCGAGGACGCCTTCTCGCCGCCGGACAAGACCATCGACCGGATCGGGGCGATCGTGGAATTCCACGCAGCCGCGTCGGAGAAACTGAAACAGGGGGTCCTGCTGGAGGAGGCGGTGAAGACATCTTTGAATGCAAAATGAAGAATACAAAAGTCAAAATTCAAAATGAGAGACCTTTCCAATTTGCATTTTGCATTTTGCCTTTTTCATTTTGACTTATTTTATTTTCACTATGCGCCTTTCCGAGCACATATACCGGACCATCTCCTCCATCGGCGGACCGCTGGTCTTCGTTGACAAGGTCTTCAGCGCCCGCATCGGAGAGATGGTCAGGATCGTCTATCCCGACAACAGGCGGATGGACGGCGAGGTCCTGAAGATCGACGGCGAGACAGTGCTGATCCAGGTCTACGGCGATACCCGCGGCCTCGACGTGGAGAACTCGTCCATCATCTTCAGCGAGACCGTGAAGCTTGCGCCCCTCTCCCCGGACATCATCGGCCGGGTCTTCAACGGCTCGTTCCTGCCCATGGACGGCATGCCCCTGTTCATCCCCGAGAAGCAATCGCCCATCACGGGCTTCCCCATCAACCCTTCGGCGCGGGCCCGGCCCGAGGAGTTCATCGAAACGGGGTTCTCTTGCATCGACGGGCTGAACACCCTTGTCAAGGGGCAGAAACTGCCCATCTTTTCCGCCGCCGGCCTCCCGTCAAAGGAGATGGCCGCCGGCATCCTGCGAAACGCACGGCTCGCGGACGAGACCAAACGGTTCGTGGTGGTCTTCGCCGCCCTGGGGCTCACCTTCCGGGAGTATTCCTTTTACCGAACCGTGCTCCAGGAGATGCGCACGGGGTTCGTGGCCTTCGTGAACATGGCCGACGACCCGGTCATGGAGCGGCTGCTCACGCCCCGGTTCGCCCTCACCGTGTCGGAGTATCTCGCCTTCGAGCTCGGCATTGACGTGCTCGTGGTCATCACGGACATGACGAACTACTGCGACGCCCTGCGGGAGGTCTCGACGGCGCGGGAGGAGCTGCCGGGCCGACGGGGCTACCCGGGATACATGTATTCGGACCTCGCCTCGCTCTACGAGCGCGCCGGGAAGGTCAAGGGACTTGCCGGATCGGTGACCATGCTGCCGGTGCTGACCATGCCCGAGGACGACATCACCCATCCCATCCCGGACCTCACCGGCTACATCACGGAAGGCCAGATCGTGCTCTCCCGCGACCTGCACCGGAAGGGCATCTTCCCGCCCGTGGACGTGCTGCCGAGCCTGTCACGCCTGATGCAGCACGGAATCGGCGCCGGACACACGCGGGAAGACCATCGAAAGGTCTCGAACCTCCTGTATAAATACTACGCCAAGGGAAGGGACCTCCGCAGGCTCGAAGCCATCGTGGGAAGGGACGGCATGACCGACTCCGACAAACAGATGCTCGACCTCGCCGGGGCCTTCGAGCAGGAGTTCGTGAACCAGGAGATAAAGCGCAGGACCGTCCACGAGACCCTGGACGCGGGGATATCCCTTCTGAAACGATTCGGTGTTGTGGTAGAATGATAAGGATTTTCTGCCGCAGAGGAGAAACTCGAAGATAGGAAGATGCGAAGCGGCTGACCTGAGTAGTTACCATTCACGGAGGTATTCATGATAGCGTTCAACGGCGTCAACCATCTTGCCATGGCCACCGGGGACATGGACGGGACCATCCGTTTCTGGAGAGACCTGCTGGGCATGCGGCTCGTGGCGGGGCTCGGCCAGCCCGGCTATCGTCATTACTTCTTCCAGATATCCGACAGGGACATGATCGCCTTCTTCGAGTGGCCGGACGTCGAGCCGGCGGAAGAAAAAGAACATGGCCGGCCGGTGAAGGGGGCGTACATCTTCGATCACGTCTCCTTCGGCGTGGAGACCGAGGACGACCTCTGGGAGCTCAAGGACAAGCTCGCGGCAGCGGACTTCTGGGTCTCCGAGGTGATCGACCACGGCTTCATCCATTCCATCTACGCCTATGACCCCAACGGCATCGCCATCGAGTTCAGCCATGCCGTGGAAGGCATTGATGTACGAAAAAATCCCGTCATGTCCGACCGCGCGCCCGTTGAAGCGGCGCGGGAAGGCGCGGAGCCCCGGTTCGAAAAATGGCCGGCAGTGGAACGACCAACCTCCAAAAAGGAATGGAAGGTCTACCCCGGCGCCGGGAGCGAGCTGTTCCATGGGAAGAAGAAGGAGTAACAATCGCGCTGCCTTAAAGAAGGGTTTCCTTGCGCGTCAGCCGGTCTTGCCGCGCTCATTGCTGATCGAGAAGAGCGGATCGGCGATGGACTCACCCCGGCAGACCGGACACTTACCCGGCTTTTTGAGGCGCGCCCTCTTCTCGAATACGAACCCGCACTTTCTGCACTCCGCAGGCGCCACGACGAGGCGCCTGTTGCTTTTCGCAACTGTTTTTCTGACGTGTTCGAGGTGATCGTATACTTCGCGCTCCGAGATCGAAACCTCCGCCGAGATCTCTCGGGCGGAACGCGGACCTGCTTCAAGAGCGAAAAGGATCGCATGACGAACGGTGTCGCTCGTTTCTACAGGGACGGCCGGCTCCTTGGGTTTCTTTTTCATAAATAATAGTAACTACTCAGGTCTGCCGCTGAGCACAGGCGCAAAAAAGCGCTGTGACCGTCATGGCAGCGCCGCTTCAGCCAAAACAGCGCGTGCGCAGCGAAAGCGCTGCGGGTACGGGTACCGACAGCGTGAAGGGCAAGAGCACGCTGGCGCGCCTTGCGCCGAAGCGAAGTGGCTGACCTGAGTAGTTACAAATAATAAATGTAGACTACGGCAAATTATGTGGTATAATTGTACGGAAATTTAACAGAATGCTGAAAGGCCGAACATTTCCGATCAATTATGACAACCACTCAGAAAGACATCTTCATAAGAAATATTTTTACCATAACAGCGCCCCATCTCGATTTTCTCACTTCCCTGTTCAGCTTCGGGATTTGCCATATATGGCGGAGGAGGGCCGTCTCCCTCTCGGGGATCAAGGCCGATGACAAGATCCTGGACATCTGTACCGGCACGGGCGACATGGCTGTTCCGCTTATAAGGAAAATCGGGCCGCAGGGGTCGCTCACCGGCATAGACTTCTGCGAAAACATGCTCGAGCTCGCCAGGGAAAAAGTGAAGAAGCGGATGAACCGACGCCCCAAAAACGTATCCTTCGCCCTCTGTGACGCAAAGGAGATCCTCTACCCCGACAATTCCTTTGATCTCGCGACCGTGGGTTTCGGGATGAGGAACATCCCGGATACGACGGCCGCTCTCAAAGAGGTGAAGCGCGTGCTCAAGCCGGGCGGCAGGTTCGTCTGTCTCGAACTCACCAGGCCTTACAGCAAATGGTTTCTGCCGTTCTACTCGTGGTATGTCTTCAAGGTCATGCCGTTCATTTCGAAGTTCTTCATGAAAACAACGGCCCCCTATTCATATTTGCCGGACTCCATCGAAACCTTCTATCCTCCCAGCGAGTTCACCCGTGTTATCAGGCACTGCGGCTTCACGAACGTGCAGGTCCATCCCATGAGCCTCGGCATCGCCACCGTATTCACCGCCGTCAAGTCTTAGTAAGCACGAGCACAGATAAAAACTCCACAGAGGGCATGGGGCATAGGCTTTTACACTCTGCTCCATGCCCTTTGCTTATTTCTCCGTGCCTCCGCACTGCTCCGGGACTTAGGATCTTATTTTTTCGAGCATCCGTTTTACATCGTGGGGCATGGAGCCCTTCATGGTCTTCGCGAGGTAGGAGCTGGTGGCAATGATATGGATGACCTTGATCATGAACTCCCGCTTCTTCGGGCTCATGGTGTCGAGCGTATTCATCTTGTGAGTGAAGAACTCCCGCGAGGCATTCCCCAGCCAATCCTGCACTTCCTGGAGAGTCATATTTTTGGGTTTTATGACCGGTTCGACAAGATTGTACCGGCTGTAGTCCTTTACCTCAACATGCTCTTTGAGGCTGGGATATATCTCGGAATAGGGCCACGGCGCGATGGCCAGAAAGAATGCCATGTCTGGATTGTAGTACTTCGCCAGCTCGAGGGTCTTCGCCATGCTTTCGGGTGTGTCATCGGGCATGCCCAGAACGAAAGAGGTCTCGGACACGATGTCCTGGGCATTGATCAGGTCAAGCGCCCGTTTCGAGTCCTCCACCTTGATGTTCTTGTTAAAGGAGTCGAGCGTCGCCTGGGTCGTGGCCTCCACGCCGACATAAATATGGTCGATGTGAGCAAGCCGATACTTGTCCATGATGTCCTCGTCCCGGATGATGTCGTCCACCCGGGTCTCCATCAGAATCTTGGTGCCGACCTTCCGCTCAATGAGCAGATCAAGGATCTCTTCCCACCGCTTTCGGTCAAGGGTCGGCGTCTCGTCGGCGAACATCACCACGTTCACACCGTAGGCATCCCGCAGGTGTTCCAGTTCCATCACAACGTTCTCGGCGCTCCTCCCCCGCCAGTGGCGCTTCCAAAACAGCTGCTGCGAACAGAAACTGCATTTCTGGCTGCAACCCCGCGATGTGCTGACAATGGCCAGCACAGAGTCCTTCATCGGCTTGTAGGTGTAGATCGGCCAGTCAACGAGGTCCCAGGCCAGGGGAAGGCTGTCGAGGTCGTGGATAAACGGCCGGGGCGGCGTGACCATGACCTTGCCGTCCCGGGAAAACGCGATCGACCGGACCTTGCCCGGGTCGCCGCCCGCGGACAGGCAGTCCACGAGTTCAACGAGGGTCTGTTCGCCCTCCCCCATGACGACATAATCCACGGGGTTGTCCGGACTTGCCAGGATCTCGTCGTAGCAGTAGGTGGGATGGACGTTCCCAATGACCGTGGTGATGCGGGGATTTATCTCTTTCGCAAGCTTCAGGACTTTAAGGGCGTCCACGATCTCGGCGGTAAACGCCGTCGTGCCGACCACATCCGGTTTCTCCGCCTCGATCCGCTTCCGGATATCGTCGTAAGTATGCCAGTGGCTCATGGCATCGTAGATCACGGGCTCATGGCCCGCCTGCCTGAGGCTGCCGGCGAGATAGACAAAGGCGACGTTCAGCCAGACGCCGGCGGACTCGACCACGCCGGAGTGGTAGGGTGGGGTAATAAGGAGTATCTTTCCGTGCTTTTTCATATTTTAAGGTGATATCCTAATCAATATTCGTTGGTAAGTCAAAAAGAAATCTCAGGTTTACCCCGGCCAATGCTATCGTGAGAACGCCATCGCGTATTGCCACCATGTCCCCGCACCGAAGACCGTGAACAGAACGGCATGCTTCACGATCAGCATCCTCCTGCGGAGCGGCTCGGACTGCTCTCCGTACACGGTGCCGATCAGGGCATAGGTGAACGTTCTTCCCACTCCCGCGAGCAGCACAAGTGCGACACAGGCGATACCCCCCCAGAAAAACCGCCGCTCCAGTCCGTCGAGAAGCGGTTTCAGGTCTTGCCGTTGCGCCGCCTCAAGGTCCACCCAGTACACGGCCAGGACCGTTGCACCCCAGCACCCTGCTGCAAAGTCATGTAGAAAGCCGATGAAGATGATGAAGGCTTTTTTCATATTCTGCCGCCGACCCTCTGTCATTTTTTGCTTTTCTTCACCATCGTAGCCGTCTTGGTCCTCTTCGGCCCCGATTTCTCAGACCGAAGGCCTGCAGGATGGTCCGCCAGAACCTGTTTGTCCGCCTCGCTCTTGTACCAATCGAGCGGCCGCTCGGTCTGGTCTTTAAACGCATTTAAAGCATCGTCCCGCAACTGGGCCGCCTCTGCATCAGCCTGTGCGACGAGGATCTCGTCAACAACCTGCGGGCAGGACGCGACCGATCCCGGCCGGGCCTCGATCTCCTCGCGCACGCTCGGCGCTATCTTCGGGTCCTTGGCGGTCAGCATCTTCAGCTCGATCGAGAAGTTCACGTACCGCTCCAGCATACGGAAGATCGCCGTGTCGCCCATGGCGCCCGCGGTGCGCTCTTCGTCGGGCAATGGCGAGACCTTGCCGCCCTCGATCTTGGCCCGGCCGACCATTTCGCACCCGCGTCCATGGCCGGTGGTATAGCCGAGGTTGTCCGTGATGACCGCCAGCACCGTCGGCACGTTCGCCAGGTCCCAATGCGCGAGGAGGCCGACCTCGCCGTCCGGCAGCGGCTTGAGATCGTCAATGCTCATGGCCAGAACGCGCGACCACGGCGGCACCGGTCTTGTCCGCTTGCGCGGGGGCTGGCCCTTCACGCAGCGGCGCAGGGAATCGTCGAACAGGTTGGTGGCCGTCTCTGCCTCGCCCAGGACATTGACGCAATGCGAGTTCGGTATGCCGAGAATCTCCTGCACCATTTCATAGTAATCGTCCCGCGTCACTACCCCAAACCTGCCGCGGTATCCTCCTCCGTCGCATATCCTGCTTCCCGACGGAAGACGGAACTTCATCTTCTTTCTCCTGCACGCCTGGAAAAAGTAGACGAACGCCGATGTCGCGCCGATGAGCGCAACCGGCACGCCGGTCGCTTCAGACTCACGAAGGGCCTTGATCAGGGCGTTGACGTCGATCCCGGACTTCCCGAGCAGGAACATGCTGTCGGGCGTGCCGAAGGCTTGGCGAGTCTGGTCAATGCCGATGGCCATGCCCATGGACGGGGCGAGCTCCGGACTCGGTGCGAGGATCAGGATGCGGCAGCGCTTGCCCTCTGTAAAATCGGGAAAGAGGTAGGCTCCGGTCATCATCCGGTTCGCCGCGAACACAAGGCGCTTGCCGTCCTCATCGCGGAAGATGCGTCCCCGCTGGGTAAGGCTGGTGGTCCCTCCCGTGAGGCAGGCCATCACCGATTTTTCCAATGGAAAAGACGCCACGAGATGCGTTTTAAAGACGTCATTGTACACCAGGGGGACATCTTTCCAATGCGAGATGTCGCCGGGCCGCACCTTCTTGGCATCGCAAAACTCGCGGAATATGGCGTTCACCTCATAGTGAAGCGCGAACATCCGAAGGCAGTAATCATTGAAATCCGGGATCTCGGAATCCACGCCCGCCTCGATGAATTTGAGGACATCCTCGGTCAGACGATGACGCTCGTTTTCAGCGGTTGACATAATCGCTCCTTCATCCGGCTCTCTCAGGCGACGCGCCTTTTTTGACGCACCTCATTCTTCGAGGCCTTCCATTTTTCATAAGCTATCTTGAAACCATGCCGCACCGGGATCTGGGACATAAGCGAAATGATGTGAGCATGAGGAAAACCCGCTCGCGGGATCTTCAGCATGTGCCGCAACACTCTCCCAAGACGCAGCACTTCAAGCGAGGTTTCGTAGAACTGTTCCTCCCGAACCTCGGGCGTCATTGCCGGATCCGGATGCTCGAACAGCGCGTATGCGCCGGTATAGTACTCCCACCCCAGGTCCTTGTAGAGATAGGGTTCATACTGCCGGCGAAGCCTGGTCCCCGGATACGGGACCACAAGTGACGGATGCATGCTTACTCCCAGCCGCTCCGCCAACTCCACGGACCGCTTGAAATCATCCAGGGAATCCCCGCGGCCGCCGAGCATATAGAATAGTGATACGTCTATACCGTGGTCCTTGATCGTGCGCACCGCGGCCTCTCGGTCAACGCCGATCTTGCCGTCGGCGCCGTAGGCCTTGAGCCCTTCGTCCGTCATGGCGTCCCAGCCCACCCACACGGTCAGCATGCCGCTCTCACGGGCCGCGTTCAGCATCCGTTTCCCCGCGGGCGACAGGACCGGGCGAAGGCTGCCGAAGCCCATCCACTTCTTGCGGCTTCCCTTGAGCGCCGAGAACATGTCTATGGCCCGCTGCTCCTTGCCGGTCCACCAGATGTTCTCGTCGCCGTTGATGTACATCTTTTCGGGTATGGCGACGACATCGCGCACCACGTGGTCAATGGGACGGAAGCGGATCTTTGCGCCCCAAAAAGGTTTGACGGAACAGAACGCGCAGTTGTAGGGGCAGCCGCGTGACGTGTTTACGATACGGAACTGGTGCTTGCGCTTGCCTTGCAAGAGCCCATACAGCGGGGTTGGCAGATCATTCAACTCGAGCTGCTCGCCTTTATAAAACGGCTTCAGCCGGTTTGCCTGGAAATCACGCAGCACTTCGGGCCATACTGATTCAGCCTCCCCGATCACCACCGCATCCCCGTGGGACTTGGCCTCCTCGGGCATGGCGGAGGCATGCATGCCCCCGAACACGACCTTAATACCCCTCTTTCGCAGCTTTTCCGCGATCCGGTATCCGGGAACGGACGTGGGTGTCAGAAGGCTGATGGCTGCCAGGTCGCACTCCAGCGTCTCGAAGGCATTCGGCATTGCGCTGGCGCTGATGAGCTCGATCTCGATGTTCGGATCCGCCCTGCGGGTAAGCGCCGCCAGATACTCAAGGATCGGCGGCGCCACCGGAGTCCAGCCGAACGGCAGGGGAGGCTTGATAATGCAGAGTTTCATTAAATAAAATCAGCTTTCAGTAATCAGCGATCCGTCTTCAGTTTTCACCGACCGCTGATGGCTTCTTTAATGTTCAATGCGGAATCCCTTATGGAACGTTTCAAAGGTAAAAGGAATGCCCCAATAACTGATGATCATTGCTGCCATGGCTATGAGAGCGTACCATGCGAGCTTTTTGCCGCGCCAGCCGAAGGTTATCCGCAGGTGCAAATAGATCCCGTAGGTAAGCCATGAAACCAGAGACCAGACCTCCACGGGGTCCCAGGCCCAGTAGTTGCCCTTCACCTGGTTCGACCAGAAGGCGCCGGATACGATCATGAGCCCGTACATGATGAACCCTCCGGCAACGAACCGGTAACTGAGGTTATCAAGGGCTTGCAGCTCAGGAAGCTTATCGTAAATCCCGCCGGATTTTTTCTCTTTGAGCAGATACATCAACCCCAGGCCCGCCGCTGTCAGGACCGCGCCGAACCCTGTTGCAGCCCCGATGATATGGACCCATATCCATCCACTCTGCAGCGCCGGCGCAAGCTGGGTTGCCGCGCCTTTGACAAGCGTTCCGGCCCATCCCATCAGTACGAAG
>CAKKPG010000088.1 GCA_919901555.1 Nitrospiria bacterium | reverse complement strand
TCACGGCCGCTTCGGTATACACGCTTGCGCCCTGAGAGCTGGAATGAATCGCGAGGGACGATAAGGAGGCCGCATATGAACACGTACAGGGTTCTCTCTACTATTGTATTTGCCGCCGTGCTGTCGCTTCTCGGGGCCGCGTCGGCCGCGGCCGCTGACGTCACCGGCACGTGGATTGCCACGCTCCCGGGCGGCGGAGCCGCGCGCTCCCTCGTCCTCCAGCTTCATCAGCGGGCTGACGGGACCGTGATGGGCTACATCCCGGGCGGCACGGCCAACCGCGTCGTGACGGGCGGCGGCGTGACCGGGAGCGCCGTCGTTTTAAAGATGGAGATCAAGGACCCACGCGTTACTGAGATATTCATCATCAACGGTACTGTCAGAAGGAACATCATACGCGGCACGGCCGACAACGGCTCGGGGCCGCGGCCCATCCTGCTGCGCCGCGCGAGCAATGTGCTCCACGAACGCCGCTTCCTGTTCGCAAAACCTCCTGTCGGCCCCGGCGAGCCCACGGGGGTCGTTCACCTTTCCGTGGTGCAGGACGAGAGGGACAGATTCGTGAGCGGAGGGTTCATCAGTGAAACGGACTGCTCGCTCTTTGCCTGCGGCGGAGGAGTGACCGCGTTCAGTGAAACAGGCAGCGCCATCACGGTCGGTCTGGAAACAGGAGGGGCATGCTCCGGGCGCGGGTCCTTCACCGCCACGTTCGACAGCTCCTCCAAGTTCTACACGGGAACCTATTCTTTTGCTTATACCGATTGCCCAGGGACGGACTCAGGCGCCCTCATCGGTGTCAAGGGCACCCGCACGCAGACAGACCACGTGGCAGGCGTCCTCACGGCCCTCGGCCGGATCGCCGACGACCTCGAAGCGCGCGTCACCTTCACCGCACCCTATGCGCCGGTCTCGCCGGGCTATCTCCACTACGGCAGAACGGAGACCGACCTCCTAACGGACTTCAACGCGGAGGTCGCCGCGTACAGTTCCATCAGCGTGGACCTCAACCGCTTCCGGAACATCAAGACCGTGCCTGATCCGGACACCTACCCTGACTTTGACGTCCCGATCGGCGTGGACTTTCATGACCTGCGCGTCGGCGTCGTGCCCGAGGGCGGCGGAAGCTCTGTCGTGTACCGCGACGCCGACACGGGGAGCGGCCTGACAAGAGATACCGAGCTGAAATT
>CAKKPG010000087.1 GCA_919901555.1 Nitrospiria bacterium | reverse complement strand
AGGAATTCAATGGATCCCCATCGGAGTTTGGCGGACAAGGAGCTGGCATGTCATCTGAGATCATCGTGAATGCGGGAAGGGAAGAGACCCGCGTGGCCCTGCTGGAGAACAGCCTGGTCACGGAAATCTATATCGACCGCAAGAAGGACCGGGGCATCGTCGGCAACGTGTACAAGGGCCGGGTGATGAAGGTGCTCCCCGGCATGCAGGCGGCCTTTGTGGACATCGGCCTGGAGAAGTCGGCCTTTCTCTACGTGGGCGATGTGTTCGACAGCGCCTCGGAGTATGCGCCCATGATGGAGGACGAGGGCCTGGAGCTGGAGGTGGAGAACAAGCGCAAGCGCTCCCATTCCGCCCAGATCGAGGACCTGCTCCAGGAGGGCCAGGAGGTCGTGGTCCAGGTGGCCAAGGAGCCCATCAGCACCAAGGGCGCGCGGGTGACGACCTACATCAGCCTGCCGGGCCGCTACCTGGTCATGATGCCCGGCATCAACCACATCGGCGTCTCGCGCAGGATCGAGCACGGCGAGGAGCGGCGGCGCCTCCGGGACTTCGTGAACAGCCGCCGCAGGCCCAACACCGGCTACATCATCCGCACGGCGAGCGAAGGAAAGAGCGAGGAAGACTTCAAGAACGACATCGAGTTCCTGGGGCGCCTCTGGGAGGCGGTCCAGAAGAAGAAGGACAAGGTGTCGGCGCCCGCGCTCCTGCACAACGAGCTCGACCTCGTGTTCCGCGTGATCCGCGATTCCTTCACGAGCGACGTGGACCGCATGGTCATCGACGCGCCCGACGAGTACCAGCGGACGAAGGAATTCGTCGAGTCCTACGTGCCGTCCCTGGCCCGGCGCGTGAAGCTCTACGAAGGGGACGAGCCCATCTTCGACCACCACGGCGTGGAGATCGAGATCTCCCGGGCCCTGGGACGGAAGGTCTGGCTCAAGTCCGGCGGGTACATCATCATCGACCAGACCGAGGCCCTCACCACCATCGACGTCAACACCGGCCGCTACGTGGGCAAGCGGACCCTGGAAGACACCATCCTCAAGACGAACCTGGAGGCGGTGCGCGAGATCGCGTACCAGATGCGGCTCCGGAACATCGGCGGCATCATCATCCTGGACTTCATCGACATGGAGCGCGAGGACAACCGCCGCAAGGTGTACTCGGCCCTCCAGGAGGCCCTCTCCCACGACAAGGCCAAGACGACGATCTCCCACATTTCGCCGCTGGGCCTCATCGAGATGACGCGCAAGCGCATCCGAGAGAGCCTCGGCCGCACCCTCTGCGAGCCCTGCCCCTACTGCGACGGCCGCGGGTACGTGAAGTCGGCCCGCACCATCTGCTACGAGGTCTTCCGGTCGATCCGGCGGGCCTTCGCCGGCGCCGAGGAGAAAAAGGCCCTCGTGACCGTGAACTCCGTGGTGGCGGACATGCTGTATGATGAAGAGCGGCAGGGAGTGGAAGAGCTGGAAAAGGAATTTCAGAAGAAGATCGTGATCAAAGCGGACCCGAACCTGCACCAGGAGCAGTACGAAATGGTAATGGTGTAATCCCGGCTACCCGCACCCTCCGCGAGCAGCCGATGCGCCGGCTGTGCTTGTCCTTCTTGGCGGCAAGAAGCGCCTTGTCCGCCGCGAGGACCAACTCCTTCGAGTTCTTCCCGTCCCGCGGAAAGGACGCGATCCCGATGGTCACCGTGAGCGGGTGGTTGCGGTCGGAAATCCGCGCAAACTCCTCTTCGATCCCGCGCTTGATCCTGTCGGCAAACAGATTGTACGCCTTCACGAGCTTGGTCTCGGGCAGGATGATGACGATCTCATCGCCGCCGTAGCGGGCCGCGAGGTCGGTGCTGCGGATGGTCTTGCGGATGGCCTCGCCCAGGGCCGCCAGGGCCTCGTCGCCGGCCTGGTGCCCGTAGGCGTCATTGTACTTCTTGAAATCGTCCACGTCCACCAGGGCGAGGGAGAGCTCGCGGCGGTGCCGGTCGGCGCGCGGGAGCTCGCGGCTCAGAATGTCCTCAAAGCACCGGCGGTTGAACAGCCCCGTGAGGCTGTCGGTAATTGCCTGCTGCTTCACGCGATGGTGGGTGCGGGCGTTGTGGATGGCGATGGACGCGAACGAGGCGAGGAGCTCGATCGTCTCGATCTGGTTCGGCGTGAACTTCCTCGGCCTGAAGTCGTCCACGTAGAGGATGCCCACCACCTCGTGGATATGGATGAGGGGAACACAGATGAGTGATTTGATGCCTTCGCACACCGCTACAGGATTGGTGAAGAAGGACTTGTTCGTGGCGTCCGTGATGATGGTGACGCCGCGGGCCTTGAGGATCCGGTCGGTGAGGCCGCCGCGCCGCACCTTCCACTCGCGGCTGGCAATGAACTGTTTGGAGAAGCCGCGGTGGGCGCGGATTCGCATGGTAACCGTCTTGGCGTCGTAGAGGGCGATGCTTCCGGCCCTGGTCTTCGTGATCTCCATGGCCTTCTTGAGCACGACGGCAAAGGCCTTGTCAAGGTCGAGCTGAGAAACAACGGTCCTGGCTGTCCCGATGATATCAGACAGCCGATTGTTTTGCTTCAGAACCCCCATGCCCGTCCCCCGTACAATCGTCTTTCAAAAGACATGCCGGTAAAACACAAACAGGGTACTTATTTCACATACTTAGTTCGTACAGTCATATCATACTAGAAGGAGATTGTCAATCAATCTTATCTTCCCGAGACGCGCTGCAACAAGAAGCACCTTTCCGTTGTTGACGATCTCGACCGGCGCGAGGGTTTCCGGGTCCGCGACCTCCGCGTAATCGATGACGATCCCTTTTTCCTGCAGCAGCACCGCACGCATCTTTGCTCGTACTTTTTCAGCCTCCCGCACACCGGCGTTGATGAGCTCCTCGCCGGCCGATAATGCCCGGGACAGGACCGCGGCTGCTCTCCGCTCGTCGGCGTTCAGATAAGCGTTGCGGGAGCTCATGGCAAGGCCGTCGGGTTCGCGCACCGTAGGGAGCACGCTGACCTCCACGTCCATGTTCAACCCCGTTACCATGCGCTTGATCACCACGCACTGCTGAAAGTCCTTCCGGCCGAAGTAGGCGATGTGGGGCTTTACGATGTTGAAGAGCTTGGCCACCACCGTTGCCACTCCGCGGAAATGGCCGGGACGGACCGCGCCCTCGAGGATGTCCGAGACTCCCTCGACCGTGACGAACACGGTCGGCTTTTCAGGATACATTTCCTTCGCCCCGGGCATGAACAGAATGTCCGCTCCTGCGGACTCGCATTTTTTCCTATCGCCCTCGGCGTCGCGGGGATAGCGGTCGAGGTCCTCCTGCGGCCCGAACTGTGTGGGGTTCACGAAGATGCTCACGACCGTCACGTCGCACTCTTTTCGTGACGCGCGCATGAGCGACAGGTGCCCTTCATGGAGAAAGCCCATGGTGGGGACGAAGCCGATCCGCTTGCCCTGGTTCCGCAGCGACTCGGCGGTGGATTGCATTTCGGATAGTGAAGTGATGATGTTCATTGTGTAATGGCCTCATTATCTCCGACAGAAATCTTTTATACACGGAGATGCATCTATATGCCAGATCACGTTCTACGATCACGGTGTTCTCATAAAACGTCCCACGGCTTTGGCATGCGTTGGCTGATGTCCCGGTTTCCATGAATGATCGTGAGGATCAGCACGCGATCTGCTTCTACTCGATACATGATTCGGTAGTTCCGGAACAGCAGTTCGCGTATGGTTTCATCTTCGGCTTCGGGAACAACACGGCCTATGCGGGGAAGTTCTTGCAGAGTTTCGGCTGCATCAATGATCCTGGCGACAAATCGCGCGGCGTAATATTCTGAATCTTTCGCGATATATTCACGAAGGTTTTCCAAATCCAGGAGAGCGGGCTCGGTCCATTCGAGCTTCATTTCGAGAGGAGCCTCTTTTTCGCGTCCTCATGAGAAACGACGCGGCCTTCTTCAGCGGCCTTCAAGCCCTCCGCGATCTTTTTTTTCACATATAACTCATACATGATGTCGTCCCACGTAACGTTGTCGGGCAGCTTGTCGATCAGTTTCTTTGCTTCTTCCTTGACGATATTCATGGCATTTCGTCTCCTTCAACTGTTTCCAAAAACATC
>CAKKPG010000086.1 GCA_919901555.1 Nitrospiria bacterium | reverse complement strand
TCATTTTTGATTCATTCGTAAAAAGTCGTCATACCCGCGAAAGCGGGTATCCAGGATACGAGTAACCGCCTGAGAATACTGGATTCCCGTTTGCACGGGAATGATGGACAAGTGCTGTTTCGCACTTTTTACGAGTTCATCATGTATTTTTTGATTTTTACATTTTGCATTATCATACTTCGTGCCTTTGCGGCACATTTGTTCTCATGCCATCAAAACATCTCTATAGCATACGGATGCGGGCCTCGGCACGGGAACGGCACATCTCCGGCGCGGAGCGGATCATTCCCGAGGAGCGGATCGATGCAACGGTTTCAGGGCTCATCACACGGGCATTGTCGAAGGGCTGCGCGCCCGATACGATCGTCGTAACTTTGGATTCCCTGAAGGACGTTGCCCCCATTCAGCACCGCGCGCTGGATGTGGTCATGCTGTCGGTGCCTGATGTTCGGTCGGGACGTGAGATGGCTTCACGGATTTTGCAGAGTCTCGGCGTCTCTGACATGGCCATCGAGCTCGCCATGACCCATTTGGACAGGGGGGTGTCGCCATCAGGCAATAATATGCGCGGGGCGATGGTTCTTGACGCTTCTACCGGTGACCGGCTTGAGCAGGACCGTGAACGGGGAGTGCGAGCGTCGAGATTTGACTGGAGCGATGACGGGGAGAAGGAAATAACGCGTCTGCTTACCGATGCCGGACTGACCCATTTTCGTACTCGTGAGGCCCTTGCGCTCGCCACCAAAGTGGCCCACGCTCCGGGAATGGTTGCCGAGCTTTGCTGGTCCGACGACCCTGATTATACCGCAGGGTATGTTGCCTCCCTTGCCATGGGATACGTGAGGTTCCCCGTTCTTAAGCATAGAGGCAACGGCAAGGGAGGCAGGGCCTTTTTCGTCGATCCCGACGTCTTCGAAATGGAGGCCTTTCTTACGTACTTGCAGACAAGACCTGTGCTCATCACTGAGGCGGGACAGTGCAGGCAGGTTCTTGACCCGAAAAAATTTTTCACGTGAGCCATGTTTGAATACGAGCTTTTACAATTAGAGCACAAGCATCTGCGGAGAAGGCTTCTGCGCGTAGACTCGGCCCAGGGGCCATGGGCAACGGTGGGCGGCAGGAAAGTGCTGCTCATGTGCTCCAATGATTACCTTGGCCTGGCTTCTCACCCGGAGCTCAAGGAAGCCGCCTGTGTTGCCATGGAACAGTACGGATTCGGCTCTGGCGCATCGCGCCTCGTTTCCGGCAATTCCGCTCTTCATGAAGAGCTGGAAGAGCGGCTCGCCTCGTTCAAGGGCGCCGAGTCTGCCATCCTGTTCAACTCGGGATATGCGGCGAATGCCGGCATTATTCCCGCTGTCGCCGGAGAGACCGATGCCGTCTTCAGCGACAGCCTGAACCATGCGAGCATCATCGACGGCTGCCGCCTGAGCCGGGCGAGCGTCCATGTCTTTCGTCATAAGGACGTGAATCATCTCGAAAGCCTTTTGCGGAAAAGTGACGCCGTTCGAAGAAGACTTATTGTCACAGACGGCGTCTTCAGCATGGACGGAGACATCGCTCCCTTGCCGGAACTCGTCTCCCTTGCCGAGAAGTACGAGGCCATGGTCATGGTCGACGACGCCCATGCCACGGGCGTGCTCGGAAAAAACGGCAGGGGCACGGCGGAACACTTCGGGCTCCAGGGCCGCGTGCATATCCAGATGGGGACCCTGGGAAAGGCATTCGGCTCCTTCGGCGCCTACGCTGCAGGGGACAGAAATCTTATCGAGTATTTGGTGAACACATCGCGAAGCTTTCTTTTCAGCACGGCCCTTCCGCCTGCCGTGTGCGCTGCATCTCTATCTGCCATCAACATCGTCGAGTCCCAGCCTGGATTGATGATGAAACTCTGGAAAAACCGTTCCAGGCTCGTAGATGGCCTCAAAGCTCTCGGCATCAGCACGGGACGCTCGGAAACGCCCATTATCCCGGTCATTATCGGTGACAATGACAAGGCGCTCAAAGCATCCGCACGAATCCTCGATGAAGGACTCTTTGCACCTGCCATCCGGCCGCCCACAGTTCCCGTGGGAACAGCGAGAATCAGAACAACCGTAACAGCCGCCCACTCTGACAACGATATTGACCGTGCCCTTGAAATTTTCAGGACCATGAAGGAGGAAGGATTCTTCAGCAATGAACGGACCTGAAAAGAGGGTCGTCATCATAACCGGCGCTTCCCGGGGCCTGGGCAGGGAGATTGCGATCTCCTTCGGCAGGGCGGGAGACAGGGTGCTTGTGAACTTCCGCGCCCGTGAAAATGAGGCCCGCGCTGTTGTTGATGAGCTCGTCCGGTCAGGAGGCGAAGCCGCACTGTTCAAGGCAGACGTGCGGGTCCCTGCGGAGGTCGGCGCCATGACGACTGAGGCGGTAAAACGCTGGGGTTCCGTGGACGTGCTCATTAACAACGCCGGACTCACCAAAGACGGCCTTCTGGTCCGCATGTCGGAGCAGGACTGGGATGATGTCCTCGACACGAACCTTACGGGGCCGTTCCATTGCATGCGATCGGCGGGCGAAGCGATGATGAAGCAGGGCGCGGGCCATATCATCAATATCGCCTCCATCGTCGGTGTGCAGGGGAGGGAGGGCCAGGCGAATTATTCCGCTTCCAAGTCCGGGCTCATCGGGCTCACAAAGGCCGCTGCCCGGGAATGGGGCCCTTACAATATCAAAGTGAACGCCGTGCTTCCGGGTTACCTTCCCACTGATATGGGCGCAGCCGCGTCCGATGCAGTTCGTGAGCGCGTAGTGAAAGAGAACGCCCTGGGCCGGGTATCGGCTCCCACAGAAGTAGCGGAATTCATCTACCGGTTATCGCTTATGAACAATGTTTCCGGACAGATGTTCAATCTCGACAGCAGGGTGCTGTAGAGGCAGAGGGCAGAGAACTTTACTCTATGCCCCATGCCCTATGCTCCATGCAGAGTCATACAATGAGCAAAGGCATATTCATCACAGGAACTGATACGGGCGTCGGCAAGACCTATGTTGCCGCCGGCCTCGCAACGGCGCTCCGCTTGCAGGGCGTGAACGTTGGCGTCATGAAGCCTGCTGAGACAGGCTGCGCTGTCCGCAAGGGAAGGCTGGTACCCTCCGATGCGCTCAAACTGATGAGGGCGGCGGAGGCTTCTGATCCCCTTTCTCTGGTGAATCCCTACCGGTTCCGCAAACCGTTTGCTCCCTCCGTAGCCGCCGAGATGGAAAGAAAAAAGATCGATCCTGAAAAGATCCTCGACGCATACCGGGAACTCTCGCGGAGGCATGAGTTCTTGCTCGTGGAAGGGGCGGGGGGCATCATGGTTCC
>CAKKPG010000085.1 GCA_919901555.1 Nitrospiria bacterium | reverse complement strand
GCAACTCCGTGGTAAAGTTTCTTTTATGGTCTGAGGTTCACCTCGTTAAGTTTTTAAGAAACAATAGTCATGTATAAACAGAAAAAATACCTCGACAACCAGCCGCTGGCGGATGCGATCCGGAAATATGATGACGCGCTCAGAGCGGCAGCCATCGGCGGCCCTTTGCCCGGGGAGCGCATCTCCGTCAGCGACGCCCTCGGCCGGGTCACGGCCGAAGCGGTGATCGCGAAGATCTCGTCACCCTTCTACCATTCCGTCGCCATGGACGGCGTGGCCGTCAGGTTCCTCGACACCTTCGGCGCGTCCGAGACGAGGCCCAAGCGGCTCCGCGTGCCCGAACATGCGGTGTTCGTGGACACCGGCGATCCCATGCCCGACGGATATGATGCGGTGATCATGATCGAGGACGTGGAGAAGACCTCGGAGGATGAGATCGAGATACTGAGGCCGGCCGCGCCGTGGCAGCACGTGCGGCTGGTGGGCGAGGACATCGTCGCCACGGAGCTCATTATCCCCGAGAACCACGCGGTCCGTCCCGCCGACATGGCGGCCATGATCGCGAGCGGCCGGACCTCGGTCATGGTGAGGCGCAGGCCGCGGGTGGCCGTCATCCCCACGGGCACGGAGCTGATTGAGCCGGGGCGCATTCCTGAAAAAGGCGACATCATTGACTTCAACTCCACCATGCTCTCTGCAATGGTCTCTGAGTGCGGGGGCATCGCGGCGAAACAAAGGATCATCAAGGATGACGCCGAACTGCTTCGCCGGACCATCCTTGATTCGCTCGCGGGTTCCGATCTGGTCCTGGTCAACGCCGGCTCTTCCGCGGGCAGGGAAGATTTCACGTCCGATGTGATCGCGGGGCTTGGTCAGGTGATCGTCCATGGCGTGAACATCAAGCCCGGCAAGCCCGTGATCCTCGGTATCGTGCAGGGCAAGCCGGTCATCGGCATCCCCGGGTATCCGGTCTCCGCGGCGCTCACCTTCAATCTCTTCGTCAAACCCCTTCTCCATGCCATGCAGGGGAGGACCGATCCGCCGCCGGAAACGCTGACGGCGAAGCTCAGCCGCCAGGTCGCATCTACGCTCGGAGTTGAAGAGTTTCTGCGCGTCAAAGTCGGCAGCGTCTCGGGCAACCTCATTGCTACACCGGTGACGCGGGGCGCGGGCATGCTCATGTCCCTGGTGCGCGCCGACGGCGTGGTCCGCATCCCGGCAGGGAACGAGGGGATTGCCGCCGGTCACGCGGTGTGCGTGGAGCTCTTCCGCCCCGGGCACGAAATCGCGAACACCATCGTCTGCATCGGATCTCATGACAACGCCCTGGACGTGCTCGCCAACGCACTCAAGAAGAAGCATCCCGAAATGTCCCTCTCCTCGGCCCACGTGGGAAGCATGGGCGGGCTCCTGGCGATCCAGCGGGGCGAGGCGCACATGGCCGGAACGCACCTGCTCGATGAAGAGACGGGCGAGTACAACGTGAGCTCTATCAAAAAGCTCCTTCCCGGCCGGAAGACCGTGCTCGTGAACCTCGTGTACCGCGAGCAGGGCCTGCTCGTTCCCGCGGGGAACCCGAAGGGGATCAAGGGGTTCAAGGACCTTACACGCGAGGACGTGGTCTTCGTGAACCGCCAGGCCGGGGCCGGCACGCGGCTGCTCACCGAGCTCCATTTGAAAAAATTAGGGATTGACCCTTCGAACGTAAAAGGGTATCATCACGAGGAATTTACGCACATGGCAGTGGCCGCGGCCGTGGTCTCGGGCGCCGCGGACACGGGGCTCGCGGTGCTCTCGGCGGCGCGTGCCCTGGAACTCGATTTCATCCTTGTGGCGAAAGAGCGGTACGACCTCGCGATCCCCGGGGAGTTCTTTGATACGCCCCTGCTCCAGGCGGTGCTTGCGATCATCGGGGAGGGCAGGGCGTTCCGGGAGCAGATCGTTTCCCTGGGCGGGTATGACGTGAGCGAGATGGGGAAGATCATCGGCGTCTATTGACGCCGAATTGGAAATTGGAAATTGGAAAATGTAAATTGAACACCTCACAATTATCAATTTCCCATTTTCAATCTTCACTTTTCAATTTTCTTCTGGAGGTTCATACATGTACGCACTGGCAGTGACAACAACGCCCGGCCTGGCGCCGGGCATCGTGGGGCTGTTCATCGAATCAGGATGGATGGGCAAGGTGATCATGGGTATCCTCCTGGTGTTCTCCATCGTGTCCTGGGCCATGATCCTGGTCAAGTACCAGTTCCTCCGGCGGGCCGAACGCGAGTCCCGCGCCTTCCTGGCCGAGTTCCGGAAGACCAGGAACGTGCAGGACC
>CAKKPG010000084.1 GCA_919901555.1 Nitrospiria bacterium | reverse complement strand
ATTAAAAACAACCCGGTCTGCTTTTACGCGCAAGGCCTTAAGGAACGCCATCAAGCAGCTTACTATCGACCAGCTCGAAAAAAAGCATAAAAAAGGATACGGGCAACACCCTGTCCACAAAATGGAATTCAGCGTCTGGGAGTCGGAGCAAGAATGGGGTGATTTATGAAGCGGGGTGATGCGAGATAGTGCAAGTTCAAACATCCCGATAAAAAACGTCCTGTAGTCATTTTAACGAGGAATTCCATCTTGGAGTATTTGGGTGAAGTTACTGTTGCGCCGATAACTTCAGCAATACGAGACATCTCGAGCGAGAAGTAAACCGATGGCTGTCGGAAAACCTGATAGCGATCGGGCGCGCCTTGATTCAAGAGCGTGCCCCGCGGCCCTTTGCAGCAGCGCCGATGATCAGCGCGAGCAGAGGGTGCCTTGCAGGAACAGCACCTTCTCCAGCTCCTCCCGATCCAGGGCGCCAATGCGGACCAGGATCTCACCCAGCGGCTCATTGGTGTGCTTCTGATGTTCCAACGCGAAGTCCAGGTCCTGCGACACTATGTATTCACCGGCTAACAGCATTTTGCCGATAACCGGGACCGCTGCGGCACACGTTGTATTCGATTGCTCCATAACGCCGTCCATAAAATCTCCCTCCTGTCACGCTTTTTCTGTTCTACTGTTTTTTTTGGTACTGACAATATTTTACTGTTTGAGGCGGCTTTTGTCAAGGGCTCTATGAAAAAAATCCCATCTTGGTCATAACCAATTGATAAAATATGGATTATTTATGTGGGTGGTCGGTCAGGAAGGGTTACAAAACATCTCTTTTAGAAAATATTACACCGAGGGCCGTTGAGAACCCCTTCAGAAAGGCCTGCTTCACGTCTTCCAGGGGGACAGCCCTGCCGAGCGCTTCTTGAATCGAGGTAACAGCATTGCCCGCGCCGCTTCCGCTGATCACGGAAGCCTCGAGAACGGGGTCGTAGGCGATAAGGATCGAGCCGTGCTGGAGGAAAGCGCCCGGGATCCTGCGCTGGGCGCTGCCGATGATCTTCTTGCCGTTCACGAGGATCTCGTACCACGAGGGAGAGGAAAAGCAGGCAGGGTCTTTGCCGTTCTTTTTCACCAGATGGGCGTGCTTGCCGGAGCGGGAGACCATCTCGGCATGAATGCCGAGGTTCCCGAGCCCGGCAAGCAGCCCCGCTGCGATCACCTTGTAGGTCCCGAGCACGTTGCCGGGAAAGAGGGGATCGTCCGTGCGCGCGACAACGCTGTAGGTAAGTTCGTGGTTGTGGAGCACGGCCCTTCCGCCGGTGACGCGGCGGACGACATCCATGCCGTGCCTTCGACAGGATCCTGTGTTTACATCGGTCTCGATTTTTTGGAACCGGCCGAGGGACAGGGCCGGAGGGTCCCAGGTGTAGAACCGGAGCACGGGCATGGCCTCCCCCGCCGCCGCCTGGGCCAGGAGCTTCTCGTCCAGGGCCATATTAAATGCGCCCCTGTTCGGACCGGTATCGAGGAAACGCCAGGTGTTCATGGTAGCTGAATGATACATGATACAGGACGCGGGACACAAGATGAAAAACAAAACGCCTGAGAATCCTCAAGACCCTCAGGCTTCCCCGTTCCCGGCTATGTGCGGACCGATTTACGCGCCGACCGTCTCGCTGCCCCGGCAATCCTCACGCCCATCCTGCATCAGGCATCAGTCCTTACCCTCTCGGCGCTCGCCTTCACCTCTTCTTCGCCCGGATCAGAGACGATCTCCCGGACCTGCTCCAGGGCCGCTTCGAGGTCAAGGGCGATGATGTCGGAGCGGGCCCTCTCCTTGCCGTTTATGATAGAATCAGCACATGGAGAGGTCCGGAGAAAACAACCGCGCCACCCTGAGGCTCATCGTATATGCCTCGTTCGCGTGCCTTTCCTTCGAACTGGCGCTCATGCGCGCCTTTTCCATCTCCCTTTCCTATCACTTCGCGTTCATGGTCCTCAGCATCGCCATGCTGGGCATCGGCGCCAGCGGGACCGCGCTCTCGGTCTTTCCGGGCCTGAACGATCTGCGCAGGGTCCCGCTCTACGGGCTCATGCTCGGCGTAAGCATACCCGCATCCTATCTCCTTGCCAACGCCGTTCCCTTCGATCCGGCGCGTCTTTCCTGGGACCGGGCGCAGCTCTTCGCCGTCAGCCTGTACTACCTCATCCTGTGCGTCCCCTTCTTCTGCTTCGGCCTGATCGTCTCGACCGCCTACGCCTCGATGTCCCGTGAAGCAAACGCGATCTACGCCTCCGACCTCCTGGGCGCCGGCGCCGGGGCACTGGCCATGGCCTGGCTTCTCTCCCTGGGCGGACCCGAGACGAGCGTGTTTCTCGTCTCCTCCCTCCTGGCAGCGGCGCTCCTGTACCGGGCCAACGGGAAGACGCGGCTGATTTCCGCACTGCTTCTTGTCTTCAATACGGCCATCCTCTCCCTCCATCCTGCGTTTATCCAGCCCAGGATATCACCCTACAAGCCCTTTGCCCTCGCCCTGCAGTTCCCCGAAGCAGCGCTGATCAGCACGGCGTACAGCCCGTACGCGCGCGTCGACCTGTTCAAGAGCCCGATGGTCCGGTTCGCGCCGGGTTTGAGCTTTACGTACCTCGATCCGCTGCCAAAGCAGACAGGGATCGCCGTCGACGCCGGCGACATCTACGCCATTACCGACGCTTCGGATGGAAACAGGCTCGGCTTCATCCGCGCCCTCCCCTCGAGCCTGGCCTACCGCCTGGGCCGGAACCGGGACGTGCTTATCATCGAGCCGCGGGCCGGCCTCTCCCTGCTCACGGCCCGGCTGTTCAATGCAGCGTCCATCTTTGCCATAGACTCGAATCCCCTTGTCATCGGCACGGTGCGCGAATACGGCCGGGAGCGGGGCTCGCCCATCTACGAGGACAATACCTGGACCGGATTGGCGAGGACGTGGCTCGCTGCCACGGGCCGGAAATTCGATTTGATCGACCTCTCGCTCATGGGCCCGCTGCCTTCCGCGGCCTTTGGATTTGCGGAAGACTACCGGTTCACCGTGGAGGCCTTTGAGCAGTACCTGGCCCACGTGAGACCGGAAGGGTTCCTTTCCCTGAACCTCTATATCATTCCGCCGCCGAGAACGGAGCTGCGCCTGCTGGCGACCCTGGCCCTGTCCGCGGAAGCATCGGGCATCAGGGACGTCTCCCGGCATGTCGCCGCCATACGGAGCTGGGACACGCTGACCATACTCATCAAAGGATCGGCGCTGACCACGGAGGACATTCGACGGATCAAGACCTTTGCGCGCGAGCTGCGGTTCGACCTGGTGTACTACCCCGGCATTAAACCGGAGGAGAGCAATGTCCATATCAAACAGCCGGGGAACGAATATGCCGAAGCCTTTCAGCGTCTCATGAACAGGGAAACGCAGGACCGGTTCATGGCCGATTATATCTTCGACATCCGGCCCGTCTTTGATGAAAGACCTTTCTTCCAATACTACTTGAAGGTGAAGAACATCAAGGAGATCTACCGGGTGATGGGGGAAAAATGGCAGTACTTCATCGAAGAGGGCTATCTCCTGCCAATCCTCTTTCTCCAGGTGCTCGTCGTGAGCGCAGTCCTGATCCTCCTGCCGCTTATGATGCTGAAAAAAACAGAAGCCGCTCGTGTTGAACAGAAACTCATCCGCGCCCTCTCGTACTTCGCCCTGCTCGGCACAGGGTATCTGTTCATCGAGATCGCCTTCATCCAGAAAATGATCCTGAGCCTCGAGAACCCGTCCTACGCGGCAAGCACGGTCATTGCCTCGATCCTGATCAGCTCAGGCCTCGGCAGTCTGTTGAGCCGGCGCTTCAGGGCGCTCAAAAACCCCCACGTCCTCCTCATCCTTGCAGGTCTTGCTTTTGTCTACAGCCTCCTGCTGCCCGGGATCATAGCCGCCATGGGCCATCATCCGCTGGTGAGCAAGATCATCTTCTCCTTCGTTCTGCTCATGCCCGCGGGCCTCCTCATGGGCATCCCCTTCCCCCTCGGCATCTCGGTCCTCGAATCAGTTGCTCCCGGACTCATCCCTTGGGCGTGGGCGGTCAACGGCTGCTTCTCGGTGCTCGCCCCGGTCCTCGCGATCATGCTTGCCTTGTCCGCAGGATTTCAATTCGTGCTTCTCTTCGGCGCGGCGATGTATCTTGCGGCATTCTGGGTGATCCCACCAAGACACGAAGAAGGTCTTTAAAATACGCCTGTTAATCAAACCCCAAAGGCATTCATGTATTACTTCGTGCCTTCGCCTGCACCCAGCGGTTACGAGTGATAACGCGAGTGCAGGGTGTGACTTCGTGGTGGATTTTGTTCCGGTCTGTCAGAAATATTGATACCATAAAACCGACTTTGGCCGGCCTTGAAGATAGCGGCAAATACATCGGCAGTAATATGTCGATAATAGTTTTTTATCTTGATATTTTGCTAATAATTATGTATAGTTGCAGTAATAATAAATCGGCAAAATAACCGGCAAATACTGAGAATCCCATGGCCACGCAAATAAATAACATGACCCCTCTGCTGCCCGAGGGGGCCGAGGACCTTCAAGATCTGGCCTTAACGGTGATCCAGAAATCCGCGGCCCTTGGACACCGGCAGCATCCCGTGACCCTCGGCTCGCTCCACGAATTGCTCCGGATAATCAACAGTTATTATTCCAATTTGATCGAAGGCCACAACACCCATCCTTACGACATCGTTCGCGCGATGCAGAAGCATTATGATGCCGATCCGGCAAAGCGCAATCTCCAGATGGAAAGCGTCGCCCATATCACCGTTCAAAGGGACATGGAAAAAAGGCTGCGGGAAGAACCTGAGATCAACGTCGCGCGTGAAGAATTCCTCTGCCATTTACACCGGGAGTTTTACCGGCAGCTGCTGGAGGAATTCCAGACCGTGAAGGACCCGGAGACGGGTCAAGAACGCCGGGTCGTTCCGGGCGAGCTGCGCGACGAGGCGGTAAAGGTGGGCCATCATGTCCCGCCTGAAAGCGGCAGCCTGGAGGGCCTGCTCAGTCGATTCGCGGAATTCTATGCGCCGGACCGGCACCACGGCGCTGCAAAGCTCGTTGCTTTGGCGGCAGCCCACCATCGGCTCATGTGGATACATCCCTTTCTCGACGGCAACGGCCGCGTGGCGCGACTCTTCACGGAAGCGTATTTTCAGCGGATCCCCGTCCTTGGTTTCGGCCTCTGGTCCGTGAGCCGCGGGCTCGCCCGCCGGAACGCCGATTACAAAGCAGCGCTCTCCTGGGCGGACGCTCCCCGCCGGAACGACCTTGACGGCAGAGGGAACCTGTCGAATGAAGGACTGATACGGTTTTGCCGCTTCTTTCTCGAGATCTGCCTTGACCAGGTGGAATATATGGGCAACATGCTGCGGTTGGAAGAACTCGTCCAGCGGATCAGGCACTATGTCGACCTTCGCGACAGGGGCATGGTCCCCGGTCCCTCAGGCGAAAAACAACCCCTCCGGTCCGAGGCGTCCCGGATGCTTCAGGAGGTCCTGGTGCACGGAGTGTCAACGCGCGGGGAGATCATCCAGGCCTCGGGGCTGAAGGAACGCACCGGAAGAAATCTCCTGGGGCTGCTGCTTGAGGAAGGATTGCTGG